>JAGVHG010000051.1 GCA_020056715.1 Phycisphaerae bacterium | reverse complement strand
GCTGGCATCCCCCATCTGGATGTAGAACGCCCGCGTTGTCGTAATGTTCGCATGTCCCATCAACTGCTGCAGGACGTGCATCGGCGTCCCATTCTCCGCATGGTTCTGCCCAAACGACTTGCGAAAGGTATGCACCGTGATCGGGGCGGTGAGCTTCAAGCCAGCCTGCCGTGCGTGCCGCTTGATCGACCGTAGAACGTTGTTTATGACATCCCTGTTCTGCCAAGGTCTAGGCCTTTGGGCGCCCTTTCGGGAAAGCCCACTCCGGCAACGCATCCAGTTTCGTTGAAGGGCCTCGAACCTGGTCCTGCCAAGCAAGGCAAACGGCACCCCCTCCGGCGCTTTGATTTGCCATTCCGCCAGGGCATCGGCCACGGGCTTTGGCATGGGGACTGACCGCTCCCGAGACGCCGCACCTCGTCCATCGGCCTTTACGACGAACGGCGGCAACTCTTCGCTGGCCACGCGATTGCGGATGTGAATCCGGCATCGCTCAAAGTCGACATCGGACCAAAGCAGATTGAACGCCTCGCCGAAACGAAGCCCGCAGCCGTACAGGGTCCAGTAGATTGCCCGCCAACGAGCATCGGGTGCGACCTCAAGTAGCCGTCGAAACTCACCAGGCGTGATGTGGTGCCACGGCTTGGTCAGCTTCGGCCCCGGACGAATGTGGTCGAACACGTTTTCCGTCACGAATCCCCAGGCAGTCGCCTTGCGCCACATCGCTCTGCAATGCTTGAGGTGCTGGGCACGCGTCCAGCTTGAAACCTCCTCGCCCCGCCCGTTCTTGTGCACGCGGACTCGTGAGGCGATGAATTGTTCGGCGTGTTGCCGGTCGATTCTCCGCAAAGTGCAGGTTGCGCCGAACTGGTTCGTGAGTTGCCGGATCGTGTTGTCGAAACAGAGGTGGTGACTGTGGCTGCAGCTGCGGAGACAAGTGTCCGTAAACCGCGTACAGAATTCGCCCAGCCCAATCTCCGGAGTTCGGTCCCGTTGTGCACCCTTGTCGAATTCGGCCTGTTTCTGCGCCTGGAGCCGTTCGGCGTCTCGTTTCCGAGCAAATGCTCGGCTGTAGCGCCGGGGTTTTCCTTTCTCAAGATCGAATTCGCCGAACCAGCGTACGATCCACGGGTGTTTTCGCCGTGGATCCCGATAGACTCCAACCCTTGATATCGCCATGCTTCACCTCGCTTCCTTTCGCTCGTTACGTGCGACGTCGGCCTGGTCATCGACCGCACCACCAGTTTCAGCCTGTATTGCTCGGAGGAGCCGAATCGCGGCGACACACGCTAACGAGCCTTCCATTTTTCAACCCGATCGACAGCTTCGTGATATCCGCGAAGGGGCTTTTCAGCAAGAAGCCTCGCGACTCAAGCCGAACGATGATCCACCGTGAGCCGCTCAAGAAGCCGGTCCAGCTCTTCCCGGCGGTACCGTACTCGACGTCCGACCCGGGTGCCGTTCAATAGCCCTCGCTCGCGATAGTAGCGAAGCGTTAGCGCCGGTTTTTCGGGTCCGTCAACGTCCAAGCGGAGGTAACGGATCGCTTCTTGCTCCGTGAGAAGTTCAGGACACGACGTGAATCCGCCGTTGCCGTCCGGAAGAACAGGTTGGATTGGCTTGGTTTCTGTCATCTCTCGTTGCCGATTGCACCCACTGTTGACACGATAAAATCACTTCTTGATCTGTCCCACGACCACCGGCCGCGCTCTTCAATCGCTTCACCCGGGTTTCGCACACTCTCCGTTACTTTCCGTGGGCCAGTTGGCAATTCGCAGCCCCACAAAGTCGGAAAGTCGTTGTCGGAGTGCCTGCCCGACCCCCATGTCGCGCGTGAAGAGCGGGACTTCTTCCTCAACGCAAGCGGCGACTCTTTCGAGTTCGTCGGACTTGAACTCTATCGTCTGCGATTCGATTTCGGTGTAAGCCACGCCGTGAATCAACAGAAGCGCGATGGTGAGCACAAACAATTCCGCCTCGTTGGGTACCGGGATCGTTGAATCCGACGCAAAGATTGGGGTATTTGACAGATCGTACTCAAGCATGTGATCACTCCAATGTGTTTGCTTCTGCAGCTCCCGCAGTTACTATTTTCGTTGCCGTGGTGTGAGGCATCTCATCCCAAATTCGTCCGTCCAACATCCGCCCGCCCTTGGCGGTTCCGCCGCTCTGTTTCGCGGTCGGATCGTTCCGATCCGGGTTGTTCCGAATGTGCCCCCACTGCTTGAAGAAAAACGGTACATCCACGCGGACACACTGCTCGCGAATGTCCCGCACCCAATAGGCATCCATCGGTCGTGCGCCAGGACCGGACTCGCCGCCCACGATGACCCAATCGAAGCCGGTGAGATCGAGATTTGTGAGCGGACCAAGAAGCGGCTCAAGGGACAGGAATTTGATCGCCGCCCCGGTTGCGCGCAAATCATCGAAGCGGAACCTGTAGTTGGCGTTCTCGACGCTCAGGCCCATCCAAATGTTCGGCGCCCACGGCAAGGACGGACTCAAGTCACGAAGACGGTGCGACCGTTTGGTTAGCACCCCAATGATTCCGAACATCACCTGGCCGTCGGCTCCGATGTTCGTAGCGGGCACGCGAAACGACTGGCCGAGATCCCAATCGCCCCGCGGGAAGCGACGCCACGAATGCTCAGGGTCGAGCTACTCAGCATCACCGCCGTCCTTCGACTCGCCGAGGACGATAAATTCAAACGCTCGTTCGGCGACGAGCCGCAGACGCGGCAGGTCGTTAGCGAAGAAGTAGTCCGTGTTTCGCCACTCCTTGCTGGCCTCGTCGAAGTAGCGTTTCTCGATCTTGACGCTGAAACGAATCGTCTGGCGTCCAGAATCCTCGCGATCCTCTTTCCAGATCGCCGCTCTAACAGTGCCGGCTTTGAACTCCTTGATCGGTTTCTTGCCTTGTTCGGCCATGATCTCGACTCCTTCGTGCGATGTTCGCACATCTTCACTTCATGCCTTGACGTACTCACGGCGAAAGGCGTTTCTTGGTCGCCCTTCGCCCCATGCAGCGCGTTACGGAGAATTCGCAGCCGCCCGCACACTAGAGGCGGCTTCAGAATCTGCTGAATTTCAGGTGATGTCTGAAGTGCGTTCTCGGCGGGATCTGAAATCTTCCCCACCTTCCCATCCGCCTTATTCATGAAGAATGTGCGCACTACCAGCCATCAGGACTTGAGCGCCGTCGCCATGAGACTCGTTCATTCCGACACCGAACTCCTTGCCTCCTTGTGCGACCTTCGGGTGGCCGACATTGGGCAGCTCGCGATCGTCCTTGATCGGAATGCCCACGCGTTGCAGCGGCGGCTTCGTATTCTCGAGCAGGCGAAATTCGTCGAGGTGCTGGCCCGAGCGCTGACGCCGCGGCGCGGGCGGCCCGAGCATGTACTGGCCCTGACGAAGGCCGGCCGCGAGGCCGTGGGAGCTACCGGAGGGAAAGCCCTTCCCGATATGAAGGTTCACAAGGAGGTCCGCTACGTTGAGCATCAGCTGCTGATCACCGAGTTCCGTGTGCAGCTCATCCAGCTGCAACGCTTCCTGCCGGAAATTCAGGTGCAGTACCTATCCTCGACCCATGCCGGGCTGTGCGCCATTGAGCCGTCGCCCAAGGCGATTGGCACGAGATCGGTTCCGGCCAGGGGCGACGCCCGGTCGGTCACGTTCATTCCCGATGGAGTGTTCGCACTAACCCACCGGGACGCGGGAAAGACGCTGCTGTTCTTTCTCGAAGCGGATCGTGGAAACGAGCCTCTCACCAGCGGGGACGCACAGCGACCCTTTCTACAGTCAAAGATCTCCGTCTACCGCGAATACCTGCTTTCGGAGCGGTACAAGCGCTTCGAGGCAATCCTGAACACCCCGCTGAAGGGTTTCCGTCTGTTGATTGTTCTGGCGGGTCGGGCGCGACTCGCGGGCCTGTCGGAGTTGGTTCGCGTCGAGGCCCTGACGGATTTCGTGTGGTCGACCGACGTCGAGCGTTTGAAGGACCAGGGATGTTGGGGGCCGGTTTGGATCATGGGAGGGCGACTTGCGGAACCGCCCAAGTCGATTCTCTTTTCGAGGATGCCGCAGCCGTGCCCCACTACCGCTGACCTTGCGCGCAACCTCATGTCTGAGTCGATTCGCTGACGTTACGCGTTCATGGACTCGCAACATCGGTCGCCAATGAGGCGTGCGCGGGCGCCGCTACAGAATGTGCGTGGGCATCTTCGGCGTTGTTGTGCCGGTATAGAGCGCAAGCGCAATCACAAAACGGGCGTACCGCCGGATCCTCGCAGCCGCAGCCGCGGTAGTCTTTGACATAGGCCGCTTCCACCTGTTCCGCAACTTCGTTCGCCGTAAGGACACGCTTTCCGTCCTCCGGACGGTTCTTCATCGCCCAAGCCCCAAGCGAAGCCCGGGCAATGTCACTTGGAACACCGGCCTTCTTCAGATGGACGGCCAGCCGGAAGCACGCCACGCGCTGATTTGCCGTCACTCCTTCGCTGAGCATGCGTTGGGCGCAGGGCGCCAGGCCGAAGGTTCTGAAGGGGCCGGCGTTCACTGGCACCGCAGGGCAGGAGCTGGGTGAGCCGATTTCGCATTGCACAATGATTTGCTCCAGCTGGGGCTCCAACACACGCTGAACACCCGCCAGAAGCTCCCACTGATCTGGGTAGGGCTTGAGAGTCGTTGGGTTCACGAAAATAGTTCGCCCTTGCGGAACGAGGGTGCCGTACAACGGCGCGTTGATGAAGTTCCCAAACCGGTTGCGGCTATTGAGTCGATCCTGCTTCGGGAAGATCTCGGTCTTGACCGCTCCAGCCTCGCCGAGGATTCGACGCATGACCACCCGCGCCTTGGCGGCCGTCACGCCGGGGAGGGCCAGGAAGACCCACACGTGCCAGCCCTTGTGTTTCGACTTTTCCAGATACGCTTCGATTTGCAATTGCCGGGCGCGATTCAAGAACGCGAGGGGCGGCGAGGGGTCATCGGCGTCGAAGTCCGCCACAACGGCCCGCGTTTGATCCCCAAACAACAGGTAAACCCCGTAGGGCGTTCGCCCTTGAAGATGATCAAGAAAGACCCGATCGGTCACCGGTCGCTTCACTTGGCGGACGTCACCGGAAGGCGGATCGTACGTGCCGTAGATATGCGGCAGACCGCTGAAGCACGCGCGAAAGAGGTCCAACTTCTCTTGGACGCAGCGTGTGGTCTTCACTGCCGAACCCCCAACTTCCGAAAGTCATGGCTCCCGCAACGGCGCAGGAACTCCCAAGGAGAGGCGGCGGCGGCGTGGGTTATTTTTCGGTCCGAGGCGGAAAAAAGGAGCCCCTCTGTTGAAATCACTCCACCGTCACCGCCGCCAAATTGGTGAGGACATTCTCCAACCACGATTCGGGGGTCTGCGATGGCGATCGAGACAGCCATGATCGCGGCCGCCAGGCCGCACATTGTTCTGGCGCGCAGCGAGGCTGCTGTTCTCCGCGAGGCGGTAAAGGGCTGTGAACCGCTGATCTACAGCCAGCCGGTAGCGCTCGAACCGGCGTTTTGTCCCATCACCAGACCGACCCATCGGCTCAGCGATGAGACGCAACCCAATTGGGTAGCCGAAAAACTTCCCTCTGAAAATCTCCTGGTACGAAAGCAGATCTGGATCGCGAAGGATCAGCCCTTTGACTGGCGTCGGTCCGAGCGCTGGCTGAAGCTCCTGGCTCCCGTTGTCCGCCACCGGGTTGCGTTCGAGGTCGTCGGCAACGGGGAGCGGATCGCGGTGGGCATTCTGTGTCACCAAGTTGATGCCCCATTGATCGAGAGCGCCTTTACCGCCCAAATGGAATTCTGCGAATTGGCTCCTGCGGAAGAGAGTCCCTTGCTTGCGAACTCATCCGCCACGTGGGATCAAGTGCTCTTCTGCGATTTCCTGCCGGAACCGCCGTACTCGCATCTCTTCACTTCTCCCGAGGAATTGGCAAGCTCACCCCTCGAAGCGCTGATGCGCATCCTCGGTAAGCTCCCCAAGCCGACAATCGGTGTGTACCAGGTGGTTTTCCAGCCGGTTGCGCCGGAGCACCCGTGGGCCATGAATGTTTGTGCACTGCTCGACTATGAGCACAGGATCAAGTCTTTGGAGGGGTCGGCCGACGTTCGGCGTTACGCTCAGCAGCAGCCGTCCAGCCCGTTGCAGCAGATTTCCCTCGACTTGGAATCCAAAGCGCATAACGACAAGCCTTTCTTCGCCGCGGCGTTGCGAATGGCGGTGCTTAACGGAGGCGAAAGGGCTGAGGAATCGATGCGCGCGATTGCGATGATGGCCGGCCTGTTCCAGCACGGCCGCCGTCCGTTGTGTGTGCTGACGGAGGCGGATTATCGCAAAGTCCAGTCGCCCGCCCTCGTGCGGCGGATGTTCGCCGACGGCGCTACGTTTCGCCCGGGTTTTCTGCTGAACTCCTGGGAACTGACCAGCATGGTCCACGTTCCCCCGCCCAAGAGTGGCCGACGGGCGCACCTGATACCCTGGGACCAGCTTGAGACCTTGCCACCGGACCCGGTTCTGCGTCAGGGAACGCCCCTGGGATCCTGCAAATATGCGGGAAGTTGGTTGCCGGTTTGCGTTCCATTCAAGGCGCGGATCAAGCATGCTCATTTCATCGGTCGGTCGGGTAGTGGGAAGACTTCGGTGATGGAGCGGATGATCCTGGATGACGTCGCGCGTGGTGAGGGTGTGGCCGTGATCGACCCGCACGGAGATCTGATGCAGCGCCTGCTGGCCCTGCTCCCGCTCAGCGAGCTCGAGCGAATCGTGTACATCGATCCCGGGGATCCCGAATGGACAGCGCTGTGGAACCCGCTCAACTCCGCACGTAATTACGATCCTGGGGGGGCCGCCGACGATCTCGTCTGCGTCTTCAAAACATTCGTGGAGGGTTGGGGCGATCGTCTGGAGCACATCCTGCGAAACACGCTTTACGGCGTCTTGACGTTGCCGGGCACAACGCTGTTGGACGTGGCCACCTTGCTACGCACGAACAGCGACGATGGCGATGCGTTTCGCAAGGCGGTCCTGGATGTCGTGGACAATAAATCGTCCCGCGACTTCTGGGAGCACGATTTCAAGAAGTACGGCAAGGACGACTTCGGTCCCCCGCGCAACAAGCTCAGCAAACTGCTACTGACGGGCGGCGTTTCGCAGATGCTGTCTCAACCCGCGAGCGCCTTCGACCTGCGCCAGATCATGGACGAAGGCAAGATTCTGCTGTTCGATCTTTCGAGAATCGGGATGCAGGTGCGAGACATTCTCGGATGCCTGCTGCTGGCCCTGCTCAGTCTGGAGACGAACCGGCGGAGCCACCTACCGCGCGCCGAGCGCCGTACCTACCACATCTACTGCGACGAGGCTCATCGGTTCATGACCGATGCGATGGAAGACGTCATCACCCAGGCCCGCAAGTACAACGTCTCTCTCACCCTGGCCCACCAGTACCTCAGCCAATTCAGCCATACGAAGACGGATGCTCTGTGTAACGTCGGGGCGACGATCATGTTCAGCGTGGGCCGGCAGGACGCGCTGCAGCTGTCCAGGGACCTGCGTGGGCTTGTCGATGCCGATGACCTGATCAATTTGGATGAGTGGCAGGCGGTTGCCCGCATCGGCAACCAAATCGTGCGTTTCAAGACGGATAAGCCGCCGGACGACCCTCAGCCGCTGGACAGCTCGCGCGAGGCGATTCTGCAATATTGTCGGCAGCACTACTACCGTCGCAGCGCCGACGTGCGCCGTGAGATCGCCCAGCGCTACGGATTCTGGGGGAATCTGGGACCTTCCGTAAACGGAGTGCCGCACCATGCCCAGCCTGAACTGGACACGCTTTGAGACGCAGCGGCGGGCGAGCCGGCTTCTCGATGCCCTTCTTGCCGAACTGGATGAAAACAAGATCGCCGCGGAAATCGATGCGCCCATCGATGAGGCGCTCGCGGACCCGGACCTATTTCCGGGGCACATCACAACGTACACCGACTTCCTACGGGCTACGGCGGCTTTCGTCGAGCGGGTCAACCGTGCTGCTTGCCGGGATCGCGCTTCCCTTGCCGCTCCGATCACCTTGGACGAGACCGTTGCTTCGCTGGGCGGCTATCAGGGTCCGACGGCCTGGGGCCACGACGCCGCCGTTGTTGACGCGCGGCGTGACGATGGGGCGTGGGTTGGACTTGTGTTGTTGAGGCTTGGCGAAGTGATGAAAGCGGCGCGCCGTGATGCACGCTGGCGACGCCTGGAGGCCCAGTGCACCCAAGGCATCGACTGGAAAACGCGATGCGAAATGGTCCGGATCCTAATGGAGCGTGCCCGGCGTTCACTACCGCACGAACTCACTTCCTGTCCCCCGGAACAACTTGCCGGACATTTGTTCGAGTTGGTTCGCACCGTGGCGCAATGACCGCCGGCATGGTCCGGGACTGCTTTGTCCTCCACGGAGTGGGCCTCCTGGACGGGGCCACCAAGGGCAGCGAGTCCCGGGTGAGATGCGGTTTGATCAATAGATGCGGTCACGTGCGCCTGTGCGAAAGATGCCTTCTAAATGCGCCTTTATTGGTGGTTCTGGCATGGCCGGTTGTACTTTTTTGGTACAGGGGGCATGCGGCAAAGTCCTTATACGGCCGCAGGTTATGGCCTGTGCGGAAATACGACTATTAAGATGAATATGTCTGGGTTCCGGGTTCGTTGAAGATAGTTCACATGGAGGGGGCGATTGATCGTGATCTTGGTGTGCGGAGCGTCCCTGGGGGGCGGCACTATGCGAGAGGATCCTGGCTTTTCGGTAGCGTCGGCGCTGGCAGTGGATGGCGTGCGAGCGGGATTGTCTGATCGGTTATGGGCTGTGACTGAGTCGGCTCGCTTGGGGATTGAGCGAGCCGCCTCGGTGCGGCGTTCGCATGGAGGTGGAAGAATGAACCCGTACAAACTGAGGGGAATCCTGGACCACATTCGAAGGCAGGGACGGTTGCCCACGGATCGGTTCGGCAACGTCCTGTCACCAGATGATCTGCTGGTATGGTTTGATCTGAATTCGGTGCTGAGTTTCGAAGAGCAGGTTGACGTAAAGCACGAGCTGATGGCCATGGCCGACGCGGAGAAGTTCTCGGATCAATGGAGCTTGAGCGTGACTTGATCGACCTGGTCGATGGGCGCGGATTCGCCTCGCGAACCGCTTTCGCTCCGAGCACACGCAGACCCCTTATCGTAAATCTTTCCCCGCTGCGGCGGGTCGGCTGCGGCCTAAAGATTTATCGAGGGGTCCGCTTGACGTGCCCGTCGCGACGCCACGGCGTCGATTCGCCCAATGTTGAGCGAACCGACGCACGTGCGGTGTAGCTTGGAGGCATCGAAGATGAACAACGACGAAGACAATGGAAGGTTTGATCGCGACGAGAGGCAGAGACCCCTGGTCGTGCAGGTGCAGCGGGCCAGAGGTTACGGGACCGTGGCGGAGCTGGAGGACGAAAAGCCCGCGAGTGTGCGAGAGCTTGAGCGACAGATTTTCATGGCCGAGTGGGGTCCGATTCTGGCCCTTCCGGTAAAGAGCGTCAGAGGCGGCTTTCAAGCGGCGATCGACGAGTTCGGTCACCTGGACTGGGGCGCATTCGGCACCGAGGACTTCGCGAGGCTTCACGGTCCTTTCGACAAGGCCAGGTACAAGATCGGCAAGCTGAAGGTGGAGCTCCGTAACGCGGTGATCATGCTGGAGATGGTTGCAGCGAAGGTGTCAGGAGCGGTCATCGACTCTCTTATGGCCGGGCTGCGAAAAGGGACGATCGAGCTGGAGGACCTCGCGGACTGGAACCAATACTTCTTCGCCCAGCGGTACCTTCGGGTGAAGCGCCTCAGGGCAGAGATTCGAGAACTTCGCGAGCATAGGTTCCGGCGGCGGGCACAGGCTGCCGGCCTTGCGGGGTGATCACCATGGCGGACGGCGAAACGATGAAGATGGTACGCGAGGCTACGGATCGGCTGATTGCGGCGCTGGAAGCCGGCGAGAGTGACCAACTCAAGGCATACCTGTCGGCTATGGGTCGTTTCCACGGATACAGTCCGGGGAACGTACTCTTGATTTCGATTCAATTCCCCAAGGCGTCACGAGTGGCGGGGTACCGGGCGTGGCAGAGCCTGGGCCGTCAGGTCCGCAAAGGTGAACACGGGATCCGCATTCTGGCGCCGATTGTGTGCCGTAACCGCGACCGCGACGACGACGAGGACCGCGTGGTGGCGTTCAAGACGGCGAGCGTATTCGACGTGAGTCAGACTGAAGGAACGGCGCTACCCGAACTTGCACAAACGGCGGGCGATCCGGGCGAGCTGTTGGGCAAGCTGAAGACGATCATCGCCGCCCAGGGGATCGAACTCATCTACATCAACGGCCCCGCGGGTCTGCAGGGCTGGTCGGGCAGCGGGCAAATCGCGGTGCGCCGGGGACTGACGCCGGCCGAGGAGTTCTCGACGACTGTCCACGAGCTCGCTCATTCGCGTCTCCACGAACACGAGAAATCGAGCCGGACGGTGCAGGAAACCGAAGCCGAGGCGGTGGCCTTCGTGGTGTGCGAAGCGATTGGGTTGGATACGAACACGGCCGCCGTCGATTACCTGAGAATGTACAACGGCGATCGGGAGACGCTTCTGGCTTCCTTGAACCGCATCCAGCGGACTGCCGCGGGGATTCTGGCCGATTTTCGCGGGTCAAAAGCCGCTGGCGGCGAATTTGGCGGGCCTCTTTCGCTCGCGGTGCAGAGGTCTGCCGCATGAGACGATGGGCCCAATCCGCTGCCGAAGCAACGGATTGGCTGTTCGTGCACGTCGCCTGCCCCCGACGTTGCTGTCGTTGCGGTTCGCTTCCGATTGGAGCGAACCGTCAACTGAACGGTCGCCAGAGGCAGGAAAATGGATCAACCAAGTCAGCAAGGCAGGACGGGACCACGTCGACTGCCGATTGTGTTTGTCGGCGGCAATGAGTATTTCGTGGACCAGCGATTGCGTCAGTTTCGTACGGTGACGCCACCAGTCGGACCGATCGAATTTATCAGCTTCGAGTCGGAACGCGGCAGGCAGCTGCTCCAAGAAACCGTCGCGATTCCGTGCGATCTTTGTGGTGCATACCAACTCCAACCCCGCAGAGCCATTCTGTCCGACATTCTTTGTTTTGATTGTGCCAGTCGCTGAATTTAGCAGGCCGCGAACCACACGAACGCGACGACCCCGGCGGAAGCGGCGGGCCTCTTTCGATCGTCGTGCAGAGGCCCGCCGCGTGAGACGGTGGGCCCGAGGTGAAAACACGATGAACAACAAACCCAACGAACGATTTCGCGCCGGTCGGATGACTTGCGCTTTGTTCGAGAACGAAGTTGAAGTCGCGGGACAGCCTTGTCGTGTCCTGCAGGCGGCGCTGGCACGCCGCTACAGAGACCGATGGGGCTACTGGAAGAGCGAGTTCGAGTTCACGCGGGAAGACATCCCCTTGGCGATCCATGTGCTCAAACGGGCCTTCGCAAGGATGACCGATCGTCAGATCGACGATGAGATCGCCTGGGCGGTCGAACGGGCGGCGTCCGAACCTCTTCGGCAGAGTGCGAAGAGTCCGGCCGCATGAGACGGTCGGATTCGAGGTAAACAACATGGGAACAAAGGAACCAGTACGAAAGTTTCAGGCGGGTCAGGTCACCTGCGCATTGTGGGATAACATTGCGACGGTCAAAGGCAAGCCGCAGACGATCTTGAAGGCCACCATCGACAGGAGGTACTTGGCCCCGGACGGCACGTGGAAGACGTCGTCGAGTTTCTCGCGCAACGAGATTCCGCTGGCGATCTACGTGCTGCAGAAGGCCTTTGAGTACATGATCGAGAAGAAGCCCGAAGGCGATGAGGTCGAGAAGCAGGCCGTGGCGTAGCGCGCCCGGCCGTTCAGCCGCGGAGGTCGAAGTTGACGTTGATGTTGGCGCTGAGTTTCTCGATGACTTCGTCGGACACGTCGAGGGTGATCTCCCGTGTGCGGCCATAGCGACCGCGGGAGAGAATGCGGCTGCGGATCAACGAGTACATGTCCAGTTCGGCCAGCAGGTCCCCGAACGCGCGGCCGGTCATTTTCCGCAGGCCGCTGCGGTTGCAGAACTTCTGATAAGCATCGTACGTCTCCCCGGTGCCGATCGCCGCGCCCTTGGCGCGCCTGCTGGCTTCGATGACCGAGGCCATCGCCGCCTGAAGCTGCACAGGTGCGGAGCGGAGGAGGGCGACGTACCGATCGCGGTCGAGTTCGGTCGCGGCGCTGTCCAACAGGCCGAGGGTGATGTTGCCGCCGGCCTTCTCGGCCAGGTAGGCCCCCTTGGCGAGAAGCGCGACGGCCTGGCGGGCGTCGCCATGATCCTGGCTGGCCAGGGCAGCGATCTTTTCGATGACGCCCGGTTCGACGGCCCCGGGAATCAGGGCCTTCTCAACGCGAATGCTAAGGATGTGCTGCAGATCCACCGCGTCATAGGGCTTAAAGATCAGCTCGTTGAGCTTGAGGAAGGATTTGACCCGCGGGTCCAGATGGTCCGGCCAGTTGAGGCGGTTGGAGACGAAGACCAGGATGAGTTTGGCCGGGATGCGCTGCGGCAGCCGCCGGACCAGAAAGGACAAGAACGCATCGCGATCACGGCGCACGTTGTCGACTTCATCGATGAAGAGAATCAAATAACCCTGATAGCTCGCGAGGGCGGCCTCGATCCGCAGCATGAGCTCCTCCAGCGAGATGCCCTTCTTGTAGAGCTTGCTGGCGTTGAACAGGCAGGCCAGGTCGTTGAGCGCCCGAAAGCATGGCCTGGGGGTGGAGAAGTCCAGATGTTCATGGCGAAGCGGGACGTGGTCGGCCGCGGCCATTTCGCTGAGCAAATTGAGGAAGAAGCGCAGGGTGAGCGTCTTGCCGGTGCCGGTCTTGCCCCAGATGGCCATGTGGCAAGGGTGATCGCCGCGCAGGACGCCCGCGAAGTGGCTGCTAAGTTCCTGGATCTCCGCGTCGCGCACGTTGGCGTTGAAAATCTCCTCCAGCACGGCCATCTGTTCGGAGCGGATGAGCTGCTCGTCGTCCAGGAAGCGCCGGTCCTTGATGATCGCGTGGCTGACCATGTGCTGGATGCGATTCACCATGCGGCTGCGTACGGTTGTTGGTTCCATCGGAAAACCACCTCCAGATGTGTGCAGTGGAAGCACTGGTATTTAACCTTTGCGTTTTTGCCAGTGAGAGTAGTTTTCCAGTGCAACCTTGTCTTTCCCGTTGAAGTGCTCACTTTCGCGGGTTCGATCGAGGTCCCGGGACCGCAGGAGGCGGGGCAAGGTTTATAAGCGTAATGACTGAGTAGTAGTAGTAGTAGTAGTAGTAATGAAAGAAAGAAGAAGAGAGAGAGAAGAGGAGTTCCATCGGAAGCGCACTCCCACTGGCGAAAGTGGCGGTTCGCGAATTCGGGTGAACCGGATGGGAGGCTTTCAAGAATGTTGCCGATCGTCGAATTCGACGGTAGGTCGTGGTTCGTAGACCAGCGGTTGAAGGAGTTTCGGGGCGTATGGAACCCGCATAAGCAAGTGCGTTTTTCGTTCCGATCGTGGCGACCAGATACTGAACGCCCGGGTTGCACAGTTGTCCCCATCAGCACTGGCCAATTTGAGGCGATCGGTGCGGCCTCGGCGGTTCGCGGCTTTGGGCGAACCGCCGAGTAGAGCGGTGATGCCGGAGAACAAAAAATGTGCGAACAACAACGTTACTTCGAAGTAACGGAAGAGATCGAGTCGGTACCGGAATTGTTCCGGACCTGGCGAAACAAGCGTAAGAATAGGGATAGCGGAATATCCGACGCGGAATTGGTCAACGAGTTTTGCGGGGACGCGAGTGACTACCTGTGCAGCATGTTGGACAAAATGAAAGAACGCGGTAAGCGAAGAACGGCCAAGTGAGTGTTCGGTGGCCCGGTACTTGGTGTCCGAACCCCGCCTGCTTTACGGGGCGGGGTCCTCGGACCCCTGTCGCGGGGTGAGCGGCAGCAGGCAATGCGTGGTCGACCACACGAAGGGCGTGGTCACTGGTGGCCGATTCGGGGACCGTCGTGGCCTGCGTCCGGCCCGTTGGGCTACGGTCAACCCGCAGAATGCACTACGCCTGAGGTCTCGGCGGTTCGCCTATTTTGAGGCGAACCGCCACAGAACGGCGGGGCCGGAGGGGAAAAGAATGGAAAACGAGAGTTCGGCGCCGAGGATGCTGCCGATCATTGAATACAATGGTCAGAGTTGGTTCATGGACGAACGGCTGGGGCAGTTCCGCGAGGTGTGGAACCCGCACCATTACGTGGACTTTGAAACCGCACAGGGCCAGGTGATGCTGGCGGTGCGGCCTGCAAAGGTTCTGTTCGGCGGCAAGGACTAAGGACCGAGCGGCGGTAGGAGAACGGGCGGAGCTGTTGATCCGAAGCGCAACCATGCCTTTCTGATGCCGGCAGAACAGTAATACATATATAGTAGTATGTCTCGGAAGGCCCCATGGGCCTTGGCAATCCGTTCGGTCAGCTGGCGATCGGGCAACTCTTGGAGTCGCTGCTGCCGGACTTCGCACTCGCATTTACGTTCTTCACCGCGCTCACGTACGCCGTACTCGGAAAACGCTTCGGCCATCAGCGGCCCGCCGTGGCCATGTCCACTGCCATCGGGTTGGCCTTGAGCATCGGCCTTGTCTGGTGGGAACAGAGCAACGGTTGGTCGGTTCGCAATCTGGGGCCCGTGGCCATCGGCTTCGCGGTCATACTGCTGGCCATGATCATGTTCCAAGGCATCCGCCAGACCGGCGGGAGCTGGTCTGGGGCGCTGATTGCCTTCGGTTCCAGCATCACCGTGGCCTGGCTCCTCGGCTTCGATTGGCCGGTCCCGGCGGAGATCGTTCAGACGCTGGCGACCGTCGGGTTGATCGTCGGCATCGTGATGTTCTTCATGCACGTCCACGTGCGGGCGCCGCAGGGGCGCTTCGTTCCTGCGGCCGTCGCTCCGGAGTTTCATGAGATTCGCCATGACATGCGCGACCTGCAAGATGACGAGCATGTAGGGCAGCGGATCGACGGATTCCTGACCGGCCTGCGCAGACACGCGGACACGTTCGTTCAGCATCCGGAGCAGGCGCCCAATCTCATGGCCCAGCTCAGGCAGATCCTGCCGGCGGAGGGCTGGCTCACGGAGCGTATGGCCCACTTGCGGGAGAGGGACCACAACCTTCGCAACGGTCATTTGCAGCGCATCGACGAGCTGCGGCATCTGGTCGACATGCTTCCGCCGGAAACCCGGAAGAAGGCCGTCGATGAGCTTTCGGCGCGGCATCACGAACTCAAGCTAGAGAAACGCCTCGAACGGCTGGACGGTGCCGTGGCCGAGGCGGAGCGGCGAATCAAACAGTTGACCCAGGAAGCCGAGCAAGCGGCGGCGCGGTACGACTATCGAAGGTTCAATGAGCTGTTGGAGGCTGCGGAGACGCTGCAGGCGCACAACCAGAAGCTCTTCACGATCATCGATCGCTCGGAAGCGAAGCTGGTGAAGATCGCCCAGGACCTGGCGAAGGAGTTCGCCGGAGATGAGGCCAAGTGATCTCAGATATCCCGTGCGATGGGTATGTTGGACAAGACTCTGACTTGATTCGACGCGACCGGCGCCACCGGGAGTACGCGGCGCGGGCCTTGAGTGGTTATGGAGCCGCGACTAATCCCGCGCCGGCCGAGTTGGTCTCTGGCGCAGGATATCCCATTGCCGGCTCTGTCGACCCCGCGGTAGACAGTGCACGAGTGTTGCCCGGCTATCGGATCTTCGGCGAGCAAGCCGAGCACCGATCGGCAGGCCCTGTCCGGCGTTGTTGGTCCCACGGCCTTGACGAAATGTTCGCCCACATGGGCGCAGTGTCCGGCGGCGATCGAGATCTGCGCGTGCCGAGGCTCGACGCTGGCGATCTGTGGCAGAGAATTTGCGATGCGTATGGACATATCGACGGAATCTTCTCACGGGATGGCCCAGCCGCGACCACACGCGGAACGGCTGCCGCCAGCAATGGGGAGCCCAACACATATATGGCCCCCGTGCGTTACAGGCGGCCCGCGGTATGAGTGACGGGCGGGCGGCAGAGGAACTGGATTCGGGTGGTTCCTACGGCAAGGCCTCCCCGACGTGGCTCATCGTGTCCTGGGCCCGATGGTGCTGCTTAAGCAGATCGGGGAGATTGACGCGCACGCGTCCGGCATATCCCTTCTTCATTTCAGCCGGTAGAAATTGACCGTGTTTCTCGATGAACTCCGAACCTGCCGCTAGATATTCTTCCGCGGTCAGGCTGTGGCAAAAGGCGTCGACACGAGAGTCGACTTCCTGCTCGATCTGCTCGCGGGCGCCGTGCCGGGCAATTTGTTTGAGGACGGAATGGAGGCCGCCCTCCAGGCTGGTAGAGCGCGCGATTTCGAAAGCGGCGGCGTCGCCGTGGCGGCCGTAGGCTTTTCTCAACAAATCCACCGCGCGCTGCCAGGCCATGCCGTCGGGAATGACGATTTGCGCTGGAAGGTGGCGAATGTGGCGGTCGAAGTGCCGGGCGAAGTCGCAGAGTATATCGTGAAACCGAATCCCATCCTGGACAGTATTGGTGTCGACGTGGAACGAGATGACGGCCTCATCGGCGCGCCGCTCGATGACCTTCCGCGTACGGTCGGGGTGGATCCCTTCAAGAAGTTGGTCAAGCCTTGTAGGCATGTTTTATCTCCGTTCGGCAATTCTCGGTCCGTGTTATTAGCGGTCGATTCTCTACAGGCGCCGGAAGATCGAGGAAGTGCGCTGCAGTGATTCCACGAAGCTGTTGATCAACTCAAAATACGAGTCTGCGTACCGTGACGGATTGGAAATCTCGATCGATGAATCAAGATTCGCGCCGAAACGGGCGAAGAACTGCTTGATCAATTCGACCTTCTGGTCGAACGCATGAGGCGCGACGTGACGGTCAAACACGTCCCGCACGTAGTCGGTGACGGCTTCTGCCTTGAGGGCGTCGCAGATCGTGTCGAGCACGATGCGCATACCCCCGCCCACTCCCTCTTCGCACCGGCGGTAGTAGGTGACGATGTCACCCTCACCGCGGCGGAGTCGGCTTTCGAGCAATCGCTTGGCACGACTTTTTGCGTCGTGTTCAGCAAGTCGTCCACCAACCGCAACGCACCGGGAATAATGGTGCTGGTAGTACCCGCCGATCGTGGATTCGAACTCCAAGTAATTCTTGACCGTATTCTTGGAAAGCACGAACTCCAATCTGGCCTGATCGTGGGGGATCGCCACTCGCCGGGCGATCTCGCGCTCGTCGAGCGCGGCAAACATGGAATCAACAAGAGCGGGCATGATACTGTTCCTCCTTTTGGTTTAGTAACGTCGAAACATCGCCACAGTCCGATCCATGGCGCTCACATACGCCCATGCAACCTGATCACAGTGCTTAACCAGCCGCGCCGGGTCCATGCCACGAAGCTCCGATGGCAGATGACCACCGAGGCGATCCAGTAGACACGCCATCAGGGCGCGGCGATCAGTCCAATCCAATTGGTTGAGTTGCTGTTCCAGCACGCGCTTAACACGCGCAGCCTGGAGCTTATGTTTGTAGGTGTCCGAAATCCGGTCCAGAATAAAACGCATCCCGCCGCGCAATGCGAAGCGGGCTTCCTCCCAGGCGGCGTCGATACCGCCCTCCTGCGCAAAGGCTTCGGCCAACAGCGTGTTTGCATCGTCCGTTTGGAATTCTGTCGGAGTCGTGACGTCGAGGCGTTCCGTGAGCGCCACAAAGAAGCTCGTACAGGCGTCTTGGAAAAGCTCCCGGTCCTCGATGATGACGCTGGGGACCGGATAGCTGAGCCGGACTTCGTCGATGGGCAGTCCGATTTCACGAGCCAGTGTGTCGGCGCCAATAGCCGAAATGACGGCCTGCAGATGTCTTTCGACCGCATCGCGACTCGGCCGTGCTTTGCGTCGCGCCGGGCGGTGCGAATCAACCAAGGGAAGCCGGCCGGACGCGGTGATGGTGAGCGTGATCGCATCTCGCTCCTGGGCGGCTTCGGCAAGTTGGCCGAGCTGGAAGCACAGTCTCGCCGGAATGAGGGGAAAGAAAGCCTGCCGTCGCCGAATGGTTGGCGGGAGGGAACGAACCAGATTGGCGAGGTCGACGCCGAGTTGAGGCGGATAGCGGCCGACGCGAATCTGGTAGTCTGCGCGATGGCGGAGAAGCGCGCGGGCCGCGGACGTGCGGCCGGCATGAAGATTCGCCTTGAGGCATTCCCAGAAGCGTTCTTCAAGTCGTTCCGTAAGAATGCGTATGACGCTGTCGTGGGCGGACGGAGGGATTCCGTCGCCCAGCCGCTGATCGAAGTACCCGCAGCACAACGCCGCTGTGACCATGCCGTCCTCGGTGGCGCAGGTGCGAAGGACATCGGCGAGGCTCCGTGCTGTCACGAGCTCGATGTCGCGCGCCGCCTCTTGGAGTGCCTCCGCGGTGCGCTGCCGGAGCAGAGGAGCCAGCTGTCCGATGGACTGGTCCTCGTCCATTGGGGGACAGACAAAGCGGCGGATGGACGGCATGGCCCTGACCGCGGCGAGCTTCTCGATGAGTCCCTGCACGGGATGAAGGTCGTCGCCGGTCGGTTCGATAGCCCCGGTGCAGACGGTATCCTGGCTGAGCGGTAGGGCTAGATACAAGGAAAGCACGGCGAGCCAGGCCGAAACGTCCAGGGATGTTCCGGAAACAACCGCGTCCAGTTCATGAACCCGTGTGGCCGCGGGCTTGGTCACCGATAATTCGAGCCCGAGTGGTGGTACACCCAGTGATTCGGCGACCTGATCGGCGTGCGGCAGAACGGTCGCGCGAAGATGGGCGAGAGTTTCGGAGGCCAGCCGAAGGGAGCTTTTTCCGGTCAATCGTTTCCGAGTGGGAAGACGCGTGGTGTGTGTGGTAAAGGTGGTGACGACCGCGACCATCTTGCCCGCGATCTCGACGACCAGAGCGAGGGGCGCCTTACCAACCGCGACTGCCGGCAAGTTGTCCGCGGATTCAGCGGACGGCGCCGCGTTGTCCTGGAGAGCACGACGGATCATGGGGTGCGCCCCTTTCCCCCTGCGGCGCGGCGCTGAATGCTGATCAAGCCCGATTCCACGCCCGGATAGACAGAAACCAAGAGTGACGTCGGCTGGAGCAGGACGCGCTTCGTCGGCTTCGGGGTGGTGGATCTGCTTTGGGCCGCCAGGCGCAGCGAGCGGCGCGGGCGGAGCGCGCTTAGAATCAAATCGGTGTCCTTGAGCTCGCAGGCCCAGAGCCGCCACCCCGTATCGGTGCGTAGCTCATAGTGCCCCGATTGAATGCCTGAAAAAGAGTGCGTGAACAGGGTTGGCGTCACGGGGAAACAGCCCAAGACCTGCTCGTCGCCCAAGACCATCAGCTCAAGTACTTCCGGACGATGGACGGTTTCTGCGATTTCCGCGGCCAGCTGCTGATACTCGGCTTGCCACGGCGACGAACGCCCGGTGTCCGACGACGCATCAGCGCCGCGCGACGAAAGGAATCGTTCGACCACCATCTGGGAAGCAGCTTCCGTCACCGGCTGCCAAGTGCGGTTGAGGTAGTGCCGCTCAACGGCGGCCATCAGGTTGAGGAAGCGGCTGAAGTCGGGAGAAAGGCGGCGTTCGGGGGCCAGGGCGCCGATGCGGTCAAACAGGTCCCGGAGCGATGACCGGGGGTCCCTGTCATTTAATGCGCGGATGAGGGCTGTTATCCAGAGATCGTCACGATTCATGACCGTCACCTCGTCGTTCATTCAGAAGCCGACGGACTGTCTTCCAAACGCCTGCCTTGCGGGCGATTTCGGTGAAGGGAGCGTACGCCGCCAGCGCCTGACAAAGGTTGGCGTAAAATGGGGGAATCGGGCGGTGATCGTCGGGTTGCCACCGCCTTGGGAAAAATCTGCTCAGTGAAGCAGGACTCAACCCGAATTCGATGGCGATGGCCCGATTGTCATAGAGACCGTTTTCGATCGCCTCGAAGAGGCGAAGAACCAGGCGCCGGACGCCATCAGGCCCGAGTGCGGCGATACTTGGCCGCATCTTGGAGACTCGGATGGCCTTCTCATCGGCGATGAACGCCGCGATTCCCCGGGTGGTGATTTCGTGCTCGACGAGCCAGTCGAGAGAGGAGGATACTGGTTCCGTCCCGAGCGCCTCGGAGTCGTCCAGCGACGTGATCCTGCTGTGTCCGTACCTCGCATCGGCGAGATCCTGTAGATCGTCAGACGTATACGTCGCCTCGTTCTCGGGCGCTGCCGTATTCTGGTCGATCCATTCTCGCCGGCGCCGGCCGGTAAGCCACCGCGGCATACATACGGTCACCGGCCCATACGGCGTACCCGCCTGGAAACGCGACCGCGTCGGATTCCGGGTCCGGAGTGCGTCGCGGCACGCAAACAAAGCGTGCACGGCGATCCGTTCCTGGGCGATTCGCGCGGTCGTCGCTTCCAGCTCCAGTGCGCCGGCGCTGCGGTGCTTCGCGTGCCATTCGTCTACGGCGCGAACGATGGCCGCGAAATTCTTCCGGCAGTCGGGACCGCAACGGCTTCGACCTGATCTTCTTGCCGTGGTGGGTCGCAGATTGCAGAATCGATCCACGAGCTGGTTCTGCGCTTCCTCCTGAAGCAGGGTATTCTCCCCGAGAAGGCGTCGCGCCGTTGGACCTCGACAGACACATTCGGAATACTCCATGAAGAGCAATTTCCGGGAACCATTGTAGACAAAAAGGCGCCGATGGTTATGAAACTCCCGCAACGCGAGCGAATCGCCCTGTTCGCCGATCGGCCGCAAGACTTCCAGTGAAGATCGATCGGCGTAGCCGTCCCCTGGAGGATGCCCGGCCACGACGGAACTGGCATGCATTGCACTTGTGAGCGACATTGTTTTTACGCCGATGAAGTCAAACGGATCACGTCAGCGCGGAGGCCTCTCATGATCCTGGTTGCCAGGAAAGTTATTCGCCCTCCATAAAGCGCTTCATGATGCGATCATTGCTGAGCAGCTCTTGAGTCGAGGGGAGGGGTTCGCCGACTCTGCGGCCGAAAGGACCAATCGGTTCGCGCGGGAACTTCCGCTTGTCGGCGATGGCCAGCGCCTTCTTGGCTGCGGCGATGCTGTCGCGGGTATTCTGGAGGGAGCTTATCGCGCCCTCCCGGAATCGGCTCTCGCCTCGGGCGATTTCATTTTGGTAAGACTTTTCCCATTCGTACAACGACTTCAATTTCTGCTTTAACTCGAAAGCGGCTTCTTCTTTTCTGAAGTACACCTCCTCGGCAAATGGACATTCCGATGTGCCGTCGGGTTCAATTCCTGGAAGACCGTAACAGGCGTTTGCGAGTTTCTCGATACACCTTTGAGTTGATGACTCAATCATGGCTATTTCTCACTCACTTGGGAGTCTTGAGGACCGTGTCCCCGTTTCATCAATGCAAATAGATCACACACAATTACGAGAAAACCGTATTCGACAGTAGCGCAACGCGGTGGCGGAGCCCGCGCGGCGTTGCAGTGCAAGCCCACAGGCATAGGGTGTAGTAGCGCAAATGGTCTCGTAAGCGCGCTGTGGGGCGGAATCGCTTGCCAGAAGACAGCCACAGATTCGCCAACCCAATCGCCGACGCGCGGTCGTGGCTGCCGAAGATGATCGCACAGAACATGCTCAGTATGTTGGCTAATCTGCGTCATGGTGATGCTCTCCGCTGTCAGGTACGGCAGATTGCCCCCGCCAGCCGTACAAAATGCGTATTCAATGCGCCAGGGTCGCCAATCCAACGTTATTGCATGCCGCCGCGAAAAATCGAAAATCCACGGCACCCACCCCGAACAGAATTCCACCGCCGGGACTGATAATCCGTTCCACTCCGGGAAACTCCTACCGACCTCGATAAATGAGGTGCGTTTCAATGTGCCCATATCCGTAATCGCTAAGTTGCTCGTTCCGCGCTGCGAGGAGAGGTCGGAATTGATAGTCGTACCATCCAGGCACCTCGCTCGCATTGGGTCCAACAGCAACAACCACACGATACTCCATACCCGGTGGAAGCGCTTCGAGTCTGCGACAGAATTCCTCAAGCCGAGCAATGTTGGGTTCCCTCACCGTAGGGTCGGGGCTCGAGTGGTACTCGAAGTGAAAATCAAAGCGCTCCTGCGCGTCGTTACGATTAGGGTCAAAGATTTCAATACTTAGTCCTTCGAGTTTTTGTTCCGCAAGCCACACAAAGAGGCCGCTTTCTATTATCTCTCGCTTCTGGATGAGGTAGTCAGGCGACAGGCGTCGCAGGTTTGCGATCTTGAAAGCCATTTGAAACAACCAATTCGCGGTTGCATTGACGGACCGCTGCATCACATTGACCGCTATCTCGACCTTCTCAGATACCAGCGTTCCCATCAGCGGTCTCCTTTCGAGTCTTTGCCTTGGGGTTTTCCGAGGTCGTCCTCGTCACTCTTTCTCCGGCCTCGTCGGCACTTTGAGGCGAACCAACCGGTGCTTTTTGATCGGGCCCATCAACAACTTCAATGCGAAATCTCAATGTGTCGCCGTCGTAAGCCAGTTTTTCAACCAATGCGAAGCCCTCCGGCAACGGCTTCAGCTGGAAATCTGTATGGTCGCGCGTTGAGACGATCGCCGTTGCTATTCGGCCGACCGGGTTAGATTCCAGGCGATCCAAACCGAGGTAGCGGGCGTACGCCTCGTCGGTTACCGAGACCTGCAAGACCAAGGGAACCGAGTCTAGGTTTCCGTACGCCAGCAGAGACACGTCAATCTCGTCCGATGCGTCGCCTCCCTCCCCGTCGTAGACAAGGTTGAATCTGCACGTCACGTTGCCCAAAACAACGTCGAAGAAATTGACAAGTCGGGCGTATACGAGTAACCTCAGATGCTCAATAAACTCCTTAACACAGTCCCGCTCCGCTTCCCCCAGGTGCGCGTAGTCGCCAAGTTCGTCGAGGGCTCCACGGAGCTTCTCCGTCCACTCGGATGGCTGACGATAAGGGCTCACGTTGATTCGATTTTCAAGTCTGTCCATTACTATTTCTCCTAAGCTGTTCCCGGGCAATTGAAACCAGTTGTGCAACACCTGGCCGCAACGTCGAATATTGAGTCATGGCTAAGTGCAACAGATCCGAAAGATCGCGACCCGAAAGCTGTGGCTGGGCGTGCGCATCGCAGTAGAGCTCTTCTACAAGTGCGTTAATAACCGTGTCAGAGATTTCGATGCCCGCAGTGCGGTATGCACGCGCCTGATCACGCAGGATGGCGCGGGCGGCATTGCGCCCGCTGTACCCGATCCGGATTTTGTGGGAGGCTCGATCGAGGAATGCCGGATCAATCATGCCTTCCTGGTTGGAGGTTGCGATGAGCAGCATGTCGCAGCGCCCGTCGAGTGCGTCGATACCGGTAAGCAGCGCATTGACGAAGCGATGCACGTCAGTGGGGTCGCCAGCGGACAGATTGGAACGGTTTGTTGCGATCGACTCGATTTCGTCGATGACCAGGACGACGGGCTGGAAGTTCAGCAGAAGCCGAACGGATTCGAACGCGTCCTCGACGGTCTTTTGACTGTCGCCAAGCAGCCCGCTGACCCACTTGCTTACGGACGCTTGAAGCAGAAGGACCCCGTCAGCATCGGGGCGAGGGACCCACTGGGCGAAACCATTTGCCCCAGCGCGTGCAAGACGACTTTTTCCGGTTCCAGGCGGTCCGTGGAGAATAATGATCTCTCGCCGTCCGCCCACCTGCCTGCGGACAGCGCGAGTAATAGGCATCATGGCGATCGCGTTGAAGATGCGTCGCTTGGCATCGCCGTCGACGTAGGTCTTGTCCCACAAATCGAACTCGGTTCGAGGCAAACGGAAGATGCGAAAAAGTTTCTCAAGCTTGTCGTGGCGTGCGGCAGCGGTTTGTCCTGGAGCGTTGTCGGTCATGATATTTCTCCTTGGAGGTCAATAAAGGGATACGCGTGGCAGCTACGGCGACAATCGCGCCTACGGCCGCTAACGAGCGATGCGGCTTGAGGTCTTTTGCGGTGCGTCGATGCGCACTTAGCGGGAGGGTGCTCGTCCGAGGTAGGCTCGCTCGGGTTTCCGTCTGACGATTCGCCCATCAACATGCTCGGAACACCATGCTCTGCGCCGGAAACCAGCCTCTGAACCTTGCCCACTGCGCGAGGCGATGCAGCTGCAGGAGCACTGCCTGGCTGATCAATGGTCTTCCTTGGGATGCCATCTGATTCGTTACCTGGTGTCTTGCCGACTCGCATTCTGTGACTCCTGCATGGCCGAATTTCCGACGGCCTGAAATCGAGATCGCGCCACAGCCGCCTGCAAACGGATGGCACGCCGACGCCTTCAGCCAAGGGGGACGTCTTCGACCGATACGAGGCGTCAGCAGACTTCTTGTTGCATGCGAACGGTCGAACCGCGTCGCCTACGCCCACTCCACGACGTTGCTTCGCAGCCGTCGTGATGCTCCACCTAGAACATACGCGCGGTTTTTGTTCTTCGCCGCAAAAAAATCCTGAGCGCAGATGATTTGGCGTAATTACGGGCAGGGAGTAATTACTCGGTGCGCCAGCGCGTTTCACTTCGCGACCCGCGTTGGTAAACTGAGGTGCGAGCGAAAGGATCCGTGGCAGGTGGTGACGATGCCTTCCTACGTAGACAAGTCGTTTTACGACCGCATTCTTGCCTGGCTAGATAAGCATGCCCCGGCCGACGAGGAGTACCAGGCGCGACTCGGCATACTTCGGGCATTCCGCGAAAAAGGCCGCGTGGATGACGAGGTTTGCGAGCTTTCGTACCGCCAGTACCTTGAGTACTTGAACCTGAGTCCCGGCGCGAGGCGAGATCCACCCACCGCGCTGACCGTTCGGAAGTACGCCTCGGAAATGTCGACACGCATTCTTCAGGCGGCTTGTTTTGCGTTGGACCCGTTGGGAGGCTCAATAGTGGTGGCCTGGGGGGACAAATCGTCGACCGAGCCCGTCATGCGTCTCCAGTACGCCAGCTTTCGCCAGGAGTTCGTGGACCATGTGAAACTCTTCAGCCCACCGCCAGCCTCTCCAACCAGATGGCTTCTTGTTATCTATCGGGAGCTTGGGCGGCGCAACCGCCAGCGAAAGGTGGATGACACGGATCCGGTCGATGCTGGAGGTTCGTCTGCTGGCACCGAGGGAATGGCTGAGAAGCCTGATACGCCCAGTGTTGGTGGCGATCGCGGCCAGGATCTCAGCGAGGAAGGTCTGACACAATCGCTTCTTGATTTCTCGTTACTGGACCAACAGCTTCGGTCGGGGAATCCTTACATTCTCCTCGCGGCTTTTGCACGCGCGCCCAGAAGCGGGGCGGTCGAGGCCGTGCGGCGCGCGATTGAGTGCTCCGCACACATACTGGAAAAGGATCCGGGGCAATTAGCAGCGCAGCTCTTGGCCCGGTTGTCGGGGCTCCCGAATCCTGACATCGCGGTTCTGTTACGCCAAGCCATGCAGTTCCAGAAGAGATGCTGGCTTCGCCCGGAAACTGCGAGCTTGTCCGGCCCGCGCGATCCGCTCCTGCGGACGCTGGTCGGCCACCAGGGGATGGTTCTTGCTGTGGCTATTTCAGCGACCGGGAACTGCGTCGTTTCCGTGGGAGCACACGGCAAGGTGAAAGTGTGGGATCTTGTGACGTATTCCGAACCCAAGGAACTCTCCTGTACTGCTGCCACCGTGACCGCCATGGCGATTACACTCGACGGCACGGTGGCACTTCTTGGGACGAAAGAAGGCACCATTCTCATGATGGACTTGAATGATGGTGATTTGATCGCCAGCCTGCCAGGTCACAAATATTGTGTCACTGCTATACGCATTGGTGCATCCGAGGACTTTGCCGTATCAGCATCGGAGGACGGGGTCCTGAAAGTATGGGACTTAGAGAAGCGCGCATGTGCATGCACTATGCAGCAACAGGCGGAATTCGTGACGGACTTTGCTTTCATGCGTGACGGTGAACGTGTCGTTTCCGCGTCGCGTAATGGGACAATTCAAATATGGAAACTACGAACGGGAATGGAGATCTCTAGATTGCAGAATGTGTGCAATAGAGCGAGTTTAAGAACCTGTTCTCCCCAAGAAAAAAGAGGGTTTTGTATAGACGCTCTTGACCATGGGCGTATCGCTATGACGCCTGACGACCGCTTCACCGTGTTGACATTCGCCGATAGGAGTGTGGCGCTCCTGGACTTGGACCCGTGTGAGAAGATAACGGAGCTTGGTAGGCACAAGCGTGGGGTTTCGTCGGTGGCAGTTTCCGGGAATGGAGACTACGCCGTGAGCGGATCGGAGGATACGACCGTAAAGGTGTGGGATCTAAGGCGAAGAGCGGAAGTCGCGACCTTACGTGGACATGGCGACGACGTCATCGCGGTGGCCGTAGACGGCCGTGGACGGCTGGCGGTCTCGGCGTGCAAGGATGCCACGCTCAAAGTGTGGGACCTCAGCCTGGCAACAAATGGGCAGAGTGCTTATGCCCATCGCGGATCGGTCATTGCAATTGCCGTTAGACCGGATGGCATTGAGTCGGTCTCTGCGTGCACGGAAAAACAGGTGCACGTGTGGTCTACTGGCAGTAGACAACGAGTGCGAAGCTTCGAATCTCAAGAGGTTGTTAATGCGATGGCGTTTGGCCCGACGAACGAACAACTGATCGTTGGATTGGCTGATGGCACTTTGCAGCTTTGGGACGCTGCAACAGGGCAAAGCGTGCTGGCCTTCAGTGAACACGTGAGATTCGTCACCTCGCTGGCGGCCTTGCCGGACGGGCGCGGATTCGTGTCCACATCCTACGACAACATACTGCGTCTTTGGGATTATAATCGCCCGACAGAGCCGCTGGGGATCGATGGGCGTTTCCGCTCCGTGACGTCGCTAGCAGTGTCAACCGATGGCACGCGCATGGTATCGGGGACATCGGACCAACATGTGTGTGTGTGGCAGTTGACGCCAAACATTGAGCTGCTGCACCGGTCTGCGCACGCCAGTATCGTAACGGCCGTGGCCATCACTCCCAATGGCCGATTGATAGTCGCTGGGTGTCGCAATGGCGCGCTGTCGGTGTGGGATATAGAGAAGGGGATCTGCAATTGGCACATCGGGGGGCAAGTCGGGAACATTCGGGCAATGTGTGTGACGCCGGACGCAGCGCACGTGGTCATTGGGGGTCAAGATGGATGGATCGAGGTGGTGCGTCTTGCCAACGGTGAGTCGGTTACTAAGTTCTGCGGCGATAGCGCGATTACAACGTGCGCCTGCGTTCCGGGTGGGCAGCTGATCGTCGCGGGAGAGCATTCGGGCAGTTTGCATATGCTATCCCTGATGAACTGTGAGTTCGGACCTGAATAAAAATACGCGCAGGATGCGCATAACAGGGGCGATAATGTTCATGGCGCATTCCTGGCACAGGCAAATTACGGTGCCGTTATGCAAGCACTGGAGCCTTCAGCTTTCTTTGCGCGAACGCCCGGCATGTGGCGAAGTCTTGATCGGCAGCAGGGAGAAAGAACATGGGTCGGCCACCCCGTCAGTAGGCGATCTTGTCCAGCAAGCTATGGAACGTCGCGGGCCGGTCCAAGGCGCAACCTTGCACGGCGCGAGACGCACGAGGGAACACCTCCTGGAGGACTTCGTCTGGGTCGAGAACAAGCCGAAGGGCATCGGAAACACGCTCGCGGATCGCCGATCGAAGCGCGCGTGGTCGAGGATGAGCAGTTTCTGAATGGCGTCGGGATCGCAGTTGGAGGCCTCGCCAATCAATGCAGCACGTAATGCTTCGTCGATGAGGACATCATATACGCCACGGAGGGAACGGTACCAACTGAGATTTCCGCGAGAACAGGGACTCAAAGGTTTTCGGAAGCGGTAGGAATCGGATCGCTCAGGACACATCCAACCAGGTCAGGAGTTCGACGGTTTGCCGGGTCGCGAAGGGAACCGTCCCCAGCGCCCGCTGACACGCACTTACGGCGGACGGCGTGGTAGCGATGAGAATCACCCGATCAAAGCCCTTCTGTTGCGTCTTTTCGATGTTGATTCTGATGTCCGATTTGCCGGTCTCGATCTCAATAGCCAGGCGTTCGTTGGCGCGGATGGCGACCACGTCGACGATTCCGTCGCCGGGAACGGCGTGCTCACGGGTGACTTCGTAGCCTTGCTGCTCAAAGTGCGTGGCCACACGGCTGACCCAATACCGGTGTTCGAGACTCTCGCGGGGGACGGGACCGGCGTCGATGCCGAGATCGCTACAGACGGTGCGTCCGGCATCGGTCAATTCATAGAGTACGACCTGGCCGGAGCGGTTGGCGAGGGCGACGCCGGCAATGAGCCCGGCGCCGGCAAGATCCTGGCGGATGGCGTTGCCCTTGCGGCGGGAGAGGTGCAGACGTTCGTATCGTGAGACGGTGGTGGATAGCGGTCTGGCCGCCACATCGGCCAGGAAGCGAATCGCTTCGCGGGACATTTCCGGTGCCGTTAGGGGTGGTTGGTCTTCAACGTCATCATCGGCTGTAACGGTCTTGATGACGGTTGAAGTCTTGGGGGATGGTGGGCGGGGATTCTTCTCTTTGATTCTATCCGCGGCCGGAAGCGGTGGAACCGCTTCGCGTCGGACTGTTGGTGGATCATAGGGTTCGGAAATAGTGGAATAAGGTCGCATCCGGGCTCTGATTTGTTCGTCCGATACCGACCCCTCAACGATGGGGCACCGCGGGACCTTGATAAGGAACGGTTCCGGATGTTCATCCGCCAGGCGTACGATGGCCGTTCCGACCGGCAGGGTGTTGAGGGCTTCCTTCTGTTCGTCGGTGAGGTTCATCGCTCCGGCGATGGTCATGGTGTCGGCGCGGAGCTTCTGGCTAAGCGCGATGGTGGCATAGGAGTTGGCGAAGGCGACCTTACTGAGCATGGACGCCGACTGGTCCACGAACAGGTAGCCCATTCCGTACTGGCGAATCATACGGATGGAGTTCTCAAGGACGGACTCTTTGACGTCCTGGGCCTTTTGGAGCAGAAGGTTGTGGGCCTCCTCCAGGATGATCATGTTGGTCAGCTTGCTTTGCGGGCCCTGGGCGAGTCGATGGCGATACAAGTAGAGAGTAAGCGCTTCGGAGAACATGGTGCGGTCGGAGTTGCTGGACAGCCCATCCATCTCCAGCACGACGTTGTGTTCCAGCAGATCGCGGACGTGGCTGTTGTCCTGGGTGTTCACGACGGAGCCGAACTCGCCGTAGGTCATGGCCAGCAGAATGCGTTCCGCCGAGGCTTGCCACATGGCGGCGCGGCCGCGAAGCTTGTTGGATTGCAGCCAGATCAGAAGCTCCGGGATGGTCGGCCAACGAGTCGGATGACCGGAGTAGACCTGGGCGTCGTGGAAGAGCCGGTCGAGACCGGCTACGAGCAAGCTGATCACGCCCTCGCCGCCGTAATAGGCGGAGGCAATGACATCGACGATCAGCTTGATCCAGACGTTGGGCTCGCAGCCGGGTGGAGGGATGAGCGGATTGAACCGGAAGGGGGCGACGTCGCGTCCGATGGTGTGCACGCGGAGGTCGGGGTGTAGGGCGGAGAGGTCGCGATAGCCGCGCTTCCAGTCGATGGCCAGGACTTTGATGCCGTGGGCCATCAGGCCGCGCATGAGGATGAAGGTCAAATTCGTCTTGCCGGACCCGCTGCGGCCGGCCACGATGATGTGCTCCTTCAATCGCTGGCTCTTGAGCAGGAACGGGTAAAGGTTCTGCCCGCCGTAGGTCACTGCACCCAGGGGAATATCTCCTGATTGCGAGAACGGCGCCGGAGGCGGTGGAAACGGCGAGCGATCAGGCTGGTAGCTTTGGCCGAGGTACTTGGCGGCCAGAAGTTCCAGCGTCTGTTCGAGTTCGGCCTTGCCGGCGGGGTCGCTTTCGGTGAGGTAGACCGCCCAGAGCTGATCGATCTTCCTTCCCATGACCGGTTTGAGCTTGCGGCACAGTTCCGGCACGCGGGGATTCAAAGGGAATCACCTTCGTCCAGGCCGAGAATCTCACTCTTGCGGATGGCGCTGAGGTACAGTTGCGCGGAAGGAGGCACGAGCTGTCGCACGCGGGAGAGATCGTTCCAGAAACGCACCCGCTCGGCGCGCTGGTCGGCGTGCAGGTCGGCGATTCGCCGTTGATAGAGTGTGGACGTCTCATCGGATGCCGGCCAACCAAGACGGGCCAGTTCGCCGAAAGCGTAGCACTTGGCCCATTCGATTTCGAGCATGTTCTTGCGATAGATGTCCTCGCGCTCGCGGATCTGCGTCAGGGCGTCGTCAAGGGTGAGCCAAGCCATGTCCTGACGATCGACGAGTACGGCGGTCTCGGGTTCGCGCTTGGAGACCGCGAAGTAGCCGTCGCGAACCAAGTCTTCTACGGTTTGGGGGCCGCGGTCGATGTCCGCCGGCGCCTGTTCTCGGGAGAGTGCGGGAGGCGCGTAGCGGTTTGAGATCGGCGGATAGGAAGCATGGGGTGCTTGTGCAGCGAAGTAGCCGTCGCTAACCAGGTCTTCCACGGTTTGAGGGCCACGGTCGATGCTCGGCGTTGCCTGTTCGCGGGAGAGTGCGGGGGGCGCGTAGCGGTTTGAGATTGGTGGATAGGAAGCATTGGGTGCTTGCGTACCGTACGCCCGCGCGCGGTGATATAGATAATAGTATGAGGGCCGATGTTCGCGCGCCGTGTAGTGCGGAGTTGTGTTGTCGAAGTTCATAGTATCACCGAGAAGTGGTAATACGGCGGAGTTGATAAAGTTTTCGGTCGGGACCGCGGGTCCCCACTTCATAGTGGTCAGGTCTCACGGGACAGGGGTGGCAAAGGTTTATCAATCAGGGTCACTCAACCGCTCCCTGAGGTGATCCTGAATGGGAAGACCGTTCAAATGCCCCTACTGCCAATCCACTGACACCAGTGGAAAGGGAGTTCGAATCACGAAAAATATGGGCATACGCCGCATCCGGCGCTGCCGGGGGTGCGGGCGTAAGTTCACACCGAAGAATCAACAACCCGTGGAAGTCGTGCCGGATGCGGAGTCTTCCGCGCCAGGCACTCCGGCCGATCAGCCCACGGCGGCATTGGGTGAACCGTTGCCGGACGGTAATCCGCCTTCATGAGAGAGATCATTCGCCGGGCCTTTGACTTGGCCCAAGCGGTGGAGACCTTCGTGGGCCATGCGCGGGACTTCTACTACGAAGTCATGCTCTCCGGCTCGGCCTGCCCGCGTTGCGAAGGCGACCTCCGCATGCTCCGGGAAAGCTACTGTCGCTGCGTGTCCTGTGGGTCGGCATTCGATCCGACCGTGGCGTTTCAACGGTGCCCGGACTGTGAGGGACGGGTCCGACTGCGCATCTGCCGGTACCGCTGCTTCCATTGCGGGGCTGACGTGCGTTCGCGGTTCGTCTTCGATGCCCGCGTATACGACGCTGAATACTTCCGCGAATGCATGGCCCAATCGCGGCAGCGGAAGCTGGAACAATGTGTTCAGGCCCGCGAAGCGGTGTTCGACACCCGCTCCGCGGTCCTATCGCCGGTTTCCGCGGGACTCGACGAGATCCCCGGGCTGATCGAAGCGCTGAACGGCCTCGTGGCGGACCCAGCGCTGGCTGCGCTGCTCCCACTGGCGGCAAAGGGATTCGATCTGAAGCGTTACGAGGCCCATGTGCAGGCGTACCTGGGCGACGCCGAGACCGCCTTCGATGACATTCCCCCGCTGGAGAACAACCGCCGGCTGGACCGCATCCGGCGGTTCATCACGATTATTTTCATGGCCCATGCCGGAGCCGTTGAGCTCCGCCAGGACGGGGCCGACATCATGGTGATTCGATGTGGCACTGACCGAAAAAGACCGAACATTCTTGACGAACTTGAAGTCCCTGATGGAATCGCATGACCTGTGGGTCGAGTTGCGTCCGGGGAGTCCGAGCTACATGGTGCTCCGCGGTACCTACGGGGACAAAGTCCATCGCGCCTTCCGCATGAGCCGCCAGGGAGTGCGTTGGCGCTTTTGGAGGCTGTTCAACCAGGTCTACATCTCGGCGTATGACGCGATTCTGCTCATCGAGACGACGTTCGGCACGCAGCTGCGTGAACATGCCATTCGCATCAGCAAGGAGCGCTACTTGCTGCGGCGGGAGCTTGTCTTCGAGTCCGCGAATCACCTGGCCCGCCAATCCGATCAAACGCCGCGAGATGGGGATGAGGAGCCATGACCGTCCGCCCGAAGATCATCTTCGACCACCGCAAGGCGCGAACGGTTGAGGATGTCACCGATCTGATGGAACTTCTGTTTCCGGGGAACCCCCGGCAGCGCTACGCGGCGGCCCGAATCGTTTTGAGTCTCAAGGCCGCCGGCGGCGTTCCTTATCCGTTGCATGAAGTTGCGCAGACCCACGGCTTGTCCCGCCGAATCCTGGAGCGCACGCGGGCCAAGCTGGCCCGGCTGGGGTTGATTGAAAGGGTCACCTGGATGAACAGCCGTTACGGCGGGCGCAATGGTTGGAAGCTCTCCGGCCGGATGAGTGCGGGGCTTCGCGCGTTGGCGGACAGAATCGATCAATGGCGGCAGGAGACGGGACCCGGCCGCAACCGGAAGGAAGAAGCTCTGGTTGAGCTACTGCGCCCCACCGACAACGCCTTCCTGTCACCTGGCCGCGGATCGGTTGCGGTGAGTCGGACCGACCGCGGGACCGAAGCATTTAAGAATTCCAGCTGATTCGCAGTTACCACTTAACAATCCTCACAAGCGCAAGTGCGCATGGGCAAGGACAAACGTGCGACATCTCGCACACCTTGCCCGAGGATCCAACCACACGTGACAGCACCGGGCGCAACGCCGATTGGTCATCACGAAGCAGATCCTCGACGAGAAACCGGGATTGGCCACGAGCCAGCCCAAGATCGAGTTAGCTGATTCTATGCAACCCCATCCAACGACATTCACCGACGAGACGACAGTTTGAGCCCCGCGGGACTTGAAGTGTGCGAGTCAATCAACATTCATCGCTTTTGAAAAGTTCCCAGCCGTTGGGAACTGCTTTTTGCGCGCGTAGGAACAACGATTCGATGGCACGTCTGGCGCGCGAGACGTGCCATCGCACGTACAAAACATTGGAGGTGTAAACATGACATGGAGACCAACCAAATATCTTGTGGAAGGAGAATTGGACAACAGCAAGCCGGGCAAGGTCACGGGCCGGCTGCGGTTCGCCGGTTTGAAAGAGACCGTGGCCGTGGACCTGGAGGGCGATTTTGATCGCGACATCCGGGGCCGGAAGTTGCGCCTGGCCGGCTGCTACAAGGGCAAATCCCTGGAGGCGGAAGACGCGATGGAAGGGTTCGCGGAGCGCCAGACCGGAACCGTTGGACACATCACCGCAGGGCTCGATCCGAAAGCGTACGCGCCCCATCCATTCATCGAGTGGGTAAGCGATTGCAACGATCGCGTGGTGCTGATGCCCGAACCGGACCAGGTGACCGTGATCGGCACGGTCCCGGCCTCGGCCGGGCCTAGTGGTAATGAAAGATGCGGCGAGGCCGCAACAGAAAGGAGAATTAGTTCATGAGTTGGCTATGTAGATTGGGTTGGTGGCCACGGCTCAGACCTGCGCCGGTCATCCGAATCATCGAAAACTGGGTGTGTCTGGTGGTTGTCGTCGAGAGACCCCCACAGCGGCCCATGTTTGACGGGTGGTCGAATAGTAAAGGAAATCGCCCTCCGAAACGGCTGAAGCGGAAACGCTATAGAAGGCGGTCTCGGGGAGGTCATTCGCAGTACAACCCACCGTATTGAACGCAACTCGGCCGACTTGGCCAGGTTTTTGGTGCAGTGCGATTCACGCCCTCACGCACTTCGAGTTTTTTAACAAGGTCCCGCACATCGGGTCCCGCCGCGAAGGGGCAATTCGTCACAAAAACGCCGCCCTCGCGCCAAAGCCTCAAATATAGTATGGCTCCAAAGTGACATCTCATAGTGCCTAACTCACCTGATGTTCCGGACTTGGGTCTTGTCAACGCCTTGCGCTGCCGTGATGACCGCGCCGGCACGCAAGGGTTAACCACGCGCGGTCGTAATTGGGAGACTATATATGAGTTCACGATTCTGTGCTTCAATCCGCATCGGCGGACAAATCAAACGCTCGAATGTTGAGCCGTTGTTGAAAGAGCTCCGCGCAGCGGCGCTCAGCCTTGAATGGGGCGACGCGCCGTTCATGCCGAAGGACGCAAACGAGCTGATCGAGGCGCGACAGGACAAGCACCTACGCCTCTGCGACGAGCAAGCCGACTACGGTGAGTTCCCCGAACTGGAAGCCGCCTGCCGCAAGCTGGGACTGAGCTATTCCCGGCATGGGGAGGCCAGTTTTGACTGCGACGCCGAATTGGCGGATTGGCGTCCGGGGATGAAAGAGCCGCTGGTCCGCCCCGGCAGCAACATCAACAGCCGCGACACCTACGTGCCAATGGAGGCCGTTCGCAAAGCTGTTGCGCTGCTTGAAGCGGGGCAGGCCGCCAAAGCGCTTGGCGCCCTTCGGAAACTTTGCCCCGATATCCCCGAGCTTCCCCCCCTCGAGATTGTCTGAGCCGATCAGCGGACCAGGTCACCTTGATCATCAGGAAATGAAATTTCAGCGCGACGCGTGTCGCGCTCACGGCGACACCATGCAGGCATGGGCAAGGCGTCGCCAAGAAGAGCAACCATGCCGGAGGTACAGATATGAATACAATAACAATCCAGGCAACCGTGAACCCGCGCCTGCTGCAGAAAGCAAGCAGGCTGTTCACCGGTACGATGGAAGGCAGAATCATCGAGATTCTGCAGAACGCCCGGCGCGCCGACGCGACCGAGGTGCAGATCACCAACGCGGAAAATCTTATTACGGTCCGCGACAACGGCCGGGGGATCGAGGAGTTTAAGAAGCTCCTGGACCTGGGAAGTTCCGGTTGGGACGACGCCATCGAGCTCAGCGAAGATCCCGCCGGGGTCGGGCTCTTCAGCTTGGCGCCACGAGAGCTCACCATCCGCTCTCAGGGCAGTATGCTGACCATTCGCGGCGACGGCTGGACCGGAACGCCCGTGGACATCGAAAACGATCCTATTCCGAACGAGGGCACCGAACTGCGCTTCCCCGACGAGCGCTGGACGCCGGAACAGGTAAGCGCTTGCGCGGTCTTCTCCGGGTTGCGCGTGGTCGTGGACGGAGAGGAATGCCCGAAGCTGCCGTTCATTTCGGACAGCGCCGTCCACCACCCGGAACTGGGCTGCCGGATCGAGGTCTGTCCGTACGAGAAGCTCAACGGATGGTACGCCAGGGCTCGTCGTGAACCGTTCGACAGCAACAACGTGTTCGTCAACTTTCACGGCCAGGTGGTCACGTTCGATTACCACCCCGTGGGTGAGCACAGTCTGCGGTATCTCGTGGACCTGACCGGAGAGCCGACGGGTATTCGCCTGATGCTGCCGGCACGGACTCGCCTTGTCGAGAACGAGGCCTTTGAGGCGTTGAAGGCGGCGCTCGAACTGGAAGCCTACCGCTTCATCGAGAACCGGGGCGAACACTCCTTGGTATACAAGGAGTACCTCCGCGCCAAGGAACTGGGCATCACGTTGCCCGAGGCGAAGCCCACCTACGAGATCGGACTTCTGAAGAGCGATGGGATGCCGGATCCCGTTAGGGTGGAGGCTCCGAAGGACTATCCGCTGGCCCAATGTTACCGCTTCGATTCCGATCATAAGAAGTGGGAGGACAACGATGCAACCAACATCCACCTCCTAGCGGCGCTCGGCTCCTTCGAGACGCCGTTCGTTCCGGTCGACGTCCGCTCGTCCTACAACGGTTACTCGTGGGCGAACATGCCGACCGTCGATGACGTTAAAGTCATCAAGAAGAAGACTATCCATGAGGACTGGCTTTGGTCGGGAACCCTTGTGTGTGTGGAGTCGATCACGATCACGGTCCGCACCAGCGACGGTCGCGTGTTCCGCTCCGGCGTCTGTATGGCCGTGTTGCCGGCGAAGGGCAAACTTCAATGGGCTGACGCCATCGTTTACGTCACCAAGGAAGCGCGGCAACGCCTCTCTGCATCCGAAGTCTGGTATCACCTCGGCGGCTGGAACGAGGACGGGGACACGTTCGATACCCAGGAGAGAGCGTTTTCCGAGGATCTGGAACGCTTTTGGGCCGACGTCATCGGACCGGATGAATACCTCCGCCAGAACATCGTGAAGGTACTCTTCGATCTGCCGTCGAAGTGGAAGCGCGTCACGATCACGCCCGACGGGGCCGTGGACATCCAACTCAAGAACGGCGCGCACAAGAGGCTTCAGCCTCCTCCCGCCCAGAATCGCTCCTCCCCTTAGGAGGATCGAACCCCAAGAATTCATGGCCCGGTTTGCTGAGCGGCGCTGTCTCTGCGCGCGTGCGCGGGCGTCGGTCAGCGGCCGGGCTTTTTTGTGCCAACAGAAAGGAGACGTGAGAACATGTTCGATTCCTTGAATGGTGTCGACTGGAACCTACTTCACCGCCAGAAACGCGTTTTGGTCGAGTGGCTAAGTGGGAAACCACCCAAGCCGCCCCAGTTGGACACGTTGTGGGGCATCGTCCATTTGCTGGACGCCCTGCAGGATGATGCAGCCGCCTGCGGGCGCTGGCAATTCCCAGAGGACCGTGCCCAGAAGGGAGGTGCGTGATGGCATCGGAACTTAACTGGCGAGCCATCGCAGCGCAAGTCATCTACCGTGCCTATCCGGATAGTGACCTCTTGCCCGTTGAACCTCCCATGGCGGGCGAGACCATTGGTGACTTCGCGGTTCGCGTGGAATCCGCAGGGGACACCTTGTTCCTCTTCCTGTGCCGGGAGGCAAACGAGGACATCGATGCGGAGGAATACCTGCACCGATTGGATCGCGCACAGCGGGACATCGAGGCAGTGTACGATGCCTTCGCCGATCCCATCGCGTTCCGGGTCCCCCGTCCCCCTCCTCCAATGGGCTCGCTCCCATAGGCCAATCCGAATCACAACCTGACTCGGTCTGCTGAGGTACGAGGACTTAAGATTCCGCGCGCGTGACGTGGACCTCGTGCAACAGCGGCCGAGTTCTTTTTTGCGCATGGCGCAGAAAGGACATTGCCAATGTCCGAAACACTGACCTGCCCCATTTGCGGGCATACCGAACGCTTCACCCTGGTGCACCATCTCCGAACAGCGCACCAGACCGAACCGGAGACATTCCAAACCAATTTCGCGAACCATGCCCTGCACAGCGCTGAATTCGGCGCCTTTATCAAAGAGCATGGCGTTCAACGGCACGATGGTGTGCTTCACTACCAATTGGACATTGCGGGAATCCGGATGACGGCGCGATGCGGCGTGGACCACCCCCTTGTTCCGCATCCCGATTCCACCTTTGTCTGGACGGAACCCTGCAAGGACGTGGCCGAGGCCATCGAGCATAACGAACGGGTGTTTATTCACGGTCCCAGTGGGACCGGCAAGAGCTCGCTCGTCCGGCAAATCGGCGCCCTCACCCAAAGACCCGTCCGCCGCGTTTCGCTCAACGGCGAGACCAGCGTGGCGGATTTCGTGGGGCACTGGACGGTCAACGAGAGAAAGGAGACCGTCTTCGTGAAGGGCATCTTGCCTATGGCGCTTGAGGAAGGCCACATCCTGCAGCTTGATGAAGTCGACGCGATGCAGCCCGAGGTGGGGTTCATCCTCCAGCAGGTGCTTGAGCCCAACGGTCACTTGCTGCTGACCGACACAGGAGAAGACATCGCCCCGCACGAGGCATTCCGGTTGGTCGCCACGGCCAACACCCTGGGCTTCGGCTCCGATTCGGGCCTCTACGCCAGTGGGACGCACGTCCTGAACTTCTCCTGGCTGGACCGCTGGGACGTGGTTGTGCACATGGATTTCCTGCCGGCCAAGCAGGAGGTTGAGTTGCTGCGAGCGCGACACGCTTCGCTGAACAAGGATCTGCTCAAGCGGATCGTGAAAGCCGCGGGCGATCTGCGAAAGGCACATGCCGAGGAGCAACTCACAACGGTGGTGAGCACTCGACGCCTTCTGGCGTTGTGCGCTCGACTGGAACGCGGCAACGACTTCACGCGGGCCCTCACGGTCTGCGTCCTCAATAAGGTCCCGGCAGAAGACGTCAAGGTCATCCAGGAGACCTTCGACCATCACCTCGGCCCGATGATGCAACAGCAACCCGCGGCGTAGACACAGACGAGTTAACAGAATGCAGGCCACGGCCGTGATCGCGATGCCACGGCGTGGCTTTATTCATACGCATCGCAGGAGAAACGCTTATGCGAAACAACCCCTTTGAGAGCCAGCTCGAACGGCTGGCTCGGACTTTGACCGACCAGTTCGGCGTTCAAGTCGTCTGCCAAGGCGACGAGGCCTGGACCGACGGGAAGCAGATCATGCTGCCTTCGCTTCCCGAACCGTTGGATGAGCCTCTGGAACGGATGATCCTAGGCTACTTGGACCACGAGATGGCCCACGTGGCTTTTTCGGATTTCGGGGTGGTGAAAGAATTTTCGGAAAAGCACCCCGGCCATGAGGCCATGCTAAATGTGATCGAGGATGCTCTCATTGAGCAACGAGCGATGCGTCGTTGGCCGGGCGTTCGCGCGAATCTGGACGCGATGTTCGCGCAGATTCGGGATCGGATCATGGCGCTGGCGGCACAGCGCGACGCCTTCGGACGCTTTTGTACGGCTGTCTACCTCAAGCTGGCGCATTATCGCGACATGCTTGGGTTGGATGCCGAGGTGTTCGGGTACGAGGATGTGCTCGACGGCTTCGCCGCGGTTCGAACGACGAACGACTCCGCATCGCTCGCAGAGCGCTTGTTGGTCCGGTGGCTGCAAAGCCATCCGGCCGCCGATTGCGCCGAAGAGCCGTCGAGTGGTTCGGCAGGCAAGACCGAGGAGAGTCAACCTACCGAGGACGACGGGACCGGAACGGACAAAACACCCGGCACATCATCCTCAGAATCACCCCATCCGGGCAACGGACGCGGTGAAGAACAGGCCTCCCGGGAAAAGCAACAAAAGGGAGGTCAGGGGGGACCCGATGCCGAGGGTCAACCGGATCCAGACCAGAACAAGGTCTCGGCGGATGCCCAGTCGGCGGACTCGGATAAACAGTCCGCGGAGTCACCTTCCACACCGAACGGTATCGCGTCTCCCCATGGCGCGGGCGGTACGTCGGTCGTCACACAAGCCTTGGCCGAGGCCATTGCCGAGCATGTCGCTGCCCTAAGCGGCGGCAACGAGT
>JAGVHG010000063.1 GCA_020056715.1 Phycisphaerae bacterium | reverse complement strand
CGCCGTGCTCTTCGTGAATCGGAGTGACGACGGTCACGTCATTGAGATGTGAACCCCCACGGAAAGGATCGTTGGTGACATACACATCGCCCGGCTCAAATTTCACGACATCTTGCAGGAGAGCCTTAATGCAGTCGCTCATTCCGCCGAGGTGTACGGGAATGTGCGGGGCGTTGGCGACGAGATCGCCGGTTGGCGTGAAAACGGCGCAGGAGAAATCGAGCCGCTCCTTGACGTTCACGGAAACGGCCGTTCGCCGCAAGGTCGCCCCCATTTGCTCCGCGATGGCCGCAAACTGATTGTGGAAAAGTTCGAGCCGGATGGGGTCAACCTGAGTCGACACAACCTCCACCAAGTCTTTGGCCGCAGTATCGTTCAGTAGGATGTCGCCCGCGTCGGTGACGGTCACTTGCCAACCGGGGTCTACGACAACTGTACTCGTGTCTTCGATGACAATCGCCGGGCCGGATAGACGCTGTCCAGCCGAGAGTTGCTGACGTAGATACAACGGGACCGATCGGCGTTGGGCATGTGGGATGGGGGATGTCGGATGTGGGATGGGGGATGTCCGACATCCGACATCCGACATCCCACATCGCAGACCCCGCGGCTCGGAGGGCGAACGAGCCGTCAATTCCACACGCACGACGCGGATGTCGATGTCGCGCCCCTCGTGACAGTAGCCGTAAAGCTGTCTATGGAGCACCTCGAACCTCTCGCGAACTTGATGGGGATATGCAGCCGGAACGGTAATGAGGGTCGCTTGGCCGATGTAGCAAACATCCATCGTACGCACCGAAGGAGCAATCGCCGTCGGCGCGATCCCTTCTTCCTTAAGCGAATCGCGAAGCACATCGGTTAGTCGCTCGAACTTCGGTTCGAGGGTGGTTAGCGCATTCTCGTCGAGGGGAACCTGGACGCTTCTCTGGCCGATGCGCTTCACCTGGGCTACCCCGATCCCCAAGGCGCTCAGCACCCCGGCGAACGGACTGCACAGAATGCGCGAGATACCCAGAGTGCGGGCGAGGGCGCAGGCGTGCTGCCCGCCCGCGCCGCCGAAGGTGGTCAACACGTATTGCGAAGGGTCGTACCCTTTGGCGACGGAGATGCGTTTGATGGCGGCGGCCATGTTGGCATTGGCGATTTGAATGAAGCCACCGGCCAGTGCGACGGGCGTTAGTGACGAGCGTGTTGCGGCGTTGACCTCGTCGCAAAGCGTGGCCAAGCGCTGGTCGACGACCTCGCGGTCGAGGCGGAATGGAAAGTGCTCGGCGGCGACACGACCGAGGACCAGGTTCATGTCGGTAATGGTCAGCGGTCCGCCGCGGCCGTAGCAGGCGGGGCCGGGGTCGGCGCCGGCGCTGCGCGGGCCGACGGTGAGCTTCTGGCCGTCGAACGCACAGATACTGCCGCCTCCGGCGGCGACGGTCTCCACGGCAATCATCGGGGCCATGATTCGGACACCGGCCTTGACGGTCTCGTGTTGATATTCAAAGGAGTCAGGCGGTGGTTCGATGCGGCAGACGTCGGTGCTGGTGCCGCCCATGTCGAAGCCGATGGCGCGTTCAAACCCCGCGGCGTAGGTCACGTGGGCACAGCCGACGGCGCCGCCGGCGGGACCACTGAGAATGGTGTCCTTGCCGCAGGCATGGGCGGCGTCGATGAGGCCGCCGCTGCTGGTCATGAGGCGGATGCGAGCTTCCGGCATGGAGCGCCGCAGGGAGGCGACATAGGACCGGATCACGCCGCTCAGATAGGCATCGACGACGGTGGTGTCGGCCCGCGGCACGATCCGTTCCAAGCGCATCAAACCTGAAGAAACGGAAATGTGCGAAAAATCTAGGGATTCGGCGATTTCCGCGATTTGTTCTTCGTGGGCCGGATTGACGTGCGAGTGGAGTAAACAGATCGCGACGGCCTCGATCCCGGCGGTCTTGGCTTCCGCTAGTTGTTGTCGGACTTCAGCAAGGTTGGGGATACGAAGGACTTCGCCTTTGGCGTTCAGCCGCTCGTCGATCTCGATGACGAGGGTGGCGAGTTCGTCGCGTTTGCGGATGTTCAAGTCGAACAGTGACGGCCGGTCCTGGTAACCGATCTTGAGGATGTCGCCGAAACCTTTGGAGGTTACGAACGCAACCCTGGCTCCTTTGCGTTCGAGTAAGGCGTTCGTGGCGCGGGTGGTTCCGAGGCGAACGTCGATTTCACCGATGGGATCGGCCAGCTTGATGCCCATGAGCAAACGGATTGCGACGACGGGGGCTTCGTCGTCGCAGGAGAGTTCATACGACAGACCAGCAGGCGGGGTGGCCGCGAGCGGTCGGGCCAGTCGTAACGATCCGGAGAGAGAGTCGAAGGCGATTACGTGTGTAGCGGACAAGACCCCGCGCTCGCATTTAGGTTTTACCTGGGTGAGCTCATCATCAGAGCGTGGAGCGGAAGCGACACGATGGTCATCCGCTCGCTGCCGCTCGCGGCTCTGATTTGCGGGATCAAGTAGGCTGACTCGATATCCGAGCCAAAGGTCGCGCGGTTCGCCGATGCGACGAGGGTCGATGATGTAATCGGGGGTGGAGCCTTTTTCACACTGGCCGCGGATGACGCCGGAACTGAGCAATTTGTAGGTCAGTAGTTCTCCACTAGGCCGACGGGCGACAACGTCGGTAAAGGTGCCGCCGACGTCGATGAAGAATTGCCACGGTTTGTCGGACATGTGGCGGGATCCGGTCTGTCAATGGAAAATGACCAGTGACCAGTTACGAGTTACCGCGGCCACAAATATTATTGCCTCGATGTTGATAGGTTCATTGGTCACTGGTAATTGGTAACTGGTCATTTGACACTAACCATCGTCCAGACTGTCTATGTCTTTCCGTGGCATTGCTTGAATTTCTTTCCGCTGCCGCACGGGCAGGGGGCGTTGCGGCCGACTCTGGGTTGTTCGCGGCGGATGGTTTCGACCTTGCCCTCGGTTCCTTGGGCGCGCATCGCCGCTTGCTGATCGGCGGAAGCAAATCCCGCGCCGGTGGAGTCGGCGTGCCGGAACGCAAGGGCACGCGGTCCGCGTTGGGCGTCCGCTTGGCCGTCACCGTCCGCATCCGTTCCGGCGGCCGCCCGGATTTTGAAAACGATGTCCGTGACGCGGCCCGAAATCCGCCCCCACATCTGGGTGAACAGGTCGCGGCCTTCGATGGCGTATTGGCTTTGGGGGTGGGTCTGGTCGCCGCCGAGCGGGCGCTGCATGATGGCGGTCTTGAGGTGGTCCATTTCCAGGAGATGGTCCTTCCAGGCCTGGTCGTAGATGCGTAGAAGTACGAATTGCTCAAGCCGGGTCAGCTCCCAGCGCAGCATCTCGCGACCTTGAGCGAGAATAGCATCCTTGAAATCGCCGTTAAAACGATCGAAATGCTGTTGGTTCCAGGCGCGTCCGAAGCGGTTCTTGGCCCACTCAACAGCGGTGTCGCGGTCCTTGCCGGCGATTCCTTGCTCAATTTCGCGTTCGAGACGACCGCCGAAAAAATCCTCGTTGAGCTTGACGAGGGTGTCGTGCAGCTCGGCGGGCGATCGGCCTTGGACGTCCTCCAATTTCCAACCGACGTTGAACTTACCATTGGTCCAGGCGGCGATAGCAGCCGCTGCGGCGGCATTGTCGGCGCTGTCGCCGGCGAGCGCCCGCTCCAGACACCACTCGACGGGATAGACGATCTCTCGTTGGCGATAGGCCTCACGAACGCGGCGGTCGAATAGCTCCGTGATCTCCTCACGGGGGCGCTCGATCAGTTCTTCCAAGTCGGCCACGATGTTGAACTTGGTGCGGGCCCAGTCGGCCAGCGCCCGGTAGGGGTATTGCGGATCGAGGTACATGGCGATGCCGGTAAGGTCGGCGGAGTCGTAGAGGGCGTTGGCGGCCTCGCAGAGGGCGTCCTCGATTTCGCGCGGTTCCATCTTGCGGAGTTGGTTCTGGGTGAGCGTCGAAAGCTTGAAGACGCGACGCGCCCAGAGGAGCAATCCGCCGACGTCCCATTCGCTGGGCGGCTCTTCGGGGTCGATGTACTCGCCAAGGGAGGTGCGGATCATGTCGTAGGCTTCGTCTTTGGCTTTTTTACGGATGCTCACTTGAGCGGCTTCCACGTCGATCATGTCGAGGCCGTCTTCGTCGATGGTGAGGTCGAGATGCGTGCGGCACCATTCGACGATGGCGGTACGGTTGTAGCGGCCGCTGAGGTATTGCTTGAGGGTGGTTGCGATGCTGTTGTCGATGGTGGCGAGAATCAGTTCGGGCAGATCGCGTTCCTCTAGGATGCGCTGGCGAGCGGTGTAAAACTCCTTGCGCTGGAAGTCCATCGGCTCGTCCCATTCGAGGAGGTGCTTGCGGGTGGAGAAGTTCCGCTCTTCGACTTTGCGTTGAGCACGCTCGATGCCCTTGTTGAGCCGCTTGTCCTCCAGGCTGGTGCCCTCGGTGAAGCCCAGGCGCTCCATCATCTTCAGCATCCAGTCGGACATGAACAGCTTGAGCAGATCGTCCTGCAAGGAGAGTGAAAACCGCGAGGAGCCGGGGTCGCCTTGGCGGCCCGATCGCCCGCGAAGCTGGTTGTCGATCCGGCGGGCCTCGTGACGCTCGGTGCCGATGATGTGCAGCCCGCAGGGGACGGCGAGCTTACATACTTTGCGGCCCAGGGCGGGGAAACGCGGGTCCAGCTTGGGCTTGTAGCAGTGGGCGCAGTTGGTGGCGGGATCGTATTCGTCGCAGTGGATGCAGCATTTGGTGACCCCCGACGGAAAGAGCGGGCTGGGGTGTACGCCATCGGGGAGTGTGTCCGGCACCTTGCAGGTCGCGTAGACGACGCCCGGACCGAGTTTAATATCGGTGCCGCGACCGGCCATGTTGGTGGCGATGGTGACGTTGCCTCGCTGCGCCTTGTCGTTGCCGAGCACGGGGAGTGAACAGAACCCCGCCTTGGCGACGATCTCCGCCTCGCGGGCGTGGTTCTTGGCGTTGAGCACTTCGTGTTCGATCCCGTAGCGCTTTTCCAGCAAGCGGGAGAGCTTTTCGGAGTTTTCGACGCTGGTGGTGCCGACGAGTATCGGGCGGCCGCAAGCGAGGTCACCCATCACTTCGTCGTAGGTCTCGAGCATGAAGGCGATGACCTTCTGGTCGCCGTAATCCGCGGAGTTGAAGCGTTTGAGCGATTCGTCAACCTTGCTCGTGTCCTTGCCCTGGCGAACGAGGATGGGCTTCATCGCGGTGAAGACGTCGGCGAGAAGGAAGGGGTCCGCGGGCCGGCCGCGGCGGTGCATCTCGAAGATTTCCTCAACGATGGCGCCGTATTTCTGCTCGGTATCGCGATACATCTTGTCGTTGTGGTCCACACGGTTGACGGGGCGATTGGTGGGGATTTCGACGACGTCGAGCTTGTAGATTTTGTTAAACTCGTTGGCTTCGGTGAGGGCGGTCCCGGTCATACCGGCCCTGATGCGATAGAGCTTGACGAAGTTTTGGATGGTAATGGTGGCGAGGGTTTGGGTTTCCTCTTTGACGCGTACTGCTTCCTTCGCCTCCACGGACTGATGGAGTCCGTCGGACCACTGCCGCCCGTGCATCAGACGGCCGGTGAATGGATCGACGATGATAATCTGCCCGTTTTGCACGACGTAATCCTTGTCGCGCAAATAGACCTTGTGGGCGCGGAGGGAGTTTTCGATAAGGTGCGGCCACTCCATGTTCGTGCCGCTATAGAGGCTGCCGACGTCGAGCAACTCTTGGGCGATGGTCACGCCATCGTGTGTGACCGCGGCCTGTTTGCGCTCCATCTGGACAATGAAATAGCGCCGATACTGTTCAGAGGGCGGGACCTGTAAGTACTTCGCTTCGTACTCTTGAATCGCCTCGACCTGATCGTCGGTGAGAAAATCGGGGCCGAGGGTGGCTTGGTTCTCCGGACTCTCTTCCGTCGCAGGGTCACTCACGTCGTCCGGTGGAACGGTGACGGCGACCTTCACGGTCTTGCCTTTTTTTTCCTTGTACCCAAGGATAGACATTGCATTCTTCAGCTTGGGGATGCTGTGGTCGTCGCCGTCGAACTTGGCCACGGTGGTCAAAACTCGCCGGTCCCAGGACGCCTGACGCCGAACCAACTCCGAGGCGACTTTGTCGGCCCGCGGATACTTGGTCACGTCGTCGTGCGTGGGGCCGGAGATAATCAGCGGGGTGCGGGCCTCGTCAATGAGGATGGAGTCCACCTCGTCGACGATCACATAGTCGAGCGGACCCTGGACCTGCTCCTCGAGTTGGGACTTCATGTTATCGCGGAGGTAGTCGAAGCCGAACTCGCTGTTGGTTCCGTAGGTGATGTTGCAACCGTAGGCGTGTTGGCGGATGCCCTCGCGCCCGCCGGGATCAAGCTGGGCCTGGATGAAGCCAACGGTCATGCCCACCAACTCGAAGATGGGGGCGGCGAACTCGGCGTCGCGTTTCACGAGGTAATCATTGACCGTGATGATGTGCACCTTGCGGCCCGCAATTACGTTGAGGTAGGCAGCGAGGTGGCAGACGATGGTCTTACCCTCGCCGGTGCGCATCTCAGCGATCCTCCCCTCGTAGAGGACGCGCCCGCCGATGAGTTGGCAGTCGAAGTGGCGGTGGTTGCGTGCCCGGCGAGAGGCCTCGCGCAGAATGGCGAAGCCCTCTTGACTGATCCCCGCCCGGTCCAACGCCTCTACGATCTTGTTATTCCGTTTGCGGTATTCCTCGTGGTAGTAGTGCTCCAGGCGCTGCGCCGGGGTCAGGGCTTGCCACCAACCTGCGAGCGGTTCGTGGTGCTCCGCGGCCCGTAGGCGGAGCGAATCGGTTCGCGTTCGCAAATCTTGGCTCAGCTCCAGGCGGATTCGCTGGGCGGCGGGTTCGCGCTCCTCTTCGGGGAGGTCGGCGATGCGTTCTTCCGCACAACGGCGGGCGAACCGTTCGTCGAAGTCGCCGCGCAGTTCGGGTTCGAAGGCGTTGATGGGGCCGACTTGGCGTTGATAGACTTTTAACAAGCGTTCGTTCCGCGAGCCGAAAATCTTTCGCGGCAGGCCGGAAACGCCTTTGATGACCGATGAAGTCAGTTCACTGACGGACATAGAATTCTCATAAGCCTTGAGGTTTTCGTGAAACTAAGGAGCGCCATCCGAGCCACGGGCGGAATGACCATCGACATGATTATAACCGCGGGCGGTCAAGAAGCGAGAAGATAGACGGCCTCGGTTTGGGCGGCGATATTTTCCCAGGAAAACCGTGTCTCCGCCTCGCGCCGACCGTTAATCCCCATTCGGCGAGCGCCAGGCATGTCCGAGAGCATCTCCCCGACGCCGTCGCCTATGGACTTGGCGTCGCTCGCCACGGTGAATCCGGTATCTTCGTGGCGGACGAATTCGGCGGGTCCGCCGGTTCGTGTGGCGACGACGGGTTTGCTGGCGCTCCAGGCCTCCAGTATCACGATGCCGAAGGGTTCATTGCGGCTGGGTACGCATACCACGTCGGCGCTCTTGAACAGACCGATCAGCTCGGCGCCCTTACGGTATCCAACGAAGCGCGCGGCGGGCGTGCTTCGCGCGGCGCCGACGCAGGTTTCCAGCTCGGCGAGCATGTCCCCCTCGCCTGCGAAAACGAACTTGGCTTTGGGATGCTCGCGTAGAACTCGGGGCATCGCTTCGACGAGAAGATCCGGGCCCTTTTGCCAGGCGAGCCGACCGGCGAAGAGAACGCAAGGATCATCGACTCCGATCGCGTGACGGGCGCGGATCGATTTGACGTTCACTTGGGCGTCGAAGGGGCGTACGTCCACGCCGTTGTAAATCGAAACGATCTTGTCCGAGGGGACGGTATAAAGCCACTGGACCTCTTTGCGCAACGATTGGGAGACGCAGATCACGCGATTGGCGATGTACGTCGCCTCCCACTCAATCTCGCGGATATGCTGGGACTGGCAGTGCCAAAAAAGCTCGTTGCCGCACCGGCCGTATTCGGTGGAGTGTACTGTTAAAACGACGGGTCGATGGCGTTCGTTCTTAATCTGACACAGCGCCTTGGCCACAAGCCAGTCGTGTCCGTGAACGATGTCGAACGGTTGCCCGCACTCAGCCTCCACTTCGCCCAGATGCCAGGCGAAGCTGTCGGACATGTGCCCCATGCTGGTTACGAAGTCGGAGTCGGGCTGGAAGGGACAGCGGTGGTAGTGGACGCCGTCGATAAGCTCGTAGCGCGACTGGCCTTCGCCGATTCGGGTGAAAACGTGAATGTCGTGCCCTCGGCGTTCCAGCGCCGCGGCGAGTTCCGACACGTGCGGCGCGATCCCGCCCACGCGGATGGAATGCAGGGACTCCCAAGAGAGGAGGGCGATTCTCATCGTGGCTGGCGTTCCTTCCTGGTCAGCATGAAAAACTCGTGCGGACATTTCGGCAATCCATCAACCTATCGGAGTCTATCGGGGCGGCACTTGAGATCGCCGACGGTTTGTAGCATCTTAGTTCGCACTCCGCCGAAGGCGGACTCAAGGACGTTTGTGCTGATGCTGACAGCCCCGCAAGAAGCGGTTATCCTAGCCTAAGCGCAACGCTTGCGATACCCCGGGCGAAAGATGGCTGATCGGTAGACGCTTGCACACCTACACCAACATTGAAAACGCGCCCTCGTGCGACGGTCGCGCGTTTAGGACGCCGATCCGGCGGCTACTCATCGTCGGTCTGGACGGGGCGACGTTCGACGTATTGAACCCGCTGATGGCCGAAGGGCGAATGCCGCGGCTAAAAGTTGCCGTTGCCGCCGGCGCTTCGGGCCTCCTCCGCTCCACGGTGCCTCCCATTACCCCGGCCGCATGGACGACGTTCCTGACCGGAAAGAACCCGGGCGCCCACGGCATCATCGACTTCGAGCGTTACGACGTTCATACCAACAAGCTGTCCCTCAACAGTACACGCTGCCTGGACCATGTTCGCAACCTCTGGCAAATCCTCGGCGATCAAGGGTTGAAGGTCGGCAGTGTGAACGTGCCGATGACTCATCCCCCCACCCCGGTCAATGGATTCCTCGTGAGCGGGTTCGAGACGCCCGGACCCAAGTCGGACTTTGTTTATCCTCCGGAACTGAAAAGCGCCATTTTAGAACGCTGGCCCGATCCAACGCTGAAGACAAAATGGAAACGACGGACCTTCGGCGGTGACGGCGTTTTTCGAGAGAACCTCGACTACATCTCCCGCAGTTTTCACCAAGGGGCGGAGATGTCCATGTGGCTCGGCGAAAAACACGGCTGGGACGTATTGATGGTGGTTTTCAAGTTGGTGGACAACCTGCAACACAAGGTTTGGAAGTATCTCGACCCGCGCTGTTCGAACCGCAATCCGATTCGACGCGATCTGGCGAAACAATGCTTCGCGGAGGCCGACCAAGCCGTGGGAGCCTTGCTCGATTATGCCTCCACGAACAAAGCCGCCGTGCTGATCGTGTCGGACCATGGACATGGCAGCCTCGAAGGCAAAGTGCAGCCCAATCTGCTTCTCGAACGTTGGGGGTACTTGGCATTACAGGGAGGCGGGTCTCAGCGGGCGACGCGGGCGCGCTACGTTTGGGACCGCTTGCGCGGCCGGACCCGTCGCTTCGCGCGGACGGGTGACGTACTACACGATTTGGCCGTCGATTTTTCGCGTACGCGGGCATGTGTGATGCACGCGGGAATGGCGGGGTTTCTCTACATCAATCTGCAAGGCCGGCAACCTTCGGGCATTGTCAGACCGGCGGATTACGAAGCGCTCCGCGATGAGCTGCGGGCGAGGTTTCTGGGCGACGAATGCCGTGTTCGCGATCCGCAGGGACGCGAGATTCATCTATTCAGTGAAGTACATAAGCCAGAGGAGCTTTATGGCTGTTCACGAACCGATCAGCCCTGGCTGCCGGATTTGATCCTTACGCCGCATGAGTCGCTGGCGGTGGTGCGGAAGATTCGCGGGCGACGTGTGGTGCGATGGCTGTCGTATAATCGCCTGGAAGGAACGCACCGCCCGGATGGAGTCTTGATTGCCACCGGCCAGGGGATTGCACGGGCCGCAAATGTTCACGCGAACATTGTCGATTGCGCGCCGACGATCCTGGCGATGCTAGGGTTGCGCGTTCCGGATGACATGCAGGGACGAGTGATTCGAGAACTCTTCGAGCGTCCGCCGACCATCGAGTACGAAGCGGCACGGGAGGCTTGTCGGTCGGTGGAAAAGGAGGAGGTCTACTCCGCTCACGAACTGCAACAGGTCACGGAGCGTCTTTCCGATCTGGGGTACCTGGAGTAGTCGGACTGGGCTTGGGCTTCGTCGACGCCGGTCGCTGAAGATTGCTTCGCTGCCAATACACGTCGGCCAGCTTGTCCCAAAACCCGATCTCCGTCGCTGCCAGCGTATCGACGAGCTTGCCTTCGACAAAAACCGCGGGGGTTCCCTTGATGTCGCAGCGCTTGGCTTGATCGATGTCCTCGGCCACTCGCGTGACCACGGCTTGGGAACTCATGGCTTCACGGAAAGCGGCGGGCGCCAGGTGCAACTCGGTCGCCACGGCGTCCGGGGCGAGCTTACCCTGTGCGAGGGCGTCGCGGTGCTCGTACAAGTAGTCGTGGGCTTTCCAGAAGGCAGCGTTGCCGCCGAGCATTCGAGCGGCCTCGGCCATGGACATCGCGGCGCACGCGTGGGGATGGACGGTTTTTGAAACACGCTCGTTGCAGGCGCTGTCCAACGGATAATGCTTGAAAACCGTCTTGATGTGTCCGTCGAAAAGCGGCTGAGCTTGGTTTTCGAGGAAGGCCGCGAAGCGTTGGCACGAGGGACACTCGAAGTCGCTGAAGACCACCACGTCCAGCATCGGTTGAGTCGCCTCAGACTTGGGGCCGGTTCGCACGGGATCGTCGGGGCGGATGCGAATCTCATGCTTCGTCGCGGCTTGCCAGTTGCGAAGAAGTGCGTCGGAGTCACTCTTGATGCGGTTCACAGCTTCGAGGCACGTCTTGTAGCCCTCCGTCGCGGAGGCCGCCTGACGCTTCCACGTCTTGAGGCCCAGCATGTTTAGCTCCCCCCACCCCACGGTGACGATCGCCACCAGCGTGATCAGTATCGTGCGGCCCGACGGAATGGGCAGTACGGTCAAACTTTGATCGTGAGTCGAAGGCATGCCCTCCACCGCGACCGACGTAGCGGGCTTCAATCGCCTTGGCCACATCACTACCAAGCAAATCGCGATCAGGAGATTGAGTACATGCGTCACCACGCACCAGGGACACCACTCGTTTAAGACGCGGAACATGATGTTCATATAATACGCGGACGCGGCCAGCCCCATGCCGACCAGTAACAGCGGAAGGATGTGAAGCCGGCGTCTGCGATGGGAGGGACGGCCGATGCCGATGATCCAGGTGAGTAAGGCCGAGTAGTAGAACAAGCCGAGGAAGGCCACCGGCAAATGGGGCATGCCGTCGGGTTCCGTAGACCTCTTCGGTGGAAAGTAACTATAGGGGCTTGCGAGCACGGCGGCGCAATTCGCCCCGCCGGCAGCGGGCTTGTCCCGGCAACCGGCCTCAAACCACGCAGCGCCGGACGCACCCGTCACGTGCTTGAGTACGAGGTTGTAGCTGATGACGGCCGCCGTGAAACAAAGCACGGCGGCGACGACCTCGATAATCCTCCCGCGTCTCATGGCTGCGGATCGTAATGCACGGCGGCGAAATGTCGAACCACGAATGTGTAATCGGGGTTCGCTGTCAGCTCTGAGCCGTCAGTTATTGCCCTCCGCTGATAACTGGTAACCGAGAGCAGGTCTTCTTGGTGCCGCATCATGGGAAAACGATCTCGCACGGGTAGGAGAACCCCTTGAAAGCATCGGCATCCATAGTGAGTCGAGGGTGCGGCGACCGTTTTCTGTCCCCCTCAAACCGCGTTGGCGTTAGGGGCCGGCTCCTGTTACGCTGTAACAACGTAAGTCAGGTGGGGTTTTCGGATGCCTTCAGGAAACAAAATCACGATCGGAACGCTCCGAACACGGAAGCGCGAACAACGCAAAATCTCCATGCTGACGTGCTACGATTACGCCACCGCACGGCTCATGGAGGAGGCGGGGATCGACTCACTTCTCGTCGGCGATACGTACGCGGAGGTGTGCCTGGGGCACTCCACCACGCTGCCGATGACTCTTGACCACATGGTCACGCTTGCCGAGGCCGTCCGTCGCGGCTCGCCTTCGTGCTATCTTGTCGGGGACATGCCCTACCTGAGTTACCAGGTTTGCCCGCAGGATGCAATCCGTAACGCGGGTCTTTTCATGGCCAAGGCCGGTTGTGATTGTGTCAAGGTCGAAGTGGACCGCCGTTTGGTCAAAACCGTCGAAGCCATGGCGACGGCGACGATTCCGGTGATGGCCCACCTGGGATTGAAGCCTCAGTCGATCCAGACCGTCGGCGGGTACAAAGTCCAAGGCAAACGCGCCCCCGATGCGCTTCGGATCATCGAAGACGCCAAGATGATGGAGGAGGCGGGAGCGATAGCACTACTGCTTGAGGCCGTACCCACCGAAGTCGCCGCGATCATCACCGAATCAACGGAGCTTCCGGTGATTGGAATCGTCTCCGGGCCGCATTGTGACGGTCAAGTGGTGGTTCAGCATGACATGCTCGGATATGGTGGCGGTCATCCGCCGCGCTCCGTAAAGCAGTACGCCAATCTCCACGACCTCTTGGTGGAAGCGTTTCGGGCCTTTGCGAAGGACGTTGTTGAAAGCGGGTTTCCGACCGACCAGCATAGCGTTGCAATGGACCCTGCTGAATACGACGAATTGCGTCGCGCCCTAGCGATGAAAACTGGGCACGTCAAGCCGTCGCGCAAATAGACGAAGATACTGGTAGGGGCGCCTACGCTTGACTTCGCGGTCCACGCCGATACGGTGAGCGTTTCATCAGCGGGAAAGGTCGACATGTTGGTCAAGATGAATCTCGCCCGCATCGTGATCGTCGACTCGGAGGACGAAAAGATGTCCATGATTGTCCTTCGGGAACTGGATGGCGAACGGGCCTTTCCCATTCTCATCGGTATCCACGAGGCGTACGCGATTGATCGGCGGATGAAAGGCATCGCCGTGCAACGTCCGCTGACCCACGATCTGATTGAGCGGCTGATCGACCGGCTGGACTGCCAACTCGAACAGGTCGTCATCAGTGAATTGCGGGACTCCACATTTTTTGCGAAATTAGTACTCCGGCGTGATGGAGAATTGATTGAGGTCGACTCTCGCCCCTCGGACGCGATCGCTGTCGGCGCGGGCACGTCGATCCCGATTTTCGTGGACGAGTCGGTCTTGAAAGAGGTTTGCTGAAACGCACGTTGGGGTGAGGCCGCATGAAAGTCGAGCAAAAGACCACTGTGCCGCGTACCTCACATGCGGCGGTTAGTACGCGTGTTGCGGCAATGCCCGGCGGAGATGGGGCCGTGTCGAAGACCGTCGTGGATGTGGTGAAGCGCCTGGGTGACGACTCAGCCCGTTTCGTGGCCGTGGCCCCGGGTCGCTTGGACGTTATGGGCGGGTTTGCCGAGTACACCGGCGCGCTTGTCCTCAACATGACCCTCGGCGATCACGTGTGTGTCGCAGTTCAGGCTCGACGTGACGGCAAGATTTCCATTTCCGTGGCGCCGCACTCGGACGGTGGGGGGGCGGAGGAGATTCTCGTTTCGCATCTTTGTGAGTCGAACGGACGAAAGGTCGACTCAGAGCACAGTCGCCGCCCGGACCTAACGACTTGCGCACTCGGCGGGTTAGCCGAAGCGCTGCGTGCAGAACTGTTGCCAACCCCTACGGGCGGGTTGTCCATTTGCGTCGGATCGAGTCTGCCGGATGCGAGCGGAAGCGGCCGTAACGCCGCGGTTGCCGCCGCGACCGTTGTGGCGTGCGCCGCCGCACTGGACCGGGCCTTGGAACCGCTCGCCGTCGCGGCGGTTTGCCAGCGGGTCGAAAACGATTGGCTCGGCGCCCCGGTTGGCGTTGCCGACGCCGTCTGCGCCCTGGTGGGTGAACCCAACACGCTTCTCGAGCTTCGCTGCGAGCCGTGCACGCTCGGCGGATCGATTCGCCTACCGGATGACTTGCTCCTGCTCGGCATCGACTGCGGCGTCACGCTGCCGGACGCGGCGAAGCGGTACGCTCACGTGCGAACGGCCACGTTCATGGGTCGGGCGTTGATCGACCGCATCATCGGGCATGAGCGCGTCAAGCAAGGACCCAACCAAGTATCCAACCAAATATCCTGGGACGGCTACCTGTCACGACTGTCCGTCACCGATTACGTCGAGCGCTTTCGTGATCGGATCCCGACGAAAATCAAAGGCAAGGATTTCCTCGACCGGTTTGGCGAGACAGGTGACCCCTTGACGCGGATCGACCCCGCGGGCCTCTACAAGGTCCGTTCCCGCACCGAGCACCACGTGTACGAGCACGCACGCTCGCGGCAGTTTGTGGAGTGTCTGTCGCGGGCCATCCGCGGCGCCGACCGCAAGGCGCTGGTGGAGGCCGGCGAACTCATGAACGCATCGCACTGGAGTTATGGACAGCGCTGCGCGCTGGGCAGCATCGAAACCGATCTACTGGTCAACCTTATCCGCCGCCACGGCGCTAAGACCGACGTGTTCGGGGCCAAGATCACCGGACGCGGCTGCGGCGGAGTGGTGGCCGTGCTCCTGGAATCTACCGACCAATCCCTTTCCACAATCGAGGCCGCGATGGCCGAGTACGCCTCGCAGACCGGGCACACCCCTAGGCTGTTCCGCGGATCAACCCCCGGAGCGCTCGTCGCCGGGGCACAACGCCTGTAGTCGACTTCCCGCCCATAGGAAGCAGTGTTTCCCGCTGCTGCCGGATTTGTCGCCGAGCGGCTCACGGGCCACTAGGCAATGCGCAAGCTCGGCGCCTCTTGCCTAAATGCCAAATGCCTCAATGCCTATTGCCTCGCCACTCACGGCGTACACCTCCCACAACGGTCGCGGCAGGAGCCGGTGCCGCATGTACTGAGTGGACAGTGCGTGTTGTTGATACACGGGTCACCCATATTGGCCCCGCCGACGCACGTCTTCACGCACATGTTAGGAGCGGGGCATGGTGCACCACAGGCGCCACCGCACGTCACCGTCGACGGACACACGCACGGTCCGCTGAACGCATACTTCACACCCTTCACCCCGTCCACCGCCGCCGCGATGTCCATGGCGTTGACATCCGCGTTCAGCTCCGGCAGGTTGGGTTGCAACTGGGTGATCGCCTTCCCCAGGGCGCCCGGCGCGCTCTTTAACTTGTTGACCACTGCCGCGATGTCGAGAGCATCGGGCTGCGTCGAGGTCGACGGCGGGTTGAAGTTCGGACCCACGTCGCCGGAACGGCGCGTGTACATCGTCACCGCCAAAGACACGTTGGTGCAACCCGTCTCCGCACCCAGGCACGACGCCGCGTAGGCTTGCACGCTGTACTCAGAGCTGGGAACGATCTCCGCACCCACGACCGCGATCGATCCGCTCGTCGTTTCCGTGACCCAGTCCCAATAAAACGGCGTACACTGTAGCCTGGCCGCGCGGTTGGCCACGCCCAAAGGCAAATCCTGAGACTCAAGAAATGTCCCGGGTTTACCGACCCAGCGGGCGCAATCGCCCGGATCTCCGCAGGTGCCGACCTCATAGCCCGAGAAGTCCGGCGGTGGGAATTGCGGCAAGTTCGGCGGAATCGGATGCTGCAGGTCGATCATCGTGACCTTGATGGCCGACTGCCCGAGTGAACCCGTCGCCGTTTGGGGCGGGGGCGGCAACACGTTCAGCCTGAACCGCAGCGATCGAGTGGTTCTTTCGGCACTGAGCGGATCGGCATTCCAGACGACCGTCGGAGCGGGCTCGCCTGCAGAAGGCGACCAGAATCCGCCGGTGAGTATGTATCCGCCGCCCGCGGGATCGCCGGCGTCATGCTGGCCGACGGTGCCGCCGAGTTTGTATCCACCACCGGTCAAGTTGGAATGCCCGCCGGAGTCGAT
>JAGVHG010000044.1 GCA_020056715.1 Phycisphaerae bacterium | reverse complement strand
GCGGGCGCTGAGCCTGCTGCCCGCGAAATACGCGGCGGTACTTTCGCTTCGGTACTTTGAACAAATCGCCAACACGGAGATCGCGGAAATCCTGCAAGTTCCGGAATCCACCGTGCGGACGCGCATCGAGCGCGGGCTGGCCAAGCTCCGCGTTCGGCTCACCCGCGACGGAGAGAGTTAGAACATCGTTAAGAACAGGAGACGTTACGATGAACACAACCGATCTGAGAATGACCCTCGAACAAGTAAGACCCCCGGCGATCGACCCAGGCGTGCACATGGGGTTCCTTGAAACCAAGCTCCGCGACAGACTCGCACACCCTCACGCCACAATGGGCTGGCGCCATCATCGCTGGGCCTGGGTTGCAATCCTTGTCGTCATTGTTACGGGACTGGGCTTTGCCGCCGCACCGTTCGTTTCGCGGATCACGCGTACCGTCGGATGGAATGAGACTGGAAACTCTTTCATCGCGTTGGAGCAGGTCGCTCCTGAATATCGCAGCGAACTGGCCGACCAATGGGAGCGTGGCGAAGGCGCGCTGGTCAAGAAGGTCGAAGGAAAGGTCACCAAGTACCGTGTCAAGTTCACGTTCGCCGACGGCACTTCGACAGAGGTCTGGACCTACGGGCCGCCCGACCCGGTGCAACGCCGCGAATTAAAGCGGCTTATCGCCACGGGTAGCGGGGAGGTCGCTGGAACGCTGCGTAACGAGCAGTCCGGGTTGGTCTCTTACCTCAACCGCTACACGCTTTCCAACAGTGAAGTCGTCACCATGATCGACCAGTTCCCTCCGATGTCCGGCGGCGACCGCGAAGCGGCGAAGAAAGCTATCGATTCCCAGATCATGGACGGCAGCGGCGCTGCCGTCGGAGAACTCAATGGCATGCTAGTGGTTGAGTACCAGCTTCCCAACGGCCAACCGTTCACCACGATGAGCTTGACGCCGCCCGCCAAACTGACGCCCGAGCGGGAGCAGGAAATCCACGCCATGCAAAGCGCTGGCGAGGGTCGGCTCATCCAGCGAGTCCTGACTGCCGAGGGCTGGGCCTTCAGCGTGGAGTACAAGCTTTCCGACGGTACCGTGTTCCAAATCGGGTGCGATCGCCCGCCCATGCCCGACGCGGAGTGGACAAGCGTCTCGAAAGAGCTTGTCGTCAAGCTCGGCGCCGAGGAGTACATCGAAGAAACCATCACCGGGACGGACGGACAACCGGTCGCGGTCCTCACGGTGGAGTTGAGCAACGGCATGACCTTCCAGATCCCCGAGCAGATGCGGACACTCGTGCTTGATGGGTACTGGGGTCAGTAGGCGAGGAAGAACGAGGGGGACATTCAACTTCTTTCGGCCAGTGGTCGGGTCACTGCCGCTCCACGCTCGGATCGAACCTACCGGCTAACGGCGTTCGGCGGATTCAGCGCGAGCGTCCTTGCCAGGCGTCCCCCGCCCGACTTTATCCGGGACCGGACTTCGGGCCGCCCAGAAGTTCCTCAATCAGCGACTCGAACTTGGTGCGGAACTTGGTGTATTCGTCGCCGGTGGCCGGTCCGGAAAAACCGGTGTAGACGGCGCGGTCCTTGCCCTCGGCGTCCAGCAAAATGATCGTGGGAAAGGCACGCAATTTATCAATGATCGGCAGAGCGGCCGATGCTTTTTCCCGATCGGCCACGCCCGCAAGGAGCAACGGATATTCGATCTTGTGGTACTTGGCGAAGGCGCGGACTTGCTCTGCGTCACGCTGGAAATCGCCCGTGTACTCGAAAGCCAGGCCGACGATCGACAGTCCCCGACCTTTGTATTTCCGATGCAGTTCCACAAGATATGTCGACGCGTCGTGACAGTTCGGACACCACGAGCCGAAGACCTCGATGATCCGCACCTTTCCCGCAAACGCGGGATCGGCCAAGGAGTGCTTCTTCCCATCGAGATCAGGAAACATGACTTCGGAGAGCTTAGCCGTTTCTACCCCTCGCGTGAGCGTGAAACCGTCCGGCAGCGTTGCACTCTCGTCGCGCTTCGCCGACCAGGTATCGTGAAAGGTCTCACCCGACCAGAAGTCACCGCTCAGGGTTGCACCGTCGGTTGTCGTGGCCGTCAACAGAAAGGCATGAGCGCCGTCGAACGCCGAGAGCCGTAGTTGCCCGTCATATTCACTTGAAGACTTTTGCGTCCCACAGAAGTCGCCGGCGAGGTATCGGTAGTCGCCGGTCGGGGTAAGGACCGTACCCACGACACTAACGCCTTCACCTGCCTCGAAGACTCCGATTGCAGGATCGGTGTCGGCGGTGAATTTCATCGCCCAACGCCCGGCCACCGCCTTGCCGGAGGCGCGCTGCCCACCGGCTGCCTTGCACTCCGCGAAACGATGGGTATCGCCCGCGTCGGCATAAAAAGCCATCTTCGTCCACTTGTCGTTGCGCCCGCGTTTTTTCCATTCGCCCTCCAACCGCCTGCCGCCGTCGAGGAGTTTCGCGGAGATCGTCGAATCATAGTGCGGGATCTGGAGTACGACTTCGGTCGGGCCGACGGTGAGCCGCGGGACCTCGATCCGCTCCGCGCCGTTGATGATCGCGGCGTGCCATCCGGAGTCGTCCTTGCGAAACTCCAACCCGAAGGGCAACTCCCCGCCCGGACTTTGCAGCCAGGCGCGCCACGGACCTTCGCGAACAAGTCCGCTGCTCCCCTGAATCCGAATGTCCTCACCCGTCCCGACAACGCACATCATGCAAAGCAATGTAGAAAACATAACGTCAATGATATCTAAAAAAGTCGCTGAGGCTAGGAGGAAGCTTATTGGGCCGTTCGCGCCTGGTCGCTGCTGGGCAGTATCGGCGGGCCGCCGGGAATGTACGCCTTGTATACAAGCCCTTTGGTTTGCTCTTTGAACTCGGCCTGAATGGCCTCACGGATCTTGGGGTCTTCAAACAGATCGACCATGGTGGCGGCCAACGTCTTGGCGGCGTGGATCATTCCTTTGTGCCCTATGGACATGCCTCCGCACGCGACCACCGGCCAGGCGTGCCACGGAGTGTCCTGCGGCGCGGTCGTGACCGATACGTGCAACGTTGGGATGATCCAACTAATATCGCCGACATCTGTAGAACCGCCCTCGGCCTCTTGGCCTTCGAGGGGTTTGGGCGTCCCATTCAGCCCCTTTTCCGCCATACCCGTGGCCCGCTGGATCGCCCGGGCGAAGTCCTGTTCTTCCTTGCTATATTCAATCGGCCCCAGCCACGTCAGGTTGGCGTTGAGCACTTTGGCGCCGGTCATGTTGACCAGCATTTCATAATCGCCGCCGAGAACGGTGATTTTGCTCTCCACGCCGGCCATCAATGCCGCGCCTTCCGCGATCTTCTTCACGCGCTCGAACACATCATCGACACCCGTCCGCTTCCAGTCCCGAACCCAGCACCAGAGTTTGGCGTATTCGGGGACGATATTGGGCACCAGCCCGCCCTCTTGGATGACGTAGTGCATCCGCACCGAGGGCTTCACGTGCTCACGCATCATGTTCAACCCGTGGGTGAATAGCTCCAGCCCGTCCACGGCGCTTCGTCCGTTCCACGGATCATGGGCCGCATGGGCAGCCTTGCCGTGGAACTCCACGATGAAGTCAACCAGCGCCTGCGAACTCGTAGTGTCTGCGAGCGTTTCGTCGGCTGGATGCCACGCCAGGCAGACGTCCACGTCCTTGAACAATCCGTCGCGGGCCATGTAGATTTTGCCGCCCACCGCCTCCTCGGCCGGAGTGCCGTAGAAACGGATGGTCCCCTTCAGCTTGCCCGCTTGGATGAGTTCCTTGATCGCGGTGGCCGCCCCAAGGCTCCCCGGCCCGAATAGATTGTGCCCGCACCCGTGCCCGGGCGCACCGGATTCGAGCGGCTCCTTCACCGTCGTTGCCTTCTGTGACAGCCCCGGCAGGGCGTCGAATTCGCCGAGGATGGCAATGACGGGGCGACCCTCACCGAAGCTGGCGACGAACGCCGTCGGCATGCCGGCTACGCCGCGTTCGACCTTGAAGCCCTGTTTCTCGGCGTGGTCGGCCAAGACCTTCGAGGACTTTGTCTCGAGTAGAGCAGTCTCCGCAAACGACCAGACCTGATCGCTGAGCTTGATAAGCTCCGACCGCTGTTTCTCGATCGACGCAACGACCTCCTCCTTTTTCTTGATGTCGCCAGTCGCAAAGGCCGCCGATGTAAGAACAAGAGAAACCGTCCCCAGGACCACCCCATACGATCTGCGCAACCTCATACAATCCCTCATTCGATGAACAAATTCCACTTTGCGGTTTTCGCCCGACAGTTCCACATCATAACGGCAGCCGAGTCTTTTTGCACAGGCCGCCTTGGTTGCACATTCTCTCGCCGCCATCTAAAATGGAACCTATCGAGATCAAAACGGTTAGGGAGTGCGTTAACGATGGATTGGGGGATACAAAATCGGCTGGCCGGCATCCTGCGACCGCAAACCGGCCGGTGCGTCATGTTGGCGATCGATCACGGCTACTTTCAAGGCCCTACCACCGGCCTGGAGCGACCCGGTGAAGTCGTTGCCCCTCTCCTACCCTACGCCGACGCCCTCATGCTCACTCGCGGGGTTCTCCGAGCCTGCATTGATCCCGCCTGCCGAACCCCCATCGTGCTCCGCGTCTCCGGCGGCACCAGCGTTCTGAAGGACGACCTCTCGGATGAAGACTTGACGGTATCCATAGAGGACGCGATCCGTCTGAACGCTTCGTGTGTAACCCTGTCGATCTTCGTCGGGTCGGCGCACGAGAAAACGACGCTCACCAATCTGGCCAAGCTCTGCGACGAAGGGCAACGCCATGGCATTCCCGTTCTGGCCGTTACCGCCGTGGGGAAGGACATGGTCCGCGATGCCCGCTATCTGGGCCTGGCCTGTCGCATCGCCGCGGAGCTGGGAGCGCACGTCGTCAAGACTTACTACTGCGACGGGTTTGAGAAAATCGTGAACGGCTGCCCCGTTCCGATTGTCATTGCCGGCGGCAAGAAAATCGAGGAGCGCGACGCCCTCAAGCTGGCTTACAACGCCGTTTCCTCCGGTGCCGTTGGCGTGGATATGGGCCGTAACATCTTCCAATCGCAATGGCCGGTGGAGATGATCCGCGCCGTCCGCGCCATCGTGCAGGATAAGCTTACGGATGCCCAGGCGTGGGAGCAGTTCCAACAAGAGACGAAGGGCCGCGCCGCTGCGCGTCCAACGGGGCGGCGACCTTCCGATGTGGGATGTGGGATGGCGGATGTTAACCGGTCCGACACCCCACTTCCGACATCCCACTTCCGACATCCGCCATGAAAAGCCGCTGGACCGATCAAGGGGCGCGTGAGGCCATTCAGCGATGGGCTGGGCCGCACGGCGAGGACTTCGCCCTTCGTCTCTATACCGCACGACTGATCGGCGAAGACCCCAACCTTGTACTCCACGGCGGCGGGAACGTCTCTCTCAAAGGCACCTTCCGCACGATCCTCGGCGAATCCGTCGAGGCCCTCTTCGTCAAAGGGTCCGGAGACGACCTCGCAACCCTTGAAGCGGGCGGCATGCCTGCTCTCGATCTCGCGTACCTGCGCCGCTTGCGAGCGCTGTCCGAGTTGACCGACGATGCGATGGTCAATGAGTTCCGCACCCACTTGTTCGACGCGAACGCGCCCACGCCTTCGATCGAGACACTGGTACACGCCTTTCTCCCACCACGGTTGATCGACCACAGCCACGCCGACGCCATCCTCATCTTGACCAACCAGCCGGACGGCGAGGCGTTGGTCCGCGAAGCCCTCGGCGACTCTGTTTCCATTCTTCCTTACGTCCGACCCGGCTTTGATCTCGCCAAGGCGATCATTGATCTTTACGAGCAATACCCCGCGGTCGAAGGCATCGTCCTGCTGCAACACGGCCTCATCACGTTCGGCGACGACGCTCGGACCTCCTACGAGCGCCACATCGCTTTGGTAGATCGTTGCGAGAAGTTCATCGAACGGCGCGCCGCTCGGCGATCGTTGACGCCGAGCTTTTCGACCCACGCTGACCCGGCATCGCTCGCATCGATTGCCGCACCGATCTTGCGTGGACTCACCGCGACGCCGACCGGCGATGCCGATCGCCCATATGCGCGATCCATCCTGGAGTGGCGTGCCAACGAGGAGTTTCTTTCAATTATCAACAGCACGGATGCCAAGGCTTTGGCACAATCCGGCCCGCTGACCGGCGACCACCTTATCCGCACCAAACCCTGGCCGATGTTTGTCGAAAACCCCGCATGGTCGGACCGCAACACCCTGGGCAAGCAATTGCGTGATGCTGTCGGTGCCTACCGACAGCGCTATCAGTCCTACATGACGGCGCATGGTGGCACGATTGACGGAGTTGACCCCCTCCCGTGCGTCGTCTGGCTCCCGGGCGCGGGACTCTTCTGTTGGGGACGCAGCAAGCACGAGGCGCGCGTCTGTGCCGACATCGCCGAGCACACCCTTGTTGCTAAAGCTCAAGGGCAGCGGATCGGTTCCTACGAGTCGCTATCTTCCGAGCATCTTCACCATATGGAATTTCGTGCGCTGCAACGCATCAAACTCGACGGGCGGCTCGATCGACCGTTGGAGGGACAGGTCGTGGTCATCAGCGGCGGGGCGGGGGCGATCGGGACTGCGATCGCCGAAGTGTGTGCCGAAGCCGGCGCCCACGTCGCCGTGGCCGATCTTAACGAACGTAGATTGGCCAGCGCCGTCGATCGCTTGCAGACGCAATCGGGTCGGGGCTGTGCGGTCGGCGTGGTGATGGATGTAACGGACGAGGCAAGCGTCCGCCGCGGATTCGACGAAATCGCCCGCACGTTCGGCGGAGT
>JAGVHG010000189.1 GCA_020056715.1 Phycisphaerae bacterium | reverse complement strand
TGTAAAGTTCGACGGCGCTTGCGCCGGCAGGTTGGCCGGTTTCGGGTGCTGTAGATCGACCATCGTAATCTTGATGGCCTCCGGCTTGGACGGCCCCGCAGGCCCCGTCACTGTGAACCTCAGTGATCGGGAGGTCGCCAATGGGTTGACGTTCGGCCACGGCGTTGGATTCAACGTCGGATCCCAAACGATGACGTTCGCCGGCGGCACCTCGTCCACGCAGTCACAGCAGACGTTAATCGTTCCGTCCGGCGGAATGGGCTGCGTCGTCGTCTGCTTGCACGTCATACCCGGCGGGCAACTGTTCGAGCACTTGAAGGCGGTGTTCGTCGCCATGCGGATCGTGGCCGTCGTACTTCCGGACATTCCGCCCAACCTGGGGCCCGTACCAATGAAGTCAATCCGATACTCAATGTCGAAGAAGCTGTCGACCGCCCAATTGTTGTTGGGCAACCGTGTTAGCGTGGTATGACCTGGACTGGGCATACCGAAGCCGGTCCCGGCTGTAATGCGCAGCAGGTCGAAATCCGGGTCGCCGATCGGTAACTGCCCTTGCAGCTTGAACATATCCGTGTCGAACGACTGTACGGGCTGACCAGGGTTCTTGACGCCGGTGTGCGTCTCGAAGCTCACGTTGGGGATGGTCACCATTCGATTCCACCCCGCGAGCGTACCGGTGCCGGTCAACTGGAACTCGAGCGTAGAGTTCGAGCACTCTTTCTCGCCGCCGAGTGAGCCGCCCGGCTCGTCGCACACACCTGGTGGCGGCGTGAAGTCGCAGACGCTAGGCGTCCCGGCCTGCTCATGGCAAATAAAGTCTTTATGTATCGGGGCGAGGTGGATTTCCGTCCCCGCCGGCAATCCGTCAATAATCTTATGGACTTCCGTCGGGCTAAGGTAATCACAACCGACCGGCGGCAGATCGACCGACCCGCTGCCGTTATCGACCACTTCGCACGGTCCGCCCCCGGAGGCCACGATAGCGACCGGACCGACCTTCACAAAGCAATCGTTGCCGGCGCATTCGCACTGCTCCACCGTTATCTGACCGGTGAGTTGGTTGTACTTGATGCATTTTGGCTTGCATTCCTCCTGACCGCCGCACATCTTGATCGAGATCGGGTGCGTCGGGGAGTAGCAGGCACAGCTCCCAGGCCCGCCGATGCAGCAATCCGGGTTCTGGCCGTCGCAGTAGCTGCCGTTGATGCACTGCCCGAAGCAGTCCCCGCACAGGTAGATCGAGTAGTGGTGGCTGGGCGCGTAACACGCACACGCCCCAGGTACGAGACAACAATCCGGATTCGCAGGGTCGTCGCAGTAGGAGCCGCCTTGGCACTGGCCGAAGCATGTACCGCACCGCTTTATCGACTCCTGCGTGTTCTTATCATAGCAAAGGCAATTGTTCGGATCGAGGCAGCAGGTTGGGTTGTCGCAATATCCGCCGTTGATGCACTGTCCGAAACAGTCGCAAGCGGCGTTAGTGCAACCTGAGTGATCGGGCAACGGTTCGCAGACCGTCGGCGCCGGCTGACACTCGCAACAGATCTTGATGGTCCCATTGGCCTGTTGGGTCCGGTTCTCGGTGCAAACCATGCCCGGCGGGCAGTCGTTGCTGCACCGGAATGGGTTGGTCTGCATACGGATCGTCCCCGTCGTGCTACCCGACATTCCGCCCAAGGGACCTCCCGGGTGACCGATGAAGTCAATGCGATATGTGATGTCGAAAAAGCTATCGACCGCCCAATTGGTGCCCGTCCGCGTCAACGTCGTATGGCCCGGGCTGGGCATCCCGAAGTCGGTGCCCGCCGTGATCCGCAGCAGGTCGAAGTCCGGATCGCCTGGCGGGATTTGACCTAATAACCGGAACATGTCGGTGTCGAACGACTGCACCGGCTGGCCCGGAATTCGCGGCGCCGTGTGCGTCTCGAAGCTGACGGGCAGGTTAATCGTCTTGCTAAAGCCGGCAAGCGTGTCCGTGCCCTGCATGCTCAACTTGAGCGTCGAGTCGGAACATTCCTTCTCTCCACCCAACGATCCGCCCGGCTCGTCACAATCGACAAGAGTCTGGAACGAGCAAACCGGGTTGATAGTCCCGGGCTGGCGGCAAATGAAGTCCTTGTGGATCGTCGCCAACTCGATCGTCGTGGGAACCGGCAGCCCGTCGATGATCATGTGAACCTGCTGCGGGCTGAGATACTGGCATCCCGCCGGAGGCAGCGTTACCGTGCCGCTGCCGTTGTCGGGCACCATACATTCACTCGGTACCGCGTCTGCGACGCCGCCGCCGTCCGCGACGTTGCCGGCGAATCCCGCGGGGGTCATCTCCATGTGGCACTCCGTCGGACCGACGCAATCGCACGTATCCAGCGTCACCTTACCCGTCGCCGGGTCGAGTACTACACACTTGAGCTCGCACTTTTCTGGTCCCTGCGGACCGATGGGACACGTGGTCGGGTTGCACGCCGTGCCTTGAGAGTTGGGCTCGCAGCCGGGCGGCGCCGGGTGGCAGTCGCAATAGAAGAGATCGAGGACTCCGTCACCGTCCGTGTCCAGCCCCTTGAGGTCGCAGGTGTCGCCCGCCGTGGGACAAGGATTGACACAGACCGGCTGACCGGCGGTATTCAAATCAACGTGGCAAGTGTCAACGTCAAAGCAATTGCATTCGGTCACGCTGCAGATGGTCGTCCCAGGGAAACATTTCACGCGAGTCGGCGAACACTGCATGGTCGGATCTGGGCAGGTCGTGCAGGCCGTGCCCGTCGAGTTCGGCTGGCAGGCCGTGCCGGTCTGCATCCGGATGGTGCCCGTCGTACTCCCGGACATGCCGCCCAAGGGACCTCCCGGGTGACCGATGAAGTCAATGCGGTAGGTGATGTCGAAGAAGCTGTCTACGTTCCAGTCGCCGCTAGGAAGCTGCGTGAGCGTCGTGTGACCCGGGCTGGGCATGCCAAAGTCGGTTCCGGCCGTAATTCGAAGAAGATCAAAGTCGGGATCGCCTATCGGCAACTGCCCCTGAAGTCGGAACATGTCCGTGTCGAACGACTGCACCGGCTGGAACGGTGTACGCGGGCCGATGTGCGTTTCGAACTGCGGGTCGAGCTGGATGTTGCGGCTGTACCCGGCCAAACTCCCCGTCCCGGCCATCGCAAGATGGAGTAGCGAACCTTCGCATTCCATCTCGCCACCCAACGTTCCGCCTTGTTTTGCACAACCTCGTTCCGGCGGCGGCGGCGGCGGGAACGTACAAATGCCCTGCGTGGGGGGGCAGTAGAACCCATCATGCTGCACCCCGACCACGATGGTCGTTCCCGCAGGAAGACCAGCGATAATCTCATGGAAATCGGTTGGGCTCACATAGGGGCAATTGGCCGGCGGCATTGTGACGGTGCCGGTTCCATTATCCGGAACCGTGCAAGGTTGCGCGACGACCGCGCCAGGCGCCGCCGCGAACGCAACCATGAATCCGACCACAATCAAACCAGTCCATCGATTACCCATGGTCCATCCCTCCCGAATACTGTTTCGATGCATTGTCATATTCATACCGCTCCCACTTAAGCCTTTCGCACGCGGCGCAAGGCCGCCCTGTTTCTGATCCATGGCGATGTACCGGCGCAACGGTTCGCCACAATATGTCCGAACATTACGAAACTGTTCTTCTAATCTTGGGGGGTTCGTCGCGCGAAAACGACGGCGCAAAACGCCCGTCTCACTTCGCGACATACCCAAGCTGAAGAACTGATGCTTCTTCACCAAGAACACGAATTATGCCTCCAAACCAAGCGAGTACAACCGCTTTAGTATTCAGTGCCAGCCCGATGTCACAGCTGTCAACAGCCCTTCAACCGTCAAACAGCCCGGCCACCCAACCGTTTGCGCAATCATCGGGGGTAGATGAGCTCGCGAATCATGCCGCCGACATTTCCCGGATGGCCCGTTTCTCGTAATATGTTTTCCCCAATAGCATTAGCGACATTCTCGCACAAACGCCAGGGTTATGTCAACTGGGTAAATGTTAAATAATATTTTTGCGCATACGGGTTGGATGTTCTCCCATATAGAGATTTAGCTATCTGCATATGGGATTTGGCAATGCTGGATGACAGTGTGGAAATGTGAAATAGACAATGCTGCGAATACAAGTCGGATGTTTCCCTATATGGCTATTAAGCTATCTGTATATAGGCATTGGCAGTGCTGTATGACAAGGGGGAAAATGTGAAATAGACAATTATACGAATAGGGGTTCCGATGTTTCTTTATTTCCGGCATTTTCCATTTAGCCATCGAGTGCAAGGCGCCGGCAGGCCAACCAAGTATCGTACCGATGCGAAGCTCGCATTAGAAGCCATTCCCCGTCCTTCACGCCGGTTAGTCGCCGGCTTTCGCGGCGCTTCTGGGCGACACGATCAAGCGGCGTTTTATCAGGAGCGCGTGTTCGCTTCCTTGCAGTGTACCGCCGCCGCATTTCGTTTCTGCCTCGTATGCATGGTCGCCTCGGTGTAGGCTCAGCCCCGATGCAGCAACGGCGGCGGCACACCGAACCGCTGGATACGATTCAGGATCGCGGCGAACAACTGCCGCGGCACCGCAATTTCGGCCGGCTGAAACGTCACCTGCTTGGCGTGCCCAACCATCTTAGCTCCGATCTTGATCCGCTTCTCCCGGAGCGTCGTCTGCGACCAGTGTTTCACGGACCTCAGTAGCGCCAATCGACGCAGGATGTTTCCCAGGTTGTGCGTCAGGGCGAAGAGCTGAAGCCGTGCCTGGCTGTCCCTGAAGGTCCGACAGGACAACCGCGTCCCCTACAAAAGCCGGAAACGAAAAGCCAAACTCCAAGCGTAAACCTGAGGAGGCCCATAGCGCTGTCATACTAGCGATTGGTGGAAGAAGGCGGCGGCGCGAGGCGCAGAGACACGAGGGCCGAAAAATGTCGTCCGTCCGTGGGGTGGACCGTCACGCTCGCGAAGCGGATGGTGCGGAGCGCCGAGGTGAGTGCGCGGATGGCGGGTTGGGAGCGGGTCAATAAATCTTCGGGGATAGATCCATGGTCATTGTACTTCAAGAACACTTCGATCGTGGTGTCCTCGCGCTGCACACGGAAGGTATGACCATTCGCGGCGGACGGCTCGGCCCAGCGGCGGCGCAGGTCGGCGTTGGGAGTCTCCAGATCGAGCAAACGGCCATCGACGCCGATGATCCGGTCGTCGGGGAGCAAGTGTCCGTCGGCCGCCGTGTCGGGGTAGACCCTGGCGACGACGACAGTGCCCGGTTCCGGCTCCACCTGCATCCCGATTCCTAAACGCGTGCGTTGAACCGCTTCGGCCAGGCTTGGCTCACTGAACAACGATGGATCCAGTTTCTTCGGCGGCGTCGGCCACGCAGCGACCCAACGTTGCAGCACGTCCGAGGCGAGGTCCGGCTGGAGGAGGACGATCGAAGTCTGACTGGCCCGGCGCTTCCGAAGCGTTTGGACATCGCGGACGTTGGACAAGGCGGGCACAAGTCCGAATTGGGCGTCGAGAATACGCTCAATGTGCTCGCGACTGAGGGCGATGATGAACCACTCGCCGTGCGCGGCCCACGACAATGGCAGCTCGTCCATCAGTTGCGAGAGGGGAAGCGGCAAGCCCTCGATATCGGGATACAACGACGCCTGGGCAATCGAAACGCCGAAGTGCGTATCGCGAGTGATCGCTGGTTCGGATTCAGTGTCGCCGTCGTCGGCTGAACCGTTCTGCGCATCTTGGACTATCAGGGGTCCGACGAACGCCTCGAACTGAGCCTCAAGCTGTCGAGCGTTCTTCGTCTCCATCAAGAGGGCCAGTTGCGGAGACGATCCGGCCGCGGTCAAGTCCTGGTCCCAGGCGAGGATGAGATGGGGGCCGAAAGATGGAAGCGGCCGCGCCGCGTCGCCGTTCGCCGACCGAAGGGCGGCCATAAAGGACAAGGCTTTCGCCCACCAATCCAACAAGCTCGTACCGGCCGCTGCTTGAGCGGTGGGGTTCAAGTCGATGGTCGTCGCACACGCCACCAAAGTTGTCGCGGGCAGCTTCAACAGCCGATCGATGGCGTGGCCGGCGAGCGTCTTGCGCGCTTGCGGGGCCCAAAGCGCGGCGCGAATGGCGAACTCGATCCGACCTTCGCCGGCGGACATTCCCACCACCGCATGGTCAATCGGCGGTAGGAAAGATGAGGCTATGCTAGCGGTCCCCGGTTCACCGACCTCTCTCGCCCAGTAGACAACGGCAAGAGTCTTGCCGGGCAGATACCCGACCAGTTCACGGTAGGCGGGGGAGTCGTGGAGGGTCTCGGCGACTCCGCCGACCATCAAGCGAAACACCTCGCGGACCAAAGCGGCGTTGCCGCGCCGAGCCATGGCGACGATCCCGTCGCGTACGCCGACGATCATGCCGTCGGTCATGCGGAACAGGCTGTCCGCCGTGGCACCGGTCGTCACCTGTCGCCGATCCTTGGGGAACCAACGGTCGAGAACCTCCGGCTTGGGAAGACGAGCGAACCACACGGCGCTACTTAGGTCGGACCAGGAAGGGGCCATCAGCCCCATTTCGGTTTTCATCAACTCGTCGACGTTGATCGCCGGGTTGGGTGCGAGGAACTCCGCCAGTGCGCTTCGTAGTTGGGATGATTGTTCGGGATTCGCCGGTTGGCCCGCCGCCATCGACCAAAGGAACCCGACTTGCGAATCGCGTAGGGCTTCCTCCACTTCGCCCGGTCGGCGCAACTCGACGAAGAGTTTCGCCCCGGCAGGGACGAAGCGGGCGATCGGGGTTATCGTCGGCTTCTCTTTTCCAGCGCTTGGCGCCTGGGCCGCAACCGCCGCGGTCGCGTACAGCAAGACGAACGCCCCGCGTGCGACGGCCGACCGAACGCTGAATGGGCCGATCGTTCTCACCGGAGAAGCTCAACCACCAACAGTTTGTTGAAGAATGGAATCGGCGTCACCCACGGGGGATGACGCTACGCATCCGCCGATCTGTGGATTACAGGTCTTCGACATCCTCGTCGTCGACAGGATGCTCATCGGGAGGACCGAAGAGTTCGTTGAGGTCGGCGCCTGGAAAATGATGAAGCTCCGGACCACCCTCGTTGGCGTCTTTGAGCATTTCGAGGATCTGTAGGATCGTCAAGTCGGGCGGCTTGGGGGTGGACTCGCCGGTCTGAGCTTTGTCGGCCCGATTCGCCTGCATCTGCCCGATCCACTGGTCGATAGCCCGGTCAGCGGCCTCACGATCATAGGGAGCTGAGGCGTTGGGCCGTGGAGCGCCGGCCTCGACGTGGGTCGGTTCGACCTTCACGCCCGCGACCCTTGAATCGCGACCGCGGTCAAAGAACCCAAGAAACGCCATCGCGATTACAGCGGCGGCGGCGAGGGGACCGACGAAATAGAGTGTGCGCCGGACCTTGGCCACCCATCCGTGCTCGCGGACGTCGACGCAGGCGAGCAAACGCTCGGAAAAATCGTCCGGCACGGCCACAGGATCACGATCGGAACTGATGATGTGTCCGCTGACTTCCAACAGGGCCAACGAACGGCGACACTCCGCACAGCGCACGCGATGGACGCCAAGCTCCGTGGCCAGCGACGGGGAGAGTTCACCGTCCAGGTAGGCGTCGAATAGTTGTCGTGCTTCTTCGCAACGCATCACAGCACTCGCAGGTCGGCCCGCTCTGGGCCGCCGATACCTGCTTTTATCCGGCTCGTTCCGAAAGGTTGCGGAAATTACTCCAATCTTGATCCGGCAGGGCCTCCAGAAGCTCACGAAGCCTAGCCCTGGCCCGGTGCAGATGACTCTTTACCGTCGCCAAAGGAAGCTGCAAGACGCGAGCGATCTCCTGGCAGCCGAAATCATTCCGATAAAAGAGGAGGATCGTGGCACGCTGCGGCGGGCTGAGTCGATCGACCGCCGACCAGATCGACGCCCGGACGCGACCGGCTTCCTCCGATTCCAACGTCGCCGAGGGACTCGCCCCGCCTTCGGCCGCCATCGCCGAAAAATCCAAATCGCCCGAGAATGGACGCTTTCTCCGCAACCGGTTCAGGCAAACGCGGTACCCAATGGTGAACAGCCAAGTGCTGAAGCGGTATTCGGTGGAGAACGTATCGAGGGAGGCGAAGGCCTTGAGGAATGCGTCCTGGCAGATGTCCTCGGCCTCATGGTGGTCGCGGACCATCCGCCAGATAAATGCGAACAGACGATCCTTGTGCAGATCGACCAGTTCGCGCAGGGCGATACGATCACCCCCACGCGCCCGGCCGATGAGCTGAACCTCACGCTCCCGGCTGGTCGTCGCCTCACGTTGTGTCACGTTCAACGATCACTCCTACCTTTCATTATAGCATCCGCCGACGCGGTCGGTTGCGGAGGGCGCACCCACAGCTACAATCGTATGAAATTATAGGCCCTCTTAAGCCCGCGCCCAACTTTGCACGTAAATGCCTGTGAACACATAAGTTATGTCAAAGCAACAACCTGCCGACGATACCGTTTGCCGCAATCGCAAGGCCGCTTTTCGCTTTGAAATCCTCGAACAATTCGAGTGCGGGATCATGTTGCGGGGGACGGAGGTCAAAAGCCTTCGGGATAAAAACGCTTCGATCGAGGAGGCCTACGCGCGGATCGAGGACGATGAGCTTTGGCTAATCGGCTCGCACATCGCGGCCTACACGTTTGCGCATGCGCTGAACCACGAACCGCTACGCCGCCGCAAGCTGCTCATCCATGCCCGCGAAATCAGGAAATTGCGGCCACAGGTGGAGCTGAAGGGGCTAACCCTTGTGCCGCTACGCATGTACTTCAACGAACGCGGGATCGCCAAAGTGTCGGTCGCGCTTTGTCGCGGGAAGACCTTGGGCGACAAACGCCGAACGCTCCAAACCCGCGAACACAAACGCGAGATGGACCGGGCATTGCGGCGAGGACGGCGTTCGTGACCGAACATTACATGGGCCCACGGGGCTCGACCTGGGCCACCGACCGTCGTTGAGCAGAGAGTAGGCTTCCGCGGTCGATAGAGTATTATAAGGCGGAACTGGAAGATCACGACGATTCCGAGGAGCACCGATGGCAAAGGCAACCGCAAGTTCACCGAAAGCCAAAGAAGAGCGGATCGAACGGCTCAGGCTAGAGGATATCCATTTGGACACCCGCAACCCACGGTTCGGCGGGACTGCCGGAAGCATGAGGAATGAAACACAGATCCTCGACACACTTGTTGGAAAATTCGGCATCGAGGACGTACTCAGCTCCCTCGCGGTCAACGGCTACTTCGACGCAGAGCCCCTTGTTGGCCTAAAAGACCCCAAAGGCAAAGGAGTCAGAATCGTTGAAGGTAACCGCCGCCTTGCGGCCTGCCTCATCCTTGCGGATGACAAGCGCGCAGCCAACCAACAGCCCCGTGTCCGCGAGTCCCAAGCCCTTCAAGAACAACACAAGGGTAGGCCCATCATCGAAGTACCTGTTCTGGTGTTCGAGGAGAGCGAGTGGAAAAACGAGTTGCTTCCGTACCTCGGTGTCCGCCACATCGCGGCGTCACAACCATGGGACTCGTACGCAAAGGCGGCATGGATCGCCCAGGTGCTCGAGAACCGTGATCTGACCCTCGATGATGTGATCCAGATGATCGGTGATCAGCATCGGACGACCCCGCGCATGCTCGAAGGCTTCTACTTCGTACATCAGTTGATGGACGAGGCCCGCTTCAAACCCGGTGATAGTTTGCGGAAGGGCCGGGGCAGTAATCCTGATTACCCCTTTTCGTGGGTGTATACCGCGCTAGGCTACAGCCCGGTGCGGCGTTGGCTTGGGCTCGAAGACCTGTCGGAAGGCAAGAAAAAGGAACCCGTCCCCAAGAAGCGGCTCGACGACGCGGAGGATTTGATTACCTACCTTTTTGGCAACAAGTCCAAGGAACGCCAACCGGCTATTAGCGATTCGCGCAATATCTCCGACCTCGCCAGAGCGGTCGCGGACCCACGGCGCCTGCAGTTGCTAAAGCGGGGGAAGACGGTCGCCGAGGTCATCGAATTGACCAGACCGGCGCAGGATCGCGTGATTTCCGGGCTCATGGATGCCCAAGAGTCGCTCGGCAGCGTTCTCGTCACGCTTTCCGAAGGCGAGATCAAGACCGAACAGGCGAAAGAACTGGTTGAGCCGAGCAAGAAAGTCCTGACCTTGGCCCGCGACGTCCACAGTCGGATCAAGAACGCGTTCACCGGGCCCGAAGAGGATTCGGATGGCTAACGCGGACTGGGAGTCTCGCAGGTCCGACCAGCGCACAGCCAAGAACGCGGACCAAACCGAGTTTCTCGCTGTCAAGGATGGCTCTTGCCCAATGGACGAAGGCGTGAGGGATGATCGCACCGCCGACGCGATGGATGATTTTGGAGCATTGGATACGGCTGACAATGCACAGTGGGCAGTCGACGACAGCAAAGTCGAGGACGCTGTCGGTGCTATCGCAGACGAGATCGAACGACGCGCCCAATTGATGAGCGACTGCTATCCATTCGTCAAGAGCGGCAACACCCTGACCTATAGGCGCTCACATACTCTGGCCTACGAACTGTGTTTGGCGATTAGCACCGCTCATAATGTCACAAGCGCTCCGTACAACGCGCTACCGCCATCGTTCGAGCGGCTCTCCCGCGATGTGGTGAAGTGCTTTGCAGGCGAGGGTGCTGACGCAATGCGAACAGGCTGGCCGATTGACGATGAGGATGAACGGACTGCCAAGTTCAGGTCTGTCGTCGACAAGATGCACGCCGAGACAGGAGAATGGGTATGGCAGCCTGCGCCAGGTAGGCCAGACGATCCCAGCCACCAGGACGTAAAGGATCTTGGTATCGACTTCGCCGTGTGGAAGAGGACACCTGACGACCGTAGGGGCATGCTGTTCTTGCTTGGACAATGCGCTTGCGGAGACAACTGGACGGATAAGTTCGACGAACTAAACCTCAAACATATCGATGAAGACTGGTTTCGCTTTTTCTCAGTGGCCGCGCCTCTGCGGCTCTTCTTAATACCGCATCACGTTCCGAACAGGACCTATTTCGAGGAAGTGAACCGGAAGGCTGGCCTGACCCTCGACCGCGCCCGCATCACGATGATCGCGGAAAACGAGGCAAACCGAACAGCCATCACTGCCGGCGCGACGACGCCGCTCGCCGAACTCGTGAAGCTCGTCGTGGACAACTTTGAAGTTGCTCAACCAACGCCCCCGCCACGGCGGAAAAGAGGGGCGGCGGCACCGCGTTCCCGACCGCGCGGGCGCGCTGCTCGGGCGAC
>JAGVHG010000151.1 GCA_020056715.1 Phycisphaerae bacterium | reverse complement strand
TCAGGCTCAAGTTGTTCGTCGCGGTCAGCGTTCCTCCGATTACCAGCACGCCGTCGATGGTCACGTAGGTTTTGGTTGTGAGGTTGCCTGAGGCATAGACGAGACCCGTGATGATCGACGGATAACTGTCGAGCTTGTCCGAATCACCGTTTAAGTCCTTACTAATGGTGGCCTCCGACAGGAGCGTGGTGGTGAAGGCGAGTTCTGCATTACCGCGGACAAGGAGTGATGGGTAGTTGGCAATCGCGGGTTCCCAGTTGACGGACTCTTGTACCGAAAAGACGCCCGGATTGAGGATCACCACAGTGCCCACAATGCGTGCGTTCCGGATGCGTAGGTCTCCTCCCAGGCAGTCAATCACGTAAATGCCGTTGGGATTCGTCAGTCCATACGGGTTGCGGCCTGGGCTAAGTACGTCCTTCTCGATGGTGGTTTCCCCTTGCGATTTGGGGATGGTCGCATAGGTGATCGGCGTGCCGTTAAGAATGTAGTAGTCGAACGCGGTCGCGTCCGGCATTGTCCGCGGGGTGATGCCTGTCGTCACAGTCGATTGGTATCCTGCTCCGGTAATGATATCAACGGCTTCGACTTTGGGGTAGATCGCCGAAGTCCCCGCCGTAGTTGCTTTGCCGTTGGCGCTGATGGTGACCAGGTTGCTTTGGACGGTGGCGCTGCTGAAAGTCAGATCAGTACCGGCGTGCATGGCCACCTGGAGGCAGGTCAGGGCGTTGGGCTTGGACACGAGCGTGACTTGTAACTTGTAACGCGACTGACCCGCGTTGCCGGTTCCGCACAGAAGAAGGGAGTCGGAGGCAGAGTTGCTCAGGATGCCGTCTATGGGATCGATGCCTTCGAGAGTGTATTTCCCGCTGCCGATCGTACGGTCGGTCTCCCATACGCCGCTCGAGTAGGTCGTTCGCCAGTTGGAATCCTGGCGGATTTTGTGCTGTCCCATCTCGATCGCCGACTGGGCGTAGAACCTGGCCGCGGATAGGTCGGCCGTTCCCACGACGGAACTGCGTTCCACGCGGGCGAGCATCATGGCGGACAGTCCGATGACGGTGATGACCATCGTGCTGCCCAACACGGCCACGTACATGCTGCCGCGCCTACGCTGCTCTTGAGGTTGCTTCATCGTTTCCAAACCTAACTATCAGGTCTACACGGGCAACAACCCCTCCGGGGTACCGGTCTTGACTCCCACCAACGTGGCCACGACGACGCTGTAGTGCGTGATCGTGACTGTGACCCGCTTCACGCCCGTACCAGAAACCCATGGGTTATTCAGATCTGCCTGATCTACGAAGTCAACGGTCACGCTTTGCCGCCATCCGCTTAGACCCGGTATGCTCGTCCCGTCCCGGTTTTGCGGCGGGGACGCGCTCCAGCCGGAATAGTCGTCGACATCGTCAAAACTTGAGCGCAAGGTGGGATTCTCCGAGAGCTCCGGCCCGAAGAGGGCCAATTCGTTAGGGTCCTGGTAACTTTGGTTCATGATTTCGGACATCAACGCCGAGGCCAGGAGTTGCCCGAGGGCATGGTCGCCGAGATTCCTTTGGGCCATCTTGGAGGCGCCCAGCGTATCGAGGGATACGACGACGAGTCCGCCGACGAGTACGACACAGAACGCGGCCTCCACCATGCTGAATCCACTGCGTGCCCCTCTCCCCTGGAGTGGAGAGGTCGGGTGAGAGGTGATTGGGTGGCCCAGGTCCTTTGGACCTGGGGGAGACGATGAAATATGCTCAGCCTCAGACCCACGATCATCGCCGCCCCCACCTCCAAAGGAGGTGGGCCACCCTCCTAACGGTCGCGGCTCGATCAGAGCGTGGAGCGGGAGCGACACGACCCATCCGCTCGCTTCCGCTCGCGGCTCTGATGGGAGGCGATCTGCGTGATGCACGACACTAGGAAGTTTCGTCATGGTCATCCTCACGACGGTTGATTCAGCAATTGCACAGAGGTATCCACGCGGGAGGTTGCGTCGGTGCCGGCGCGGAGAGTGATGTTGACGATGGTCACCTTGGTGACGCTGCTGATGACTTGGGTGACGTAGCCCAGGTTGAACTGATAGACGTTGTCGAGCACGGTGCTGCCGACGCCACTCCCGGTACAGCAAGCCCACGGCACTCCGGCGGACACGCACCCCGCATTGACGGCACTTGTACAGGTTCCCGTCCCCCCTGCGGTGCAGCACGACCACGGCGTTCCGACGCCTGTGCAATTCGCATTGGCGCAAGTTCCCGTTCCAATGTTGTATTGCCGCGTCAGCGGCTGACCTGCCCCGCCCCACGAGTAGCGAATTGTCTCGGCGATGCTGTCGTTATTTCGATCCGCGACGGTGAACGTGACAGACGTTGCGCTGCGGGCGGTGATGGTCTGGGCCGCGAACAACTCGCCAGCCAACTGATCGGCAGCATAATAGCCATCGGCCATGGCCTTGAGCGGGGTAGCGAGGTCGGGCATGGCGCGGCTGGCGAGGATCATGGCCGAGGCGATCCCGCCCAGCAGGATCGTCATGACGGCCATACTCAAGACCATCTCCACCAAGGTGAAGCCGCGGCGGATATGTGAAGCGGCGTTCGTCATTGTAGCGCCACAGGTAGTGGTTGGGGATTGGGATCCTGCCAGATGATTAGCTCGCCATTGTTGCGAGGCTGGCCTGTGCCGGAGTCAACTTGGATCGTTTTTTGGTATGCCCCGACGGCGATCACGACCTGGCCTCCGCTGTCCGGTTTGCCGAAGCCGTCGTAGACGAGCGTTGCATCGCCGCCAAAGGAGGCCGACACGATCCGGGCGCGATACGGTTCGTCGCCGACGCGAATCTCAAACGGCTGGCCCGGATGATCGGGATGTTGCATGCCGACTAGTGAATACCGGCTTTGGGCCACGTCGAATGTTACCGTTTGGCTAGCGCTGGATTGTCTGGCCCGGCGCTGGGCCAGCGACAGGTCGGTCGTGATACGCCGCGCCGCTCCCTCGAGCTCTTCCGTCGCGGTGAAAGCGGCGTAGCGCGGTACGGCGATCATGCCGAACATCGCGAGGATCACCATGACCATGACGGCCTCAACGATGGTGAACCCGCCTCGCGCGGTACGGCCGAAATACTGAGCTTCGATGTTCTTCATGAGTCAGTCGCACCGCCTCTACCGCCTTAATTGATCTGCAACCGGGCGCCAGCCTTGCCGAGCGCCTCGGTCACCCCGAGATGATCGAGCTGCGTATCCGTGGCGCTGACCCCGAAGTCGCCGGTGGCTAGGACGGCAACCCAACCCACCGAGCCGTCCGCGGGATTCGGGGCGGCCCTCGTTTCCTTCACGTGTACCGTGGCGAGGTTGTTGGCCGGGTTGATCGGGAACGGCGCCCGCAGATACGGGCCGAACTTGTACATTCCCGAGCGAGTCGCATTGCTGTTTCCGGAAGCGTCGCTGTACATTAATAGTTGTTTGACGAAATGGTCACCGCTCGCCGATCCACCCATCGTTCCGGCTGGGTCATATCCCGGATAGCGATTGTGCTCGGCGTAATAGCATTCGATCGCGGTGCGGACGTTCATCAGTGTCGCTTGCATGGCGTTGGCCGACGCGTGCGTGGCCGCGCTCGACATTCGCGGGACCGCAATTCCGGCTACGATGCCGATAATCACAACCACCATGACAAGCTCCACGAGCGTGAAGGCTCGCGGTCTCAAATGGAGCGTTCTGTCTCGGCGCGAAGCACCCATGGCTGTTTCCTCGGCGGTGTAGCGGGTATCCTGTTTGTAAACATACGATACCGGCAGCCCGAAAGATCAAGAGTCGAGGTCCGCAAACGCGTTGACGGCGGCTCGACCGATTCCGGGTCGAGCCGCCGGACGCTGCCCAAATCGACCCGCCGGCCACTTCCCAATACCCTTGCCCTTGTCCGATAAGACGTATAGAATAGAAGGGTCCAGGTTCCCGGGCGGGCGTGGGGGTTTAGGCCTATGAACGACTGGCTTGAGGCTGAACAACGCGTTGAACGGGCGCAGCAACTCTCCGAGTCCCATCGGTGGGCGGAGGCGCTCTCGGAACTGGAGGCCGCCTTGGCCATCCACTCCACCAACGCTCTCTGGCACGCGCAGCGCGGTTATCTACTCGAAGAACTGGACCGCACCGAGGACGCCGCGGAAGCGTATCAACGTTCGCTTGATCTCGATGGCGACGACCGCGAGGTAGCTCTTGCCCTTGGTGCGACGCTGGCTCGGCTCAGACGCATGGGAGCGGCGCTGCAGATCTTCGAAGCCCTCGCTCAACAACACCCCGATTTCGAGCCGGCGTACTGTCATCGCGTATACATCTACGCCGAGCTGGGCCGGCACGATCAGGCCGAGGAGATGTTTTACCTTGCCCAGCAGCTCGACGACGAGTGCCCGGACTGCTTCTTCTATCTCGGCGGATCGCTCGCGGCGCGTGGGCAGCACGATCGGGCGATCTATTGCTGGGAAAAGGTGTTGGACTTGGAGCCGGCGTACATTGGGGTGAACAGTCGAATCGCCGAGGCGTATCGCGCCAAAGGGGATCGCCAACAGGCCCGCGAATATTTGCTCCGTGAGCTACGAGAGGACGCGGGAAACGTTGACTTGCTCTTCGACTTGGCGGACCTGGCCCTCGAATCGGGAGAGGTCGCGGCCGCGAGTGCCAAGCTGGAGCACATCCTCGAACTGGACCCCCGCCATGCCGGGGCGCGGTTAGCCCTGGGGCGTATCTGGATCCGTTGCGGCCAGCCCGACAAGGCCTGGGCGTCCATTCAAGACTTGGAAGCGATCGACGACAACGAAGAGTTGGAATACGACCGAGGCGAGGCCGACGCGCTCGCCGGCGAAGCGCTGTGTCAACTGTGGCGGTTTGAGGAGGCTAGGGCGCGGTTGGAGTCGGCCATCGAACGCGGCACCGACAGTGCTTATGTGATGTTGCTCCTGGGAGACACCCTTCTGGCGATCGACAAAGTGTCGGAGGCGGCGGACCGGTACCGCCGTGTGTTGTCCGCCGATGCGCATAATCCCTTTGCCCATCATAAGTTAGGCGTTTGCCTCCTGAAAAACGGGCGATACGATGCGGCGCTGGAACATTGCCTTTGTGCCGTTCGCGGCAAGCCCGGGTTCGGGGGGGCGATGTTCAGCGCGGCCATCGCCCACATGCGGTTGGGCCAATGGCGTGCGGCTCGGGACATGTTGGGACGTGCCGCAGCGGCCCTGGAAGACAATGGGCCGGTTCGGAAAATCCAAAAGCGCTTGTGGCGCTACCAACTTCGCTATTATCTTGACCGGCTGCGAGGGCGGTCGGGGCCGCGCGACTAACTTCAATCGCACCTGGACTGCAACCCGGACACCGCCTCGATTGTTATAATACCGACGGTAGGATGGCGATTGTGAAAAAGACCTTAGGACATTGGAGCAAGTTTTTGCAGCGGATATCTTTGCGCCTTGGAGGCGCGGTGCTAACGGTCTTCACGACGATCGCAGCCGGGCAGGAACCTCAGCCACCCGCAAATCCGCCCGCAGCGCAGCCCGCACCCGCGGCGGCGAACGCTGCTACCGCTCTCGAATCGGGAACCACACCGACCTCCGCGACGGTCGAGAAGATCATGGAGGAGGCGGTGAAAAACATTTCCCGCCGTTACAACCTCAACGAAGCGCAGACGGCGGAAACGCAGAAGCTGATGAAACGCGAGGTCAGCCGCTTTCTCAAGGAGCACGAGGCCGAGGTTTGGCCGGCGATTCGCGATCTGCTCGCCGCCCAGCTTGGAGGAAAGCCGCCGGACAACCGCGAGGAGGTCATGCGGATTGGTAAAACGGCGAAGCCGCTCGTGGCGCTGGCCAAGGAGGCCATCCTCAAGGCCAATGAGGAGTGGCGCATAAACTTGACGCCGGAGCAGAAAATCACCCACGACTATGACCTGGGGGAAATGGAAAAGACTTTCTCGCAAATCGACAAGAACTTTAGCGATTGGGCGTCGGGGCAGCCGTCCGACGCGGGGCTTTTCCCGCCACCCCCGACCGACGATCGCAGTCCGCCGCGCCCCAAAAAGCCGGCGGCCGGTATTCCGGAACCCGAGGTGGAGACCTTCCGCGTCACCATCTTCGACACGTTCGTCGAGGAGTTCATCAAGGATTATCAGTTGGACCAGGGGCAGATTGATTCAGCGCGATCGATCCTCAAGGAATTCAAAGTCAAGGCCAACGACTTCAAGGCGGCCAAGCAGGCGGAACTTGCCAAGATCGCCGTCGACCAAAAAACGGCCATGGAAGCTCGCGACCGCGACAAGATCGCAGCAACGGAGGCGGCCCGGAAAAAAGTATTAGAGCCGGTTTACGCGCTCTTCGGAGAGATGGAAGCAAGGCTCAAGGCGCTGCTTACAACCGCGCAGATTGAGCGCTATGACTCGCTACGAAGCCCAGGTCAACCCAAACCATCGATTACCACCCCTGTACAGCCTCCTCCTCCGCCGGTGGAGAAGACGACCCCGCCCCCGCCTCAGCCCCTGCCTGCGACCGAGCCGGCCAAGCCTGAGTAGCCCGTAAAAAAGCAGGGCGAGTAGCGATACACAAAGCTGGAACTCCATTCTCCGGTTTCCCCGATCACACGCTATCGGACCTTTTCCACCTCCGGATCGGCCTGGAAATAGTTGCCTACGGCAATCTTGAATCCTACGATCAAGATGGCCGTGCGAGTGCCTATACGTGGCCCTCGACTCCGTGAACCTCTCGCGGCGTCATCGGTGCTTCCCGGCCATTGGGGTACCCGGTCCGCGGAGAGGGGGGATCTTGTATCGTGTACGGACTCAGCGACATGAACCCGGAATCAATTAGCCCAAACCATCCGCTCCGACGGCTTTTCACCGGGCTGGTCGAGCACGCCTTCTGCGCCGAAGTGGGGATGTGCGACCCGGTTTTAACGGACTATGTCGCCGATCTGCTGGTCAGCTTCACGCACATTGATCGGCTCAACGCGATCCGCAATGCGTCGGGGAAGCGGCTTGAACAAGTTGCGGCAATGTTGGCGGTGGCCTCGGAGGAGCACCCAGCAACACCGGTGGAGCGCGACCGGGTGATGTACCGGCACATCGGCGATTACACGCTTTTCTGGGCCGGCGTTTATCCCGAGCAACTCAAACGGGTGAGTCGTGATCCATCGGATGTTCTGTTGGATTACGTCTCGCAGGGCAAGCGTTCCTACGCGATCGTTTCGCAACTCGCCGGGGAAAACGACGCACCGCCCTCCTCGCTTTTCCGCCACCTCAGCGAGGATTTCGAGTTCTGCCTATACGGGCTGGGGCTGGTCCGTCGGGGGTGGGAAGAGGCCGCCCCGATTACCGCGGAACGCGGGGACATCCTCTATTAGGCAGCCGGGCACACTTCCGCAGACTTGTACAAAGGTCTAAACGTCAGCGAGGAGACGGGATACCTTTAAGCACCGCCGGTTATCCGATAGACTGTTGGCGGTTGACCGGCGCTGTATAATCATTGGTGTGAAAAACGCATCCATGAGAGCGGCGGGTTATGCCTGAACTTGGACCGTCATTGCCGTCAGGTTCACCGACTCCGGAGGAGCTTCGGAACGCATTAAAGGCGTTCAAGAAGCGCCTCAAACTCACCCGCCTCGACGACGAATCGAGCCTTGGACGTGGGCCTTTGTCGGGCGGCAAGTCTTCGGGCATAGTGGCCATCACGCCGCCGCATCAGTACCCCAGGGCCGTCTGGGATCAACTGGTCGCACTGGGCAGGCTCAAGTACGCGGGCCAGGGGATGTATCAGCTTGTAGATTCGTAGTGTTTCACGATCCGGAAGGTTCTCCATTGCTTTGACGGGCGACTCAGGCGACCAGGGAACTCATACCGCCTAGATCAGAGAACCGGCGGCAGCACAAGTTCTTTGGTCGCAGGTGACCGAACGAATGGAACGTGGTACGCTGGGATAGGTGAAAAGGGGCGGTTGCGGTGCCGGAAATAACAGCGCAAAACCGCCAGGACGGCATCGGGTTGGCGGCCTGGTGGTCCATCAAAAAACAATGCACAGAATTGTGCAGGAAGGAATTGCAATGCGAAAGCGAGTTACACTCATCGGGACTCTCGGTTTGGGGTTGGCTTTTTTCGGCGCGACCGTTTCAGCGGAGACAGTCGAGGAGGTAGGCAAGAAAATCGCCACGGCCACGGAAAAGCTCAACTCGTTTAGTGCGAAGACCAAGATGGTGACCGAAATGAAGCAGGAGGGCTTCTCGATGGTCAGTACGAACGACGGTACGACGGAGATGCTCCGCAAGGGCGGCGATTTTCTGATGCGCTCCGAGAATAAGAGCGTTTCGGAGACCAACGTCGGCGGCAATGTAACCAAGCAGGAGTCGTCCGTCCTGTATGTTACCGACGGATCGTTCGCCTACTCGATTTCCGAAGCAGCGGGCACCAAGTCGGCCCAGAAGATGAAGATCGAGAAGCCGGACGCTGATCCGTTTAAGGTCTGGCGAACCACGGCCGAACTCAAAGTCCTACCCGATTCATCTTCTGACGGACGCGCCGCATGGGTAATCGAGGCGGCCCCGAAGTCTGACCAGACAGGCCAAGGAAAGACTGTCATCCACTTCGATAAGGAAAGCGGCCAGATGATCAAGATGGTCGTCTTCGCGCCCGACGGGAAACCGATGACCACGATGACTTACAGCGACATCAAGATCAACGACAAGATCAGCCCCGACCGCTTCGTCTTTAAGGCGCCGCCGGGCGTCGAAGTTCAAGACTTGTCGAAGTAACACTCCGGGGACGGCTTTCCGGCCGGGGAACCGGCACAAGCCGGTTTGTTACGGATGGGCGTGGAAACGGACGGCGCAGGCCGCGCCCGCTGGATGCTCGTTCGTCTGAAAGACACATCTAAAGGAACGCTTACAACATCCCCGACTTCCGCCTTCGGCGGACGAACCTACAACCTAGCGGTTAATCCGCCGCAGGCGGACTCGCTCTACCCGTGAGATTCTCCAACCACACGCGTCCGACGCCGGATTTCAGCCATTTCTCGCGTGCCATGGCTTCACGCCTGGACTCGTAGCTCTCCGAGTAAATGACGCGCCAAGGGCCGCGATCATTGGCCGTGAACCGACGGTGATTAAGACTCGCCCCGTGGTGTTCAGCGATCCGGCGATCTAAGTCGCAGGTTTGTCCGGTGTACCGCTTCCCGGTCGAATCGCTCTGTAAAACGTAGACGAAAAACGTCAACCTCCCCGACTAGGATTCGAACCTAGAACCTAGCGGTTAACAGCCGCTCGCTCTACCATTGAGCTATCGGGGATTCTATCCCTGCTTCCAACGCCTCCCCGCGCCCCAATGCGGTTAATCCGCCTGCGGCGGACTCGCTCTACCATTGAGCTATCGGGGAATCGGCCTCTAACCACGTCATCCATATCGGTCGATCGCGGTTGAAGTGCGAAGTAATCTACCCTCGATGAATCTTACGTCAAGATCGGCGAAAACCGCGGACTACTTGCGCCGTTCGTACTATTTCCCGCCAATACACATGGGCTTAAGGGCTTTAAGCAGCGGTCGGTCGATCGAGCCGTCCTGATCGCATAGCTCGGACATGAACAACTCGCCGTGACGACCCGATACGCCGCGGATTCGGGCGAGGAGTCGTACTACACGGCGAAGGCATTCCTCCGTCTCCAGGCTGCGCTCGCCGACTCGGGTGTTGACTACGATCACGTCACTTTCGACTAGGCCATGGTAGGGCTGCTGAAGCTGAATACGCGTCGCCAGTTCGTCGCCGAGCGGCGAGTAGAGGAAGCCGCGCATTTGGGTTTTGGTCATGTCCGGACGATCCTCGGACGGCTCCGGCGCATCCTCAGCGTCTCGGTCGAACAGGCCGAAGATTTCCGAAGCGAACGCGGCCGTATCGTCCAGAACGCGGCGAAGCTCCTGGGCCGCTCGGTCCGTCTCGCGGAAGACCTCGCAGATGGAACTCGGCAAAGGCATCACGAAGACGCGGTGATCGTAGGGGTAGGCGCAGCGTAGGTTGGGATCGGCGTCGGCTTCGATCACGACGGATCCGTAGCGGTCGCGGCGATGGATTGCCGCCAGGGCCTCGGGGAGGATGGCGAAAACGTGTTCTGGGTCATAGTCGAGCCATCGGGCCGAGGCTACTGCGCATTTTTCAGACGGCTTATCGGTGCAGGGTTTGGGTGCAACCTTGTCGGAGCCGGCTTTGACCAGGCGGAAGTAGTGGGGCGGCTTCTTCCAGAGCCGGTGGGTCATGGCCTGGATGAGGGCGCTTTTCCCAGAGCGGCGTGGGCCACTGACAAACGTAACTGATAGCCCCATCTACGCGCAGCTCCCCATCGATCGACAGAATTCAACGCCATGCCCCCAACAGGCGACAACACCCCTCCGAATCATAGGCAGGCAAAAAGGGGGATGCTACAGTTTTTTACACAGAAGCCGGGAAGGATCACGGGGGGGGCGGTGTTCCCTCGGGTGGTGTTGCGTTCGGGCCGGGCGGTCGGGCGATTATGGGGATTGCTTGATTCAGCCTTAGCAGGGTTGCGCCCGAGGCGTTCGAAAACCGTTCGTTGCGGAGGGTGTCGATTCGTGACTTACACCAAGTACGGTCGTCGTCCTGCGACTTCGCATCCAAACGGTCGTGCCAAGCCTGCAAGATTCGAAGGCGAATCCAGGCACAGGAACGCATGGCCGAAGCACGATCCGGCTCGGCCTTGAACCAGCCGTTGGCTCGTTCCTCGACCTGCATCAAGAGAGCGAGGGCGGCGGCCGGACCACCCCGAGCGGCCACCAGGCGACAACGGAGCAGACGGGAGAAAAAGCCGAACCGCGGGGCGTCGGCGGGCAGATCGACGATCGCTCGATCGAGGATGTCGAGCGCCGGTGTGGGGTCGGGATCCATCGCCCGCAGGCACGCCTGCCAAAACGCAGCCGCGGCGGCGATTTGAGGGTCATCATCTTCAACGATCACCGAAAGACCTGATGCCGCACGTCGAGCGGCTCGCGAAGAATCGCCGTCCGCCTCAGTCACAAGATACGCACGTAGAGCTTGGGCGAACGCCTTTAGCGTGTCCATGATGCGACTGAGATCCTTGGCCTGGTCGGTTGGCGGCGGGTTCTCGTCCGTGGAGCCTTTTTGCTCGGCTCGCAAGAAGGTCTCAGCCTCGAAAAGCAGGGCGTCTGCCCGGTCGAGTGCGCGTGCGGCGACGAGGGCGTCGTCGCCAAGCTGGGGTTTGTCGAGTTGCAAAAACTTCCGTGAGCTTGGCGGTTCCAACTGCTCGGCCAAGATCAGGTTCGCGGCGGCCAGGAGGAATCCGGTCTTGCGTACCTTGTCGGTCGCCTCCCCAGCTTGCTGCTGCAGCTCGGCGACGCGGCTGGTGACCGATGCGAGGAATGCAGCGTCATCGGCGAACCCTGGTAGCGTTGCCAAATGGACCTCGAGCGAGCCGTTTTTGGCCGGGTTTTCGGGGTCGGCGGGGTCGGCGTCAGTCTGGGTTACGGCCAAACAGGCCGAGGCGAATGCCCAGGTGACTACGGTGAGCTTGCACCACCGAGCAGGGTTCGCCAATTGGCCCCCGTAAGCCGTAAGACCCTTGAGTCTTACGGCGAGGTCGTTATTGCGCACAGCTTCCATTCGGCGAGTGTACTCTATCGTTAGAACGCGGGAAACAGGGCGTTTGGTCGGATGTTTACGGAGCGTTACCAAGCGACTCACACAGACGGACGTTGACCCGATCGGTCCCACGGCGTAAAGTCAGGGGTCGGTAATCTTCGGGTCGCGGTATAGGATGGTACGCGGCCCGGCACCGTCAGTCCTGAACGTCGACGGAAGCCTCCCAGCGTCACCCATGCAAGCTTCACCCGTGATCGATCCTGTTGACTCTGACCTTGCCGAGGTGGCGGCGCCACCATTATTGAGTATTGCCGGGGTTAAGGTACTCGCGGCGTGGCTAATCTCCCTGGCCTTGCACGCCTGTGCGCTGGGGGCGATGCTGCTGATCGTTTTCCCATTCGCATCCCACGACCGATCCGATGAGCTGCCCGTGGTTCACGCGCAGGTTGTCGGTGACATTGACGCTCGGGGCGTCAACCCGTCCGAAACGGCCGATTACTCTCCACCCTCGCGGACGACTCAACTGGGCGAAATGGGACGCTTCACTCCCAACCCCACGGCGGCCGTTGGACCCACGGGGGCACCTTTGGGCACCACTGATCCGTTGGCGGCATTGCGCGGCGGGGGAACGACGAAGACGCCGGGGATGTCGGTCATCGGCATCGGCCCGGGCGGTGGGGAAGGCGGCGGCGACGCGGCGCGGTACGGGCTGACTGTCGGCGGCGGGGCGGGACCGGAATTCTTCGGTCTTGGCGGATCGGCGCCTGGCGTCCGTTCCATCGTCTACGTCGTCGACCGCAGCGGGTCTATGATCGATACGTTCAATCACGTTCGGGCGGAACTCAAGCGGTCTATTTCGGCTCTTCGCCGCAGCCAAAAGTTCCACGTCATCTTCTTTAACTCCGGCGAGCCGCTGGAAAACCCGCCCGCCAAGCTGGTCAACGCCATCGAGGCCAACAAAGAGCAGTTTTTTGAGTTCCTTGCCGGAGTGACGCCCATGGGTAGTACCAGGCCGGAGCGAGCCTTGCGACGTGCGCTCGCCCTGGAGCCCGATCTGCTTTACCTTCTATCCGACGGGATTACTTTCGATCCTGATCTTCCGCGAAAGCTGGACGACTGGAACCGGAGCCGAAGAACGAAAATCTACACTATCGCCTATCTCGACGAAGGCGGACGTCGACTATTGGAGGCGATTGCTCGAGAGAATGGCGGGGAGTTTAAGTTTGTCTCTGACGATGATCTTCCTTGACAGCGTATTTGCAAAGCCCTCTCCCCCCTGGGGGAGAGGGTTGGGTGAGGGGGAAAATCCGCGGTTACTTGGATGTCTCACCCTCACCCCAGCCCTCTCCCTTGAAGGGAGAGGGAGTTCTCCCACATGCTCTAGATGGCTCGTGATTGCAATCGTCTGTTTGGGGCTGCGAACTCCGGTCGCTGCAGATCAGGTCATCGCCAAGGGGACGAGCTACGCCGGGGCAAAGGTCCTCGGATTCGAGCAGGGACGACTCCAATTCCGCACCGCCGACGGACGACTGCAAACTCAATGGGTGAATTACATCGACCTGATGGTCGTCGATCGGGGCGGAGTGTTCGACGACTTCAATCTGGCGGAGCGATTTCTGCAGGCGGGCGAGTTCGAGAAAGCGACGGTCCGCTATGAACGGGCCTTGCGGTTATGCGACGAATTCTGGCCTGATTTGGCCGCGGCGCGGTTGGTGATGGCGTACGACCGGATCGGGCAACTCGACAAGGCGACGATGAACTTCATCCGCGTGGTTCGTGGTCGCTTCGCCGGACCGGCGACGGCGGCGCAGCTGGTTCCCCAGACGATACCGGCCAAGCGTGACGCGAAGTTCACACGGGCGATCGAGCAGTTGGACGCGGCCCTGAGCCAAAACCCCGGCGAGACGTTGCGCGTGCTGTTCGAGGTTCTACGGTACGAGATTCTTCGTCGCGCGGAGGACGAACGAGCGGCGCGAGCGGCGGCGACCGTAGCGACCCTTCCCATCCCCGAAGCAGTCAGGTCGGAGCGCGTCTACTCCGGCGTGTTGGCGGCCATGCAGGAGACGTTGAAGGGAGGCGTCGGCCCGGAGCGGCTGGCGAACTTGGACCGCGCGATCCGCGACTGTCCCGATTCGTCATTGCCGAGTTTTCTGCTACTGAAGGGAGAGACCCTTCTGCGAACCGCCGCGGCGCGAGAAGATGTGATCCGCGCGAGTTGGCCGTTTCTACGAGTGGTAGTGCACATGTCCGACGATCCGCGGGCGGCGGATGGACTTTTGGGCGCTGCCTCCGCGGTGGAGCGTCTGGGGCGGACGGATCAAGCGGTCGCATTCGTTGAAGAGTGTCTGGCACACAAGCGACTGAGCGACGAAACGCGCGGAAAGGCCCAGGCGATGCTCACGCGGCTACGTTCGACAAGCGCGACACCGTAGGGTTTGTCCGAAGACCCCCTCTCCCCTGGAGGGGAGAGGCTGGGTGAGGGGTGATTTTGGCGGCGCGGCCCTCACCCCAACCCTCTCCCTTGAAGGGAGAGGGAGTTTATTGAGGAGGATTTGGTTTTGATGCGATTGCTATCTCTAACGGTCTTGTTGGCGCTGGCCATGACGTTCATCTTCGTCGCGCCGGCGTCGGCGCAGCCGGAGTTCGAAGCGGGGGCCGGAATGTCGGGCGGTTTGACCTACTTCGACTTTTTTGTCGTCAAAGGGGGCGTAATCGCTTACTTCATCATCTTGCTCTCCGTCGTGGCCATGTCACTTGCCGTCGAGCACCTATTTTCCATTCGGCGTTCGACGATCGTGCCCGCGGAATCCGTTCGGCAGGCGCAAGAACTGATTGAGACCGGGAAGTATCTCGAAGCCATTCAGTTCACGGCGAATGAACCGAGCATGGTCGGCTACGTGCTTCATGCGGCCTTGCGGGAGGCGCCCAACGGGTTCGGGGCCATGGAGCGGGCGCTCGAGGAAGCGATCGAGGAGCGTTCCGCCAAGCTGTATCGCAAGATCGAATACCTCAACATCATCGGGGCCGTCTCGCCCATGATCGGGCTGTTCGGAACGGTGGTGGGGATGATCCTGCTCTTCTCCGCGATCCATGCGGCTGACTCGTTCCCCCGTGCACAGGTTGTGGCCGACAAAGTGTCCATCGCCTTGGTGGCTACGTTTTGGGGATTGGCCGTAGCCATCCCGTCGCTGAGCATCTACGCCGTGTTTCGCAATCGGATCGAAGTGATGACGGCCGAATGCGCCATGGCCGCCGATCGACTTCTGGCCGCGTTCAAGTCGCCTGTTCGCGGCGCGGGGCCGTCCCATGCCGCTCCCGCTCCGGGGGGTGTATCCCTCTCCCCAACGCTCACGGGTGTTGGTGCTAACGTGGTCCAAGCCGCGAGAGCCGCGCATGCACAGTAGACGTCGCTACCAGCGGAGGGCGTCAGGCGTGGCGTTCAACTTCACGCCGCTGATCGACGTGTTTATGCTGCTTACGATCTTCTTCATGCTCGTCGCGCGGTTCACCTCGGCGGAGCAGTTGGCAATGATGCTGCCCGATCCTCCCGACAGCCTCGCCCGGGTGTCGCAAATGCCCGAACGGGTGGTGATCAATTGCCGGGTGAATGAGTCCCAGGCTGATCCCGATGCCGTCGTGTACAGTCTTGGGCCTAACCCGCCGGAGTCGTTGGGGGGCATTTCCGATCACTTGGCGGCCCTCCAGCAGCAATCGCCCAACATCAAGGTAGTCATCCGCGCGGACCGTCGTCTGCGTTTCGAGCACGTGCGCGCCGCGATGCAAGCCGTCGCGCGGAACAACATCGAAGTGTTGCACGTCGCCGCCATTGCCGAGGAGCGGGGGTAGCATGGAGATCACTTCGGGTTGGTCGGGCCACGTATCAAGGGAGACCGGCGACGAGGCGACAGTACACTTTCGTCCGCCTCGCCGCCGCTACACGCCGCCCAGCGCCTTGATGACCCTCAGCCGCTTCGCGCCGATGATCGACATGTCGTTCTTGCTTCTCATTTTTTTTATGACCACGACGCGATTTGCCAAGCCGGAGGGATTGCTGACCTCCGAAATGCCAAAATATGCGGGCGGGTCGGGCAGCGGTCCGGCCGTACCGCTTCCGGAAAGCCCGATCATCATTCGCCTTACGCCGATGGGACCGGGACCGGAGGATTACGCGATCCGCATCGACGGATTTGGGCAAGCACCGACCCGCATCGACGGACTGTCCGAGTTCCTTCGCGGCGTCCAACAACGACCGGGGTTCGATCGCAAGACGCCGGTCATAATCATGGCCCATGACGAAATACGATGGGACCAGGTAGTGAAGTGTTGGAACGCCGTGCTCGTCGCCGGATGTGAGAACGTTGCCTTTGCCACGCCATAGCTTGCCTGGCGCAGTCCGCACACTCCCTCCCCCTTCAAGGTCGGGTGGCCCACCTCCTTTGGAGGTGGGGGAGGCGATGATCGTGGGCATTACGCTGAGCGAAAATCATCGTCTCCCCCAGGTCCAAAGGACCTGGGCCACCCGACCGGCACGAACTCTCGCGTGCAGAATGGTGCTTCTCCTTTTGGCAGTCGCGTCAACGGCGTGGTCTGCTGATCCGCCTCCGACCTCGTCGGCGGTCCTCCAACCGCCTGCCGAAGAAACCCGCTTGAACGCTGTCCAGTTCCGCGAGGCCTTGAAGAAGCGAGGGCTTAGCGAGATTCTTGAGCTTCACCTCAAGGATTTCCCGCCAACCAACGCGACCACGACGCACCTGCTGATGCGTGAGGTGAAGCTCGCGGAGTTCGCCGACGCCTCGCGGCCTGTCGAGGAACGCGGGGCGTCGATCGCGGAGGCCAACCGGATCCTCCAGCAGTTGGTCGAGGACAATCCGGAGGACGCTCGCCGGTTTCAGTGGCAATACACGCTAGGGCATTCGTTGCTTTATGAAGAAGCCGAGCCATTCTCCACGAACATTCTGTATTTCGGTGGCAATGACGACGATCGAGCGCGGCTTACGGTCCTCGCATCGCGTGCCGTGGAGGCTGTCCGGTCGTTGGCCCATCGGTTGCAAGATGAATCGGTGCGGATAGACCGCCTGCCCACCCAGGAGTTCGAGGCCATCGAACAGCGAGGGTATGTCGATGAACTCGATCGACTGATGGGAAGTGCGGACTATTTATTGCTGTGGGCGATGTTTTATGACGCGCTGCCGCGAGCGGACGATGATTCGACGCGGGCCCGAGAGCTTAATGAAATCATCGAGACGTTCGCCGTCAAACCCTCGATCCTGCAGACGCCGCACGAACGCAGTCACGTACAAGCGCCGGCATTGCTTCTCGCCGGGATGACGCATCGCCGGCTCAACGACCATGCAGCCGCCCGGGAACAACTCGACGGGACGGTCGCCCTCGCGCAGAGACTCACAGACGTCGTCGAAAAAGAGCGTATCCAATGGGCCGTGACCCTGGCCACGATCGAGATGGCCCGCAACGACCGCGACGACGGACGGTTTAAGGATGCGCTTTCCGCCGTGGCTCGTCTACGCGGTGACACCGGAGCAGGGAGTGAAGATCGTTTCGGGCTGCGTTTGGCCGCAGCGGTATTGGAGAAGTCGGTCCACGAGGCGCGGGCCTCTGCGGCTGAGAAAGCGGGTCGCCCGGTGGAAGTGACCGAGTTGCGGGCATTGGCCTGGAAAACGCTTGCCCAACTGGCCTCGGAAGAACCCCATCGGCGGGATGCGATTTATGCCGTGATCTACCGAACGATGGGACACGACGCGGACGTGGGGCGGCTCGATCCGTTCGAGCAGTGTGCCTACATCGCGGGGTTGATCTCCGAAGCCGAATCATCGCCGAAGGCGGCGCCAACGTTGCTTGACCGAGCAATCGCCGCCGGCGAACGAGTTCTATCCCAATCCAGCGAGGGAGCGAAATCATTGGCGCCGGAGGTGATTTATCATGTCGCGGTGGCCCACTATCGAAAGGGTGATCACCTTGCCGCCTCCCGACGATTCATCGAGGCCGCGCGGTTCCAACCCAAGTTCGACCGGGCCTTGAACGCCGGTACGCTCGCCGTGCAACTTGCCGCCGAGTTGTATCACGATGCGGGTCAACACTCGAAGGACGAGGTCACAGCGCTCTATCGCATGGCGTTGGAGGTTCTGCTTACGAACCACGCGGGCACCGAGGCCGAGCGATACTGGCGCTTCTATTACGCGCAATTGCTGGATGAATTGGGTGAGTTCGACGCCGCGGCGGAGCAGTTCCGGTTGGTCGATGCCGCGCACGAGCATTTCCTGCACAGCGGGTTCCTCCGCATTCGCTCTCTCGCTGCGGCTCTACAGCGCGCTGCTGCCGATAGCGCCGGCGACGCGATCGACCTCATACTCCGCGCCGACACCATTCTGTCGGCGTACCGCGATTTCATGGCCCGCGCCGGTGAGGGGATGAGCGGCGAACCGCAATCGCCGAACGAGACGTCCCCGCGTCGGCTGTTGGCCGAGGCACGGGTGCTCACCGCAGAGACGACGATCGTCCCACGGATCGATCGACCGGCACAAGCCATCGAACTGCTATCGAACTTTGAGCAGGATTACCCCGAAGAACCGCTGCTTTGGGGACGGGTTTGGCGTGTTCGGCTGCTCGGATATGAGGCGCTTGGGCAGCTCGAAGAAGCGACACGGGCGATCCCCGCGTATGTCGCGGCGGCGCCTGACAGCGCCGGGCCGACCCTGCGAGGTCTCTACGCGGCGATGATCGCCGACGTTGACAAGCTCCGCGCGGCGGGCAACGAAGGCCCCGCCCAGCAAAAGGCGGAGGTCGCCTTATTGCTTGCGGAACAACTGAACGCCTGGGCGGAAACCAATGACGCGACGACGGCAAGCGTTGATCGCCGTGAGCTACGGGTGCAGTTGGCGGAGGCAAACCTCCAGGCCGGTCGGTATGAACGGGCGCGGGTGCTGTTTGATGAGTGTGCTTCACCGCAGGACGGAGTCGCTCTATCGGCGAATGAAACCGACCTTCGCGTCGCCTTCGGGCAGGCGGAATCGCTCTTTCGGTTGGGTCAATTCGCCGAGGCCTTGCCGAAGTTCAATCGGCTCGCGACCGGTCTGACGCCCACGCATCCGATTCGTTGGAAATCGCTGTTACGTGATCTGGAGTGTCGAAGCGCGCTAGGGGAACCGGCCGCGGGGATCATTAAGGTCATCGAGCAGCAGAAGTATTTACATCCCGAACTCGGCGGGACGGCGCTGGCCGCGGAGTTCGAGCGCGTTCGGCGCGATAACGAACGGCGGCTAACGCCCGAATGATGTGCTGATTGCGCCACCTACGAGAACGAGCAACGGGCCGAAGGCCTTCGCCTTCGACCCGCGCCCGTACCCCCGTTTTCGAGCGGTCCCCCCGTCCCGCTCGATTCCACCCCCGAAAATCCATACGCTTAGAGGTTGACCACCGTCAACTCCGCGTTGAGCGGCGTTAAGGTACTCGTCCGAACAGTAAGATATAATTAGCGGAGTCGCCAAACTTCGGAGCGTTTTCTTGATGAAATACCGCTTCTCGATGCCGTAACACGCGATCAAAGTCAAATTGTTTTGTGGGGCGCCAACGTCCGGGTTTGCGGGTTTTCATAGTTATCATTCCCTGGGTGGTCACGAATTGCCAATGGCCGATTGCGACGACCCTGTGTGCATCAAATTGGCAATTGGCAATTGGCAATCGACAATAGACCCTCAGTAGACGTATCCCTAGCAGCGATGAGGAACCATTGTCATGCTTGATCGACTCGACACAACGATCGTCGCTGTCTCTTCCGCACCGGGTCATGGTGCGGTGGGGATCGTTCGGCTCAGCGGACCCAACGCCATCGCTATCGTCGAGGGTATGTCGAAGTTGACTGGGGAAATACCACTGGTTTGCGGATCCGGCTCGACGCGGATTTCCGGGGAGGTTCGACCGGCGGCGGATATCGGACTCCCCGCAGTTTTTTATGTCTTTCGAACGCCGCGGAGCTATACGCGGCAAGACCTAGTGGAGATTCATAGCCTCGGATCGCCCGCGGTGTTGGAGATGATTCGAGGCCGGGCAATGGCCCTCGGCGCCGTCGCCGCGCAGCCGGGCGAGTTCACGGCCAGGGCATTCCTCAACGGGGCGATGGACCTTTCCGAGGCCGAGGCGGTCGCCGGCGTCATCCGCGCCCAGTCCGATACGCAACTCCGCGCTTCACGGCGGATGATGGACGGACGTCTTGCGCATGTCATCAGCGGCGTCCGTGACGAGTTGGCGGAGTTGTTGGCCCTGGTCGAGGCGGACATCGATTTTGCCGAAGAGCCGATCGAGTTCATCACTCCCACCGACTTGCGCGACCGGCTTGCGGCCATCGCCGAACGCTTGAGCCGATTGTCGTCGGAAGCGAAATCCACTGAACGGTTCGACCAACTTCCCCGTATCTTACTTCTGGGCCGGCCTAACGCGGGCAAAAGCTCGTTGATGAACATCCTGAGCGGCACGAGCCGCGCGATATGCGCCGCCGCCGCGGGAACCACCCGTGATATCCTCTCGGCGCCCATTCGACTGGGTCGCGGCGAGGCGATTCTTCTCGACGCCGCCGGGGTGGATCAGTCGGACGACGAGATCATCGCCCAGGCGCGGATGTTGACACTGGATGCGGCGCAACAAGTGGACCTGGTGTGCTTGGTGGTCGACCTGAGCGCTGCCGAGGACGATGCCGCGCTGGAACTTGTCCGCACGTTGGGTTTGGTTCGGGTCGTGGTGGCCGCCAACAAGTGCGATCTCCTGTCTGCGACCGAGGTCGCTCATCGGATTCGACGAATGGAGGCCTGGAACGTCGGACCGGTGCAACGCGTGAGCGCGAGGACGGGTGCGGGGATCGATTCACTTCGGGCCGCATGGCTCGATGCCCTCGGCGACGACGCCGGCACGACGCTCGGCGAAGCCATGCTCCTCAGCGAACGCCAACGATCGGTCATCGCCGATGCCTGTGAAGCGATTCAGCGAACGATGAAACTAAGCGAATCAGCCACAGAGACCGTGGATTACGCAGACTTGGCGGCGTTCGAGCTACGTGAGGCCTTGGACGCCCTGGGGTCGGTGAGCGGTGCGGTGACGACCGACGATCTGCTCGCCCGCGTCTTCGCCAACTTCTGCATCGGCAAATAGGACACAACCCCGGCGCGAGCACGGGGCCTGGGAATCCTGTGTATTTAACGTCGATCTCGAGCGTCTCGATGAGGAACCGCCCGTGGTTGATGTCTTTGCCTGAGCAACCTCCGAAATAGTAGGTCCACAAGAATCGCGGGGGCTCTTTTCGGTCGACGGGCGTTTACGGTCGGTCGAACACACCGAGGACGTCGAGCTTTGGGTCAGGGAAAGAAATCCGAAGATCGTTCATTTCCCAATCCGATGGCGAGGCGTCGCCTCCAGGCCCGCCACCGTCATATCGGTTAATACATCCGTGGTAGATACCTTGATGCACGGGCACCAGGTCTGCCCGGCAGATCTAGGCGACTGCAATGCTCGGCTGACGGTCAAACCACGCCGCGAGACTGAACCGGCGTGAGCGGGAGAGAAGGACAACGAATGCCAGGACGAAAAGCCCGACATTTCCAAGAAGCTTGATCCAGATCGTGACCGGTCCAGTCCCACACCCGCAATCGAAGACGATTTCAAAAAAGGAACTGCCGGTGTCAGCCTGGATGTGCAAAGCGCGAATCAGGATCGCAGGGGTGAATACCAAAAGCATCAATGCGATAGCAGCCGCGGCGCCGCGGAATCGCAGCCCGATCAACAGCGCGATCCCGGCGACGATTTCCAACCACGGAAGAACGATGGCCGTCGCGTTCAGATAAATCGGCGGTGTTTCCGGAAGCATCTGATACAACCGGATCTGCTTGAGAAAATCGAACGGCTCGCCGACCTTATTGGAACCCATATAGATGAAGGTTGCGGCGAGAATGACCCTGGCGAGCAGCAAGGGAACACCCGTTTCGTCGACACGTCGAAGCCAAGAACCGTTGGCGTTCATTGCTCTTCACGACCCGCCTGAGCGGGCATTTGGTTGGCCGACCATTCTTTCCAACCGCCGGGATAGAGAAAGATCGAATCGTACGGCACGGCAGCGTCCAGCAATTCACGGCACATGAAAATGCTGTCCTCGCAATCGCCGCCGCCGCAATACACGATCACGCGCTCCACGCCATTCGCACGGGCGACAATGCCATTTAGGGCATCGTCGGGTTCATACGGATCACACTGTATAGCACCGGGAATGTGACCTTCCTCGTATAGATCGGGCTTGCGGGCATCCACGAAGAGGTTAAGCCCCTGGGTCGTCGCCGGATCATGGAACACTTTCACAAGTTCTCCGAAGTCGATCACCTGGTAGTTGTGCTGAAGATGCTTTGAGTTCTCGGCCTGCGCGGCCTCCGGTTGTTTTGGGGCGTCGTGTTTGTTTGTCGCTGCTGCTGTTGTAGTACCTGTGGTCGGTGGAGTGGTGGTCAGGTTGGGCGTCGGCGGTGAAACTTCACCGGTAGATCGGCTTGCCGGCTTGGGATGCGGCGGCGTCTGGGCCGTTTTCTCGAAGTAATTTTTGGTCGGCTTTATCGCGCCACGTTCGCGGAGGGCATTTACGCCGAAGCCGATGGCGATACTCAGCCCACCGAGAAGCCCAAAATCCAGAAGCACTCTCTTCAACGATTGCATGACTGGTCATATCCCGGCCAGCATGTCCGATCGGAATCTCCCATCGAACATACCGGTCTATTGGATGATGCCTATTGCAGCCGTGCGGGTCAACCGCGGCGTTGATCGTCGTTGCGCGTGAGTGACAGTCCGAGAAGGCGCAAAGGCCGGATAAGCGCGGTTATTTGTCGTTGAGCAAAACAACCCGGACCGACATCGGGTTCACCCACAGCGATATCGTTCCCTGTGGGTTCACGTACTGCCGGCTGCCTCCGACCTGCAACCGTTTGAGTTTGGCGGCATCCGGATTAGGCCGGCTCGCTTCGGCGTCCTTCTTGGCAGGCGCCTTGACCTGCGGACTCAACACGGCCACGAGCTGTCCGGGCTTGCCCGCCGGAAGCGCGACCTTTTGCTTCACCGGCCCATAGTTCATCAACAGGATCACTTCATCCCCGGGAAGCGATCGCGCGAAGGCGAGGAGCTTCCGTTCGTCATCGAACCAGACAGGCCTGAACGCTCCCCGGCGCAGCGGGGCGTATTTCTCCCGCAACGTGTGAAGCCAATTAACCAAGGCAAAGAAATCGCTACGAAAACGCGGCGGCTTGGCCTGGGGATCAGGAAGATCGTTCCACCACATGGGCGCGGCTGCGAAAGGGGGCGAGCCTCCATTCACGCCGACCTCGTCTCCGTAGTAGGTTACCGGCGTGCCGAGATAGAAATGTTGGAAAATGGTCGCCAGCCGCCAACGGTCGATCGCCTCGTCGGTCGGTAGCGGACCGGGTGACGCCGACTCGGCGCGGGCGACGAGGGGACGGGGTTCTGATAGGTATGTCAGCAGTCGCGGACCGTTTGCGACGCTCAACACGTTCAGATTCACAAGGCGTGCCTCGGCCGGGCAACTCGGATCGAGCGCTTGAAGGGCGTCGAAAAACTCCTTGGCACGGGGAGACTGGGTAGAAGGATGAAAGAATCGTTGAATTACGTCCGCAAGATGGAAATCAACGGCGAAGTCGTACGGTTCCTGCGATAGCCGGCCGACCGCGAACGACCCGTTCGCAATCAGCACGGCATTGGGGTTGGTCTTCTTGATTTGTTCCGCCAAACGTCCCCAAAAACCCTTCTCAGCCGCAGGGGCCAAAGCCTGTGCCGGATCTTCAAACGAGCTAATCCAGCCGTCCACTCCGTCGGATGGATTGCCGTCGCCGTCAGGATCCATCCAGCGACGAACGGCGGCGAAAACGTAACCTTCCATTTGGTCAGTTGAAGCGTGCGGCCCGCTGATCGCCCCAAATAAGCCTCCGATCACAACCCGAAAACCGGCCTCGTGGGCCTTCTTCAGCAAATCGAGGAAGACGCGGTCGGAGGAGGTCCACTTCCAGGTTGCGGGATCGGAACCCTCGTCGTTGGTCTCAGAGAAATTGCCGGTTACGGCAAGGGAGGGTTCGATATGCCGCAAATCGGGCTGTTGCGAGTGATCTTCAGTCGCTCCTTGAAAAATGGGTGAAAGGCACAATGTGTTTATGCCAAGTTCCTTGAGATAAGACAGTCGTTGACCAATTCCCTGAAGATCGCCGCCGTAGCGCCGTGATTGCCATTCGTTTCGCTGCGCGTAGGTCTGGGCCTGGTCGCCCTCGGCCGCCGGTAGACCGGCTTGCCGGGTCGGCCACTCCGTCGACCAAGCGACAGTTCCCTCACGGTCATTCGCCTTGTCGCCGTTTTGGAAGCGCTGGACGACGATGTAGTACCAGCGAGCGTCGGCGACCCAGGTGGGAAGCGGCTCCGGTAAACCGGCTTGCCGGCGCGCATGGGCGGGTTGTAGGAATACCGCAATGAGAATCGCTTTCAACGCGAGGCGTAAGACGGACATAGGTTTCTCTCCGCGAGCGGTTTGGTGATCGTTCGACGTTCGTGATTGTAGGGGTCGCCGTCAAGCCGGTCTACCGGCGTGGCCGGTTGCAATCCGCCATCGGGATCAACGTCGGATGTCGGAAGTGGGATGTCGGATGTGAAAAGATTCGGATGCGTGCTCGCCGGTTTAAATCCGCCATCGCACATCCCACATCGCACATCGGCTTTGGTCCGCGAGCCGCACGGCGAAGATTAAGCTATTCAAAAGGATCGTTGTCGGTAAGATACGCCCTAGTAGATGTCGGATGTGGGATGTTGGATGCGGGATGTCGGATGTGATGCGGATCGAGAACAACTCCGACATCGCACCTCCGACATCCCACATCGGGGTGGGCGATTCACCGAGGACCTTTAGACGATTCAACGATGAAAGGCGGACGAACCATTAAACGAGCACCAAACACGCACACGAGCGGCCGCAAGCGCGGCGTCAAGAAGCCCCCCGTGCTGTTCGAGAAGACGCAGAAGATCGTCAACCGCATCCAAGGGATGATCGACGGCACCTTCCTGACCTATTGGACCTCCGAGTACGGAGCGATCTGCGGCAACGACGTACAGGCCATGTACGAGGCCGTGCGGGTAGTGCAACCCCGCGAACGGATTTCGCTGTTTGTAAAGTCCGACGGCGGTGACGGCCAGTCGGCCCTTCGCCTGATCCATCTCCTGCGCGAGTACGTGCCCCACCTGACGGTTGTGGCCCCGTTGGAGTGCGCGTCGGCGGCCACGATGCTGGCCTTGGGGGCGGACGAAATCCAAATGGGACCGCTGGCCTTCTTGACGCCGATCGACACCTCGCTCGAACACTCCATGGGGCCGGTCGATCCGCGCAACGAAACGGCGTACGTCGGGCAAGACGAAGTGCAGCGTGTCCTCAACCTTTGGGCGAAACATTCTCCGCAAACGGACATCAACCCGTTCCAGGAACTGTACAAGTATCTGCACCCCTTGGTGATCGGGGCCGTGGATCGGGCGACATCGTTGTCCATCCGCCTGTGCACGGAAATCCTGCGCTATCACATGAAGGGCACGCAGGACGCCGAACGAATCGCCAACGCTCTGAACTCGCAGTACCCGGCCCACGAGTATCCCATCACTCCGCGCGAGGCCCGGGAGCTGGGCTTGAACGTGAAGAACATGGCCCCGGAGTTGAACGACGTGTTGCTGGAGCTTAACCATCTGTATTCGGAGATGGGCCAACGGGCAGTGACGGACTTCGACGAGCACAACTACCACAACAACGAGATCGTCAACATCATCGAGGGGCCTGGGATCCAACTTCACTTCCAGAATGACAAGGACTGGCACTACCGCAAGGAAGAGCGGCAGTGGGTGTCCTTGCACGTGGAGTCGTGCTGGTACCGATGCGTGATGAAAAACGGCCGCATGAAGCAGACGCGGCTGTATATGAGCTAATCCTTTGAAACGCATCCTAAACCCCTCTCCCCCTCAGGGGGAGAGGGCAGGGTGAGGGGGTTTCCAGACACAAACTTTAAGCCGCTCTCGGTTAATATGCCAACCCAAAGCGCGTAGATGGATACGGTAGCGATTCGCCCTCCTTGATGCCCCGCACTGAGTTGCTATGGACATGTGCCGTCGTCAATCGGATTCGGTGTACCATTCCATTTGTGGTTGTTCAGCAGATCGACTTCTTCAAGCAAGTCGGCGGGCGTAATCGCGCCACTGTGGTTGATGTCGCCGCTGTACTGCCCGAATGGGAGTGTGAACGTTCCCTGTAAGGCTGCGATCAGGTCCGCGATGTCGGCGGCGCTGGTGAGCGCGTCGCCGCGGACGTTTCCCGGATGGGACACAAGACGGAGGATCGTTTGGTCCGCATGTAAATCCGTATAGCGGATCGTCGTTTTGGCACCAGCGGTGATCGGGCGCGCCAGCATGATAGTGTACGTGCCCGGCGGATTCTCTTTCACGTCCGCAATCGAATTCGGCGATCCGCCGACCTTCGTCTCACACAGAGCGAAGCATTCGGCTTGGGCGCCGGGCGCAAGATTAGCCGTAATTGTTTGGATGCCCTCCAACTGCGATGGATTCTCCGGAGGGTATGGCCGACGAGCGTCCGCGACGCCGTTGGGCGGGTCTGTGGCCGTAAACGGCCCGGCCGGACAATCCGCCTGCACGCAGGAGATTTTCAAGTTGCCCGAGGGGCGGTTATCCATATCGTCGGCCAGCCGGATGCCGTAACAGCTTCCCTGGACCACATCAATCTTGAGTTCGGATCCCGGACCGCAATTGGCTCCCTCGAAGGCGCTTCTGCAGCCGAGTGGATCGCCGGACATCGGCGGGCAGAGGCAGTCCTGGTAGATCACCAGATTGGTCGTCGTTCCGGGGATGGTGCCGCAAGCCTCGACCGACAGGGTACCCGAACACGTCGCCGTGTACTTGTACCACTTATCGTTGATCATAGTCGGGATGCACGTTTCAACCGGCGGGGTCATCGTTGCATCCGTAAGGTTGAAGGCGGGTGTAGGAGTTGGACCTTCCAGAATGCACGTTTGACCAAGGGGGCAAGTGCCTTGTCCAGTACCGGTGCAGATCGTATTCGCCGGCGTTCCACTGCACTTCTTCAGAATGGTCAGGGCGTCCGGGCAGTAATCACCGGGCGGGGGTGGGAAGTCGCCCCCCGCGGAAATATCCAGCCGGAAAGCCCTCCCCGGCCGCAATGGTTCGGGAGGTCCGGGGGGATTGAGCGGAGAAGCCGGCTTGGACGCCACCATCACATAGTACAGGTTGCCGGGTATCAATCTCTGCAAGCATAACTTGGAGTTTTTCCCGCTGCTGCCGCAGCCTGCGAAATCGTCGCTGCATCCGACGGGAATCAAGCTATGGCACTGTGTTTCGGGTGTGGAGGGATCGCCGACGGCGAACACACCGATCAAGGAATCGCCCTGGGGCTCTGAAGGGGGTGGCGAATTGCTGGTGCACGTCTGCAAAAAGGCCGTGCTGTAGGTGGCCACGAACTTATACCAGACGGTTTGCAGACCCCGGGCACCCGGATTGTTGAGATAGCAGCCGAAATCCGGATCGTCAGGGCTCTCCGTTGCCCGGCCGGAGTCGGTTTCCGCGCTGCTCGGCGGAACGTCAGTCATCAACCGGGCGCCTTCCATGCTACCCTCCGGGGCACACACGTCGCCAGGCAGGGGGAAACCGCACGACTGACGGGCTTCGGCCGCACATGTATCATCCCACTCCACCTCACAACAGTAGACGTCAAGACTGCAAACGTCTGTGCAGCAATCGGGATCCTCGCACCCGACCGGGGGACAGCTATCGCAGCATGTGGGGTTCACCTGGCACCCGTTGTCGGGACAGTTGCAATCGGAATTAAAGCGGCACGCTCGACCGATAAGGCCGGCCGAGCAAATTTCCGAAGCTGTAGGGGGTGTGTTGCACGCACCCCCGGTCGGGCAAGTGCCGTTGCCGACCGGAGTGCAAATCGCGTTGGAAACGCAGGTGATGAAGTTACAAGTTTGACCTTCTGGGCACGTACCTTGACCAGTCCCGGTGCATAATGTATTGTCCGGGAGGCCGCTGCACTTCTTGTTCGAGCATACCCGGCAGTTGGCGGCGGTCGTGCAAAGGGTCCCGGCGTTTAAGCCACCCGCGCAGTGCTTCGTGCATACGCCGGAATTATGCATACAGCGTGGAAGCGTACACTCTCCGGTTCCGAGGCAGGGGAGCCTCGGGCACCTCTGGCCTTCGGAGTTACAGTCTCGGCCCAGGTCCCATTTCCGCGGCGAGTCCAGCGGCGGCACGGCATAGCACTCATTGCGGGTCAGGTTCGTACAGGTGCCGTCTGGTTTACAACACGCCGCCTTGCCACACGGGAACGGCGTGAACGGGTCCGGCTCACACACCTCGCCCTGCACCCACACGGGCTTGTCCGTTGTGAACCGTTCCGGGAAAGGACAGTTCGTATGCGGCACCTCCCTGCATACCGCGTCATTATTCTCGTCGGTGATGTACATATCGCAGCAAGCCCCGACGGGGGCGGCGCCTGCGCAGGTAATGGTGAGGTCAAATGCGCCATGGATTCCGATTCCGAGGATTTCGGGGAGGACTTGGGTACACACGTTGTTC
>JAGVHG010000019.1 GCA_020056715.1 Phycisphaerae bacterium | reverse complement strand
CTCCTTCCCTCGGAAGTGTCCCGAATGGCCGGAAAAACCGAAAACTCACAGGGAGATCTAATTGACGCTGACAGGGAATTATAATTGTCGTTCATCACACCGCGGAGCTATTGACCGCGATCGCATCGCCCGTCGAACCGCCCAACGTTCCGAGGTCGACGGTTCCTCCAGCAGGTGTCCAGAGAAACGCACGCTGCTGGGCGTTAGCATTGGTAGTCTCGCCCACGACCCACCCCGAATCGGAGATATCGTGTCCTGCCGCGAACCCACCACCCCCCAGACCAGGCAGATCGGTTCGCACCCCACCAGAGCTCCAGAGGCACGCAGTCGCCACCAGCTCATTACCGATCCACCCGGAGATCTGTCCGGCCGAATTGACTCGTACGGCCACGGCCTGCCCAGGGCTCGAAAGTTGTTCAAGTACCTGGTTGACCCATCGCACCGCCTTACGGTTTTGCGGAGCGGGGTTCGACCATCCCACGATCACGCCGGAATTGTTGATATCGCCGGCTAACGTCGTATTGGCTGAAAGCTCGGGAAGAATGGTGCATCCGTTGCTGTCGATTAGAAACGCGCTGTAAGCAGCACCCCCAATGCCGTTAGCTTGTCCAACAATCATCCCGGAGTCGTTGATACCGCGAGCCGCCGACTCAGTCCCGCCACAAATGTGCAAGTCGGTCATCACTCCGCCCGACCACAGGAACGCGTGCCAGTTGCCGTCACCGGTCGGTCTGCTCGCCCCTACGACCTGACCGAGATTGTTCAGCGCAAGCGCTTCACTTTGGGTCCCGCCGAGTGTACCCAGGTCAACGATCGTGTACGTCTGTGCCTGCGAGGGCGTGGGGAAAATGATCCCTGTTCCGCAAAGCAGTAGAGGGACGCACACCCCCATGTGACAAAAGTTCATCCGAATCATTTCATTCGCTCCTTTCCGCCGACCGGTGAGGCCGGCATTCGGTTCCTATGTGATGACAAACATGTACGAGCAACCGACTTCCAAGCCGTCGCCTTCGGGCGGCGGGTTTTGATCGCACGCTCACACAAAAGTGCCACCAAGTGTCACCCGAGCCGCAATCAGCGGTCAGAGCCGCGAGCGCGAGCTCGCGGACAGCGCGTCACAAGGCTTGCGCCTTGTGCTCTGACAAACGGCGTGTCAGCTTTAATGCACAGATTACCCCCCCCCTTACCTGTCAAATGAATTCTGCGGAAAGTTCGTATTTTTTACCGAATCACCCACTCAAGATGCCAGAAGATCAGAGCACTCCCGGCGCGCCGGGACAAGCCCGGTGACAAAACGCGTCCGTAGGCTCGCGCCTACGGCTCAGAACAGCGCCTGCCGCCTCCTGCCTGGTGTCCAATGCCTATAGCCTATGGCCTACGGTCTACAGCCTGTAGCCTATCGCTGCTTATCGGACCAGAAGAAATCAGATTAGAATATTGACAGGCAATAATTGACCGGTAGAATGTTAGTGGTGTGTTAGGTATTAGGCTGTAGGCCATAGGCTGTAAGCCGTGGGCTATAGGCTGCGGGCGGTTGGGCCTGGGGGCAAGCGATGGGCGAGCAAGCTACTCCTTCCGTGACGATGACCGACGAACAGCGCCGCCTGGTACGCGACAACGTGGGGCTGGTCGCGGTACACCTGCGTCGTAACGTCGTCAACCTCCATCCGAAATGGGAGCGGGAATGGGATGAACTGTTTCAAGAGGGATGCTTGGGGCTGATCCGCGCCGCGATCGCGTATCGCGCGGAACGAGGCATCCCCTTTGCGGCTTTTGCGCTACCCAGGATCCATAACGCCGTCAGCCGCGCGATTCAGACCAAATTCAACACCATTTACGTTCCACCGAAGCGTCCGCCGCACAATGAGGCCTCGTCCATCGGCGTTCGACGCGATGAGGAAGCCCGTGGGCCGAAGGTATTTGCACTGTCCTTCGACCGAATGGATCGCGTAGGGGTGTGTCCGGACTCCCCCTCACCCGACCTCTCCCCCAGGAGGGGGAGAGGGGTTATTGGAGGCTCTCGAACGGCGTACCGGCAACACCCCGACGCTCAGCCGGCGCACCACCCGACGGTTGGTGAACGCCTGAGGGAGAAATACGAACGCGCCGTAAAAGAATCGGCGCAAACGGTGTCGAGCCGGGCGTCGACGCGCGGCGATCGGGAACGGTTGGTTCGGGCTTTAGTCGAGGAGCGTTTCTTGGTGCCGGAGGAAAGCTCGCGTCGGCCGCTTCGCCACATCGCCCGCGATACGCGGTCCTCCTACGGCCGCGTGGCCGATTGCGATAGACAGTTGAATGAAGAAATCCGCCGAACCCTCGAAGCCGACCCCGAATTTCACGCCTTGCAAAAACTGTCCAAGGCCGATCCCGTCGGCGGGCAGCTATCCATCGACGAAAACCTCGAACGGCGGCTGGCCGGAATCACGGCCGCGGAATTCACTCGCCGATTCGCAGCCGCCAAGCGTGATGTTCGCGCTTCGATGCTGCAAAGCCTGCTGGAGTTGTCGCCGGGCGACCTCGAAGAAATCGTCCAAACCCGCGTCGCCACCCTGCCGACCGACGCCCGGGAGCGTTTGCTTCGCGGCAGTTAATCCGGGAAAAGCACAAGGGAACTGAGACTGGGGGCATTGGGGTCTCGTGGAGAGAAGGGCCACCCGCTTACAATGACTCTCCATGACTCGCCGCAGCGTAATGATTTGGAGCCTAGGAGCGTTCTGGCTCCTCGCCGGGTGCGGCTACATCGCGGCCGCTCTGCGGCAAAAGGAACGCCTCAATCTCAGCGCAACCGCGGGCGGACAAATGCCTTATCTGGTCTATGCCCAACACGCAGCCGGCGACGGGTTGTTCGGGCACTTCGGCGACCGCAATCGAATGCCCCTCGTTCCCGTGCTCCTATCCCTGGTCCACGACTCCAACTGGGAGCAATTCGTCAATCGCGCTTCGTGGTTGGTCATTGCGCTGTCCGGCGTTTTTCTTTCCGCTCTCGCACTGATCGCTTACCGAAACTTGTCTCCGCTGTTCGCCACGGCTTTCACCTTGATCGTCGCGACCACGGTCTTTGCACCCCAGGCGTCCTTCGTTGGGGCCGACCCGGCCTACTACGCGCTGTTTTTTTGTTCGTGGTGGACAATGTCCCGACTCGTCGAGCGACCCACTACTTTTCGCGCCATCACGCTGGGACTGCTGTTGGGACTCACGTACCTAACCAAAGCCTCGATTTTGCTCGCAGTGCCCATCTTGCTCGGTGTGCTGGTTTTGCGAATCGTTCTTGTCCGACGGACCGAAACGGGGAGAGCGGCGCATGCCGCGGCTACACCTTCGAATCAGGTCCCACGAGTCGGCTCCGCCGGGCGGACGGCGAGTGCCGCCGCGGTCACGCTGATCGTCTTCCTGACGACCGTCTTTCCGTATTTGCACAACAACCACGAGCGATTCGGCCGGTACTTTTACAACGTGAATACGACGTTTTTCGTATGGTGCGATAGCTGGGCGCAGGCGCAGCGATTCGCGGAGAAGTACTCGATTGACCGGCAATTCCCCAACGCTCCGCCGGAATCCATCCCCGGTCCGCGAAACTATTGGCGCACGCATTCCTGGGAGCAGGTCGGTCGCCGCCTTGTTTACGGCCTCCAAACGCTGGGTCGTCTCGCCGCAGAGTCCGCGTCCCTCAAGTATCTGTTGGTTTTGGCGGCCTGCGCGGGCGTTCTTTCGATCATCAACCCGTCACATGCCGGGAGGATGATTAAGGACCATCGATGGGCTTTGGCGTTTTCCATTCTGCTTTTTTGTGCCTACCTGATTGCTTATGCCTGGTACGTGGTGGTCGCGTACGGCGACCGCTTTATCCTCTCGCTCGTCCCACCCGCCCTGTTCGCCTTTTGCGCGTACGTCGACAGGATGGCTCGCGCGATGCCGTCGCTTCCCCCTCCACGCACGGAACACTCCGTGCGATCCGTCCTTTCCGTGCTCCTGATCCTACTCGCGCTGGGCGAGGCCATTGCCTCCGCCGGCAGCACGTGGATTACGCCCTCCGCAACCTTCTTGCGCTTCTACTACGACGAGTCCCACGATGAACTTCGACGCGGAAATCTTGAAGAAGCGCTGCGCGGGATGCACGGCGTACTCACGCTCGACCCCGGATTCGCCGCGGCCCACCGCGACTTGGGCATGATTGCCCTGGCTCAAGGGCGATACGCAGACGCGATTCCATCCCTTTTAAAAGCCGTATCGCTGGAACCCGAACGGGCCGACGTGCAAAACAGTCTGGGATCCGCGCTCCTTCAGGCGGGCCGCCTGTCGGAGGCAATCCCCATTCTCGAACGGGCCACGGCCTTGGACCCCGATCTTGCGCCAGCCTGGTACAATTTGTGCGGGGCACTTTTTCAGCATGGTGAGCGGGAAAAGGCGAGGGTTTGTGCGTTGCGCCTGGAGCAGGTTTCCCCGGAGCTGGCCCGCAACTTGAGGGCTGTTTTTGACCCACTTCCCCCGCAACCGCCCTGACATCCTGTCCAAAGGCTCGAAGTTCTTGGCAAAGTTCATGAACTTCACGGCGAAGGGTCGCGGCGGATTCGGATCCTTGAACGGCTGGGGATAACAGAGGGACGTGCCCGTCGATCCGCGTGATTACGGGGTGGCGGAGGTCGGCTGGTTTTTGGTTGACTCCGGGGAGTTCTCCGCGGAAACACGCGGCGAGGAGCCGCCGATGTCGATGTCGTCGATGCGCATCGACCAAAGCTGCTCCGCTGTGAAAATCAGGCGGATCGACGCCGGTCCGTTGACGAACTTGCCACTGAAGTTGAGGTACACCACCCCGTCGGGCGTAGTGGACATGAACTGCTGGGAGTCCCTGGAGGTCGAGGTGAGTTTTCCGTGCTTGGCATTGATCTGCGTGATCCAAGCCTGCAAGGCCTCCGCGCTCACTTCATCATTGAACGCCGCTGAACCGATTTCCCGCAAAGCATTGGCCGCATCGGCGACGGTGGCGGAGTCCGACCCCAGGGCCGATTGGAGCTTGGCCGGGATCTCCTTGGCATGCATGCCGAAGTAAACGACCCCCAACAATAGGATCGACAGCGCGCCCGTGACCAAGGAGATGGGAATGGCCGCAATGGCAAGCCCCATCCCCCGCCGCCGCCCGCCGCGCGTGGTGATGATCCCCACAATCCCGAAGATCAATCCCAGGACCGCCGTCACCCCGAGGAAGCCAAGCAAGGATAATATGAACGCGCCGATCGCCGCGGCGCTCCAACGCGGCAGTGCGTTCGGAGCGTGAGCTGTCATATAGTTGCCTTGTTGACCTAGCGGCGGTTCGTATGGCGGCGGCTGGAACTGCGTCATGGCTTGGCCCTTTCAAACGGTCGTCACGAATGGCTAGTTGAACGATGGTACTCGGATCGGTCAAGCGCGATTGGCTCCGTATCGTCGATGCCCAAGGTCCGGCCCCAAAAGTAAGCCGCAAAGGCGGGTTCGAATCTACTTGTACCGACCTCGAGCCTGGGGATGCGCGGGGTGCGATCGGGGTATTGTAGGCCGTAGAGCAAAGCGGCCTCGGTCTCGTGGATGATCCGACTCCGCACAACGTCGAGGGACTCCGAACCCCGGCGAAGAAGGGGCATTACCCCCTACCCTCCGGCGAGGCGTGAGACGACGACGAGTGACTTTGGTCGGCACTTTCAAACACGGGATGATAGAGGTACCAGAACATCGCCACGGCCGCCGCGGTACCGACCGCGATGTATTGAATGGGCAGGATGCGGAGGAACGCGCTCGCCGGAACACTGGCCGGCAGGCTAACGGGCGATGGTCCCAACCGTGCCCAGACGTAGCCGCCGACGGCGAGAATGGGGACCGACAGAATCGCCCATAGGACTGAACGAACGGGCACGAGCCAATACGCCACGTACGACCCGATGCACACCGAGGCCGCCACCACAAAACACGCCTGCCCGTGTTGCACCGAACGAGTCGATAGCCCCGCGGAAATAATCTTGAATGTGAGCAGGGCGGCGCCGGCGGCGATGAGCATGTGCTTGATCCCATGGGTTGCACCATCCCTCGGCGACAGCGGTTCGCCTTCCGCGTAACCGCCGCTTCCGTCCCTTCGCGGCTCAGGGTAGGCGCCGAAACACCAATGGCCCACGCCGATTGAAATGCCGCGGGCCATGAACACGATCACAAACCACGCCATGGCTTCGAGGGCGAGCAGCATAGGCAGGCTTGACTGCGACACGGGAGCGGCATCGGCCCACTGGATCAACAACGATCCCGCCGTTCCCCCGCGAAGCGAAACAGCGGCCAAGCCCACCGCCGCCGCGAAAGTCCCCACTTCCGGAAGCCGTCGTCCGGCGATCACCGTCGCCAGAGCGGCGGTCACCGCCGCAAGTCCCGCGGCTTGAAGAAGCATCATCCACGCCCCGTGACGCGTCAGCACGCTCACCGCCCCGAGCGGATCGTCGGGGGCCATCGCGAACCAGCCGATGGTCAGGAAGATCGTTCCGGCCAACGCCCACGCCACCCACGTCGCGGCCCGATCCAAGAAGCTGAGGTGGTGTCCGTGCTCGGTCATCAGCGAGCCTGATACGTCGGTCATGCGATACTCATTTCCATAATTTCGTGGCGGCGGAGGACTCGGGCGATGCCTTCGCGGGCCTCGCCGTCGAGCGGACAGAGCGGCAGTCGAAACTCCTCCGCAATCAAACCCGCGACGGCCATCGCCGTCTTGATCGGCAAGGGGTTAGGCCCGTACCGGCCGATCCCCGTTGCGAGATCATATACTTTGCGATGGTATTGTAACGCGGCGGCCATGTTTCCCTCGTACCCGGCCGAGACGAGCGACTTCATCAGACCGGGATAAAGATTAGCCAACACGCTGACCACGCCTACCGCGCCAAGCGCCATGAACGGCCAGGTCAGTGAGTCGTCGCCACTTAGCACCGCGATATCGCATCGGGCGGACAGATCGGTCATCGCATCGAGGTTGCCCGTTGCATCCTTGATGGCGACTATGTTCGTAAAGCCCTCACGCAACCGCACGATGGTGTCGTTGCTGATGGTGACGCCGGTGCGGGCGGGCACGTTGTAGAGCACGATCGGCAAATCGACCGCCGAAGCCACCGCCGCGAAATGTCGGTAAAGTCCTTCCTGCGTCGGACGGTTGTAGTACGGGGCGACGACTAAGGCCGCATCGACGCCCATCGTCGCTGCCCGTTTTGTGTGTTCGACGGTTGTGGCCGTGCTGTTGCTGCCCGTTCCCATCATCACCGGACAACGCCCCGCGGCCCGGGCGATGACACTTTCGAGAATCTTGTCTCGCTCATTCTCCGTCAGGGTCGGCGTTTCGCCGGTCGTACCCAGCGGCACCAACCAATCCGTGCCTCCCTCTATCTGCCGATCGACCAGCGCCTCCAAGCGAGGCCAATCCACCTCCCCGTTACGAAACGGCGTGATGAGCGCGGTCATTGCGCCGCGCAGATTCGTCCTTGAACCGGCCGCCGACATGATCTAAAACCCTCCCCGTGGATTCGACACTGATAGCTCACGCCACAGCGTAAGAGCGGATTTCAACCTCTACGCCAGTCTGGGCGGCATGCTCCGCCTCTCGTAGTAGTTTCTGCGTCGTCGGCTCGTCGATGTACTGCTCCGCGCAGGTCGCACAGACATCCGCGGGTACGCCCTTGAACACCAACGTCGTTCCGTTGCGCTCAAGCGTGATCGTCACCTGCGCGGGGCGGGTCTGTCCGTGTTTACAAATCACGCACTGCATATTCATTTCCTCAGGCGGAATGTCGCATCCCATTGGTCCAGATCGGGTTCGTATACAGTGATAACATAGGTCTCGTCGCCAAGGGGGTTGTCGGCGGCAACGACGTGCAACGGGCGACTGTTCACAAACGCGAGCATAAGCCGACTTGGGAACGGAGTGTCTGTCGGATATTCCTCTATCACCTCGCCATCCGCCAGAACCCGACGCACATCCCCGGTGCTAACGCCTCGTTCGAACATCCGTTGCACCGCGTGGACGCGATAGATGAAGCGGCGGTCGACCATCCTTTCTCGACGATAGCCCGTTTCACGGAAAACGCAACTTCATTTGGCACCGCATTGCAGCCAAGGCCTGCACAGCGTGCGCCATTCTCGTCATGCTAACGGCGCATAACGTGTGAGCAATCCTTTCATTTCCCGCACCGCCTCGCGCATCCCGACGAACATCGCCCGCGAGATGATCGAATGCCCGATGTTGAACTCGCCGAACCCGGGCAGCGACGCGACCGTTCCGATGTTGCGATAAGTCAACCCGTGCCCGCCGTGCACATCCAATCCGAGTCTGCGTCCCAGGGCGATCGCATCCGTCAGTGCCTTCACGGCCGCTTCGCATTGGGCCGCCGTCTTCGCGTGGGCGTAGGCACCGGTCCATAGCTCCACCGCCTCGAACCCGATATCCGCCGAGGCCTGCACTTGCTCCGCAACAGGTTCGATGAAGGCACTCACGATGATCCCCGCCTCGCGGAGTCGACCGACCGCCGTCTTGACCCGCGCCCGGTGGCGAACCACATCCAGCCCGCCCTCCGTGGTAAGCTCCTCGCGCCGCTCCGGCACTAAGGTGGATTGATCCGGCTTCAGCCCGACCGCGATGGCGACCACCTCCTCGGCGATGGCCATCTCCATGTTCAGCTTGACCCCGACCGTCTCGCGGAGGAGACGGGCGTCGCGATCGTTGATGTGCCGCCGGTCCTCACGCAGATGGAAGGTGATCCCGTCGGCCCCGCCCAGTTCGGCCTCCACCGCCGCCCAAACGGGGTCGGGTTCATCCGTACGCCGGGCCTGACGCACCGTGGCCACATGATCGATGTTGACGCCGAGTAACGCCATAGGGTCTCACTCTGGACACGCCGTGTTGCCCATCCGAACGCATTATAGTTGTTTTGAACCGCCAACCCAAATGGTCAGTACTACAACCAATCGCCGATCCACATTCGCATCCCGGGGGGCCGGAAGACAATCGGCCACGAACGCTCTCCGTGGTAGAATCGTAGCCGTATGCTTTGGGATCCGACCTACAAACCGCGATTGAGACCCGTTGAGGCCTTCCCGTTGCACGAGGGCGACGGGGGAACGATCGGCGTGCGCGATCGTTCGGGCCTGTCCGAAGTGATGCTGAGTCTCTCCGCCCCGGCGCTGCACATCATGTCCATGATGAACGGCGACCACACCTGCGACGACATCCGCCGGCAGTTCCAAGCGTCCTTCGGGCGAACCCTCGCCGAAGGCACGCTGCATTCCATGGTCAACCACCTGGAGAAGGCCCACTTTCTCGAAGGCTCAGGCTTTGAAGCCTATTACCAATCCTTACTCGATGAATACCGCAGCAAGCGAACGCGGGAGATGCCGCACGCAGCCGCTCTCGGAATCGTCGACGGCTCCGGTTCGATCTTCGACGAGATGCTCGCCGACGTAGACGGCCAAGTATCACCCGGAAAAGTCGTCGGGTTGATCGCCCCGCACCTGGACTATCCCCGCGGGCGCCCATGCTATGCGGCCGCTTATGCGACGCTTCGCAACCGACCCCCGCCCGACCGCGTCATCATCTTGGGAACCAATCACTTCGGACGATCCACCTCCGTGGTCGCTACGGGGGTAGACTTCGCCACGCCGTTGGGCGTGACCCGAGTTGACACAACGTTCCTCGGAAAATTAGAGGAACGCTGCGGCGACCTTCGGACCTTTGAGCTTGACCACGCCCGCGAGCATTCCATCGAGCTTCAGGTTGCGTGGTTGCAGCACTTTTTCAGCGCCGACGCCTTTACCATTGTCCCGCTGCTCTGCCCCGATCCGTGCGGTCCGACGATTCATCCCGGCAGCCAGGTCGGACCAACACTCAAGGGTGTTGGTCCTGAATGGGCGTTGGATGGTCGCGGGGTGGACCTGCGTGAGTTCGCGTTGGTTCTTGGCGAGTTGGTCAGAAACGACTCGGGTGCGACATTGATCGTGGCCGGGGCCGATCTCAGCCACGTCGGCGCTGCATTCGGTGACGAGCGAACGTTGGACGAGGCATTCTTGGAAGAAGTCCGCCAACGCGACCGGCAAGCGTTGGACCGCCTCCAAACCGGCGAAGTGGGTGCCTTTCTGCAATGCGTCGCCAAACAGGAGAATCCCACCCGTGTGTGCAGCGCGGGTTGCATCTTCGTATTGGCCACAGCCTTGCCCGATGCGTCGGCGTCCGTCCTCGACTATCATCAGGCCGTGGACCTTCCTACGCAGACGTGTGTAACCTGCGCCGCAGTGGCGTTCACCTAACCGTCCAATGCACGGCGAATCCCTCTACCGCAAGATCGTCGCAGGTGAAACCGGTGTATGGGCTTCGCCGGTTCGAGGTCTCCTTTGGTCGGCCGCGGTGGTGTATGGTCGCGTCATCGCCCTGCGAAACGGCTGGTACGATCGCAAAGGCACGACGACCCGACTTCCCGTTCCGGTCATCAGCGTCGGCAATCTCACCGTCGGCGGGACCGGCAAGACCCCCTTCGTGATCGACCTGGTCCGCCGCTTGGACGCCCTGGGCTTTAGTCCCGCCGTCATCGCCCGCGGTTACGGCGCAACGCCCGGCGAACCCAATGACGAGCAGAAACTAATTCAGAAGAATTGCCCCAGCGCGGCCTATGTATCCGACCCGGACCGCCGACGCGCGGGCGAGGTCGCCTGCGAACGATTCGGGGCCGATATCATCGTTCTCGACGATGGGTTTCAGCATCGAAGACTGGCCCGCGACCTCGATATCGTCCTCGTCGACGCGACCTGCCCCTTCGGCTTTGGCCACGTGCTGCCGCGGGGTCTGCTGCGCGAGCCGGTGATCGGGCTACGGCGTGCTCACGTCGTGGTCCTCACCCGTTGCAACCAGGTCTCACGCACCGAGTCAGCCCGGATCGAGGCCCGGCTGCGCGAGCTTGCGCCCGACGCGGCGCATCTCAAGTGCAATCACCGTGTCACCACAGTCGAGCAACTCAACGGAATAGAAGTGGGAGGCGGACTCGACCGCAAGCGAGTCGCCCTCTTCGCGGGGATCGCCCATCCGCAATCTTTCGTAACCACGGTCTCATCGTTGGGTGCTGATGTAGTGGCTGCGCGTTGGTTCCCCGATCACCACCGCTACACACGACGCAACCTCCAATCGCTCCTTCAAGCGGATCGCTTTCCCCAACACGATTTTCTGGTCACCACCGAAAAGGACGCTGTGAAACTAGCCGAGCTGCGCAGCCTCGAAGCTGCGACGATCGTCGTCGTCCGCGTGGCGATCGATTTTTTGGACGACGGCGGTACAATGCTCCAAGAGATCCTGCGTTGTCGTTGTCCTCTCTCGCCGGAGCACTCAAGGGTGCCCCGGCTGTCGGCCTCCCGCGACGACCCGCGTAATCGGCCATGAACAAAGCGACTTGCGAACTCGATACCTTGATCTTCGGTGGCGGCGTCGCCGGCCTGTGGCTTCTCGATGAGCTGCAGCGCCGCTCGTTTCGCACCCTGTTGATCGAGAATCGCGCCCTTGGCACCGGCCAAACCATCGCCTCCCAGGGGATTCTCCACGCCGGTCTCAAGTACGCTCTCGGCGGGCTGCTCTCCGGTTCCGCCAAAGCCGTCGGCGAGATGACCGATCTCTGGCGACGATGCCTCGAAGGTCGCGCACAGCCCGACCTGCGCGGCGTGCGAATCCTGTCCCCCTGTTGCTATCTCTGGCGCACCGAAGCGCTAGCGTCGATGGTGGGACTCACCGCCGCACGGTTCGGTTTGCGGACGCCGGCGGCGAAGGTCGCGCCTCACGAACGACCCCCGGCACTGGCCCGCTGTCCCGGCGAGGTCCTTCGCGTGGACGAACAGGTCATTGACGTCGGCTCGCTTCTGAGCGAGTTGGCCCATCGGCATAACGATCGCATTCTGAACATCGCGGATGCGGGCGAGGTGACTTTCACCGTCTCAAAACCGGGGCTTGTCGAAACCGTTGAACTGCAACGCGCGGATTCGACAACGGTCTTCTTGCTGAAACCGGAGGTAGTCATCTTCACCGCCGGCGAGGGCAACGCCGATCTCCGCCGCCGCGTCGGCCTGTCACAAGAGGCCATGCAGCTTCGACCGTTGCACATGGTCATGGTTCGCGGTTCCCTGCCGCAGCTCTTCGGCCACTGCGTCGACGGCAACAAAACTCGCGTCACGATCACCAGCGCCGTTGACACAGAAGGCCGCACCGTTTGGCAGGTCGGAGGAGAGATCGCTGAACAAGGCGTTGGCAGGACTTCCGCAGAACTGATCGAGTTCGCCCGACGCGAGTTGCCCTCCGTGCTGCCCGCGGTAGACTTTACGAATACCCAATGGGCGACCTTCCGGATCAATCGCGCCGAGGGCCAAGACCCTCACGGCGCGAGGCCCGAAGGCCCCGTTTGGCGGCGGGAAGGCTCCGTCATCACCGCTTGGCCCACCAAGCTCGTTCTCGCCCCCCGCCTGGCGGAGTTGATTGTGAACTCACTCGGAAAGCCCTCTTGCCCCGACGCAACTCCCTCTCCCCTCCCTACAGCCTACAGCCTACAGTCTGGTGACCGGGGTGAGGGCCAGACTCCCTCTCCCTCGCAGGGAGAGGGTTGGGGTGAGGGTCGAATCGCACTACCCCCCTGGGAGGTGACCGACGAATGGCACGCCTAACCCTTCCGCTGTCACCCATCGGCTACGGCGCCTTCAAGATTGGCCGCAACGTTAGCACGAAGTACGACCAAGCGTACAAACTCCCCGACCAAGCAACGGTCGAGAAGTTGCTCAACGCCGTTCTCGATTTGGGCATCAACTACATCGACACCGCCCCCGCCTATGGCACGAGTGAAGAACGCATCGGCCAAGCGATCTCCCATCGTCGTCGGGAATTCGTCCTCTCCACAAAAGTAGGCGAGTTCTTCGAGGGCGGTGTCTCGAAATATGACTTCTCCGCCGATGCCGTTCGCAAGAGCGTGGAGACGAGCTTGCGCCGCCTACGCACCGACGTGCTCGACCTCGTGTTCATGCACTCCAGCCGCGATGACCTGCGCATCGTGGAACAGACGGACGTCATGCCGACGCTGATATCGCTGCGTGACGCGGGATTGATCCGCGGCATCGGGCTGTCAGGATATACCGCGGAAGGGTTTCGGGCGGCCCTTCCCTGGTCCGACGCCGTCATGGTCGAGTATCATCCGGATAATGTGAGCCTCGCCTCGGTTATCGACGAAGCCCACAAGAGGAGCATTACCGTAATCGTGAAGAAAGGCCTCGCCTCGGGCCGACTGCCCGCCACGCAAGCGCTTTCCTTCGTTTTGCGAAACCCGGCAGTGACCAGCGTCGTAGTGGGCAGTTTGAGCTTAGACCATCTGCGCGAGAATTTTCGCATCGCTCAGGAGATTCGAACGGCTTGGCGCTGCAGCACGGAATGCGATCTGAGCCGTACGCCGCAGGCGGATAAGGAAGCGGTATCGCACGAATGACGACCATGAAGCGAACCGCCGTTTTTCTCGATCGAGACGGGACGATCATCGAAGACGCCGGTTATATCGGCGATCCGCAGCAAGTCCGGCTCATCCGCGACGCCGCCGACGCCATTCGTCGCTTCCGTCAAGCGGGCTGCCTCGTGGTCATCGTTTCCAATCAATCCGGCGTGGCCCGCGGGTTCTTCGACGAGGCCGCGATGAACAAAGTACAGGCCCGCGTGGAATCGCTTCTCGCCGAACGCGACGCGGGCGTCGACCGCGCGTACCATTGCCCCTACCTTGACGGCCCGGAGGCGACCGTCGTTGCCTATCGCCGCGACAGCGACCTGCGAAAACCCAAGCCGGGAATGTTGCTGCTCGCCGCCAAGGAGTTGGATATCGACCTCTCGCGATCGTGGATGATCGGCGACTCGCCGACCGACGTGCAGGCGGGGCTGAACGCGGGTTGTCGAACGATCTTGCTACGGCGAGCACCGTCATCGCCCCACGACTCACGGGTCGTGGTGCTGACGGGTGCATTACCGCCGGCCGTCGATGTAGTTCCCACGCATTGCGTCGACAGCATGACCGAGGCCGCGGAACTGGTGGAACGGGCGATGAAACAAGAACAATCCCCCTCTCCCTTTAAGGGAGAGGGCCGGGGTGAGGGTAAGACGTCCGACGCCGCCACGCACAATCCTCCTTCCTCCTCTCAATCAGAGGGCCGGGATGAGGGTGCCACTGTTGTGTCAGCAGTGGAGGGTCGACCTACCCCATCTCCCAACCCTACAGCCTACAGCCTACAGTCTAATGTTCGGGGTGAGGGTCTATCGCCCAACGACGCTGTTTTGCTATCCCTCGCGAAAATTAACGATCAGCTCGAACGCGCCCACCGCAAAGATCGGCAGCACGATTTCTCGATCTTGCGTTTGTTCGGCGCCCTGCTGCAAATGCTCGCCATCGTGGCCGCCTTGTGGGGCGTCACTGCTCTACTGGACGATCGAAGCGCCCCCGCAACTGCGCGACTCACCCTCGCCTGCTTCTTCCAGTTCGCCGCCGTCACCGCCTTTGCCATCGACCGATTTCGGTAGTCGGCACCGATTGCTGTAGGCTGAGACTCGGGTGCATTCGTAAGCATTCGGCGATTGTCCAATAGTAATCGACAAACGATTACTATTCGCAAACCGTGCAATGCTTGTTATCCACGAGGAACAATGCGGCAACCGAGTTGCAACTCACTTCTTTCTGATTTCGAGGGATTTACGCTTGACAAAGGGCCACAAACACTTTAGAATGGCGCTTCACTTGACCCACGGTAATCGTAGGTGGGCTTGCGAAAACGGGAACTCGCGATTGAGTTGGTTTGCATGTACGGTTCAGCCGACTTCGCAGACCCGGCAGTCGGATTACCATCGGATCGGAGGCGAAAGCAATGCGAAGCCGTCAACTTGTCCTTGTGACCGTCTTGTTTGAGATCATCGCCGTCCCCCTCGCTGCCAGCGCGCCGTCGTCAGGCATCTACTGGTCGCAGCCTGCCATACCGAACGTCAGTCCCGCCGTGATCTGGCGTGCAGATTTCGATGGATCCAATATTCAAGCGATTGTCACGCAGGGGCTGAGCGGACCCTGGCCGGTCGTCGCCGACGTATCGACACACAAGATTTACTGGGGCGATGTCAATCTTAATCGCATCCAGCGCGCCAATCTAGACGGCACCTCTATTGAAACCGTCGTATCCGGACCGTTCAATTTCATTGAAGATCCCGCAGGACTCGCCATCGACCCCCAGAACCAACGCTTGTATTGGACCGACTTCAATGTGGACAAAATCGCCCGCACCGACTTGATTGCTCACACAACCGTGACGCTCGTCACCGGGGAAAAGGACATTCCATTGGGGATCGACTTGAACCTCGACGCAGGCCTCATGTACTGGGTGGATTCGGGTACGGGAAAGCTTCGCCGCGCGCAACTTGATGGTACCAGCGTCCAAGACGTGCTCACCGGTTTGAACAGCCCGCGCGACCTTGCGCTCGACCTTGAACACGGGAGGGTTTTCTGGAACCTGGGCAATGGGAACATGTGGCGCGCCAACCTGGACGGTACGAACAGCGAACGGATTGACTTTGGATTCACCAGCGATGGGTTCCTAACGCTCGATCGCCTCGATCGTAAGCTTTACTATATGGATTATAGGGGCATCGTTCGGGCCGACCTCGACGGAACACACCGCGAACTGGTCATTCCCACCTCAGACCTGATCCGTGCTGGGTTCGGGCTCGCCGTTGTTCACGATTGCAATGAAAACTTGATCGACGACTACGATGAGCTTTCCAACAACGACTGCAACGGCAACCGCAATCCAGACGATTGTGATCCCGATACCGACGGCGACGGGGTTACCGACGATTGCGACAACTGTCCGCAAATCCCCAATGCCGACCAGCTCGACTGCAACGGAAACGGCATCGGAAACGCCTGCGAGCCTAATCCCGCCGATGCCGACGACGACTCCGACGGCGTCTGCAACGGTGCGGACGGCTGCCCCCTCGACCCCGAAAAGACCGAGCCGGGCATCTGTGGATGCGGAGTGTCCGACGCGGACTCCGATGGCGACGGCGTGGCCGACTGCGACGATCTCTGCCCCGGCTCGCCCGACGTTGATTCCGACGGCGATTCGGTGCTCGATTGCAACGATCGTTGTCCCGGTAAGGATGATCGGATCGACGAAAACGCCAACGGGATTCCCAATTGCCTCGAACCGGCTATCATCCCCACGGTTTCGCACTGGGGGCTGATCATCCTGACCCTCCTCCTCCTTATCGCCGCCAAGACGCGCTTCAAACGACTCGCCTGATACCTCGTTGCCGCGCATCGTGACAGTCGTTGCCCCGACGCCCCGCCAATCTTGAATCCGTGGATCCTGGTGAATCCGGGCACACCCAACTCATTGCCTGCGGCTCTTTTTCTTTCGGGTTTTTGGGGATGCAGGACACGACCGACGATTCTCTCCACGAGTTGGACATAACGCTCGCGTCCGTCACCGCCTTCTCCATCGACCGATTCCGCTGACCTGTCTTGCGTTATGCTGAAAAAGAACAACGGGCGACGGTGGAGCCGATCTGTTCCACCGTCGCCCGTCTGTGTTTCACGGAGTGTGCCACTGCTGTGTCAGCAGTGGTGTCGCGGCACTTTCGTTGCGCCCGTGCTCCGACTACACCATGCCCTTGAGGTTCTTGAGCGCCAGGACCTTCACCACGTTCCGCGCCGGTTTGGCCTTGAACATCATTTGCTCGCCGGTGAAGGGGTTGATTCCTTGGCGTGGTTTCGTCGCCGGCTTGCGCACCACCTTGATCTTCATCAGGCCCGGCACGGTGAAAATGCCCGGACCCTTCTTGCCCAGATCGGCCTTAATCAACGACGCCAGGTCGTCGAACAACGCCGAAATCTGTTTGCGCGTCAGATCGCTCGCGCTCGCCAATTCGCCATACACTTCCGACTTCGATCGGGCCTTCCCGCCCATCTTGGGGGACACTTTCTTCGCCATGTAGAGCTTTCCTTTCTAATAGACTCACGACCATCCAATGGTCGAACCAGCGGAGAATCTAAGGGAGGCGAATATCAAAATCAAGCGTTTTCCCTAGAAAAATGAGAAATTCGTGTTCACCACCTTCTAGGACCGAGGCCCAACCGTGGGACCGCCACGACCTGATCGATTCGCTAACGGCCCGCCTCCGGACCAGTTTTGGCCCGAGCTCGGCGGTCGATTACGCCTCTTCGGGGGCTGTGAGAAGTGCCGATCGTCGTCGTCGCCGCCGCTTCTTGGGGGCCCCGGGTTTGGGAACGGGAGGGGTCCGGGGTGCTGCCGCCTCGGCGATGGCGATGGCCTGTTGGGCGGTTTTAGCCGCCAGGTCGGCGCCCACTTCCTTCCAAAGACCGTCCGCCCGGCTAAAGACCCCCCCGGATACCATGATGTTCATCGTCGGGTTGACCCCGATCTCGCGGATCAGGTCCACCAGCCTTCGGACGCCGGGTACCCCCCCCGGCTGGGTCCCGAAAAGCAGCAATAGGTCGGGTCGAAGCTGCCCTGCGAGGCTGAGAATCTCGTCATTGGGCACCCCACCACCCAGGAAATAGACCTCCCAGCCTCGGGATTCAAACAAATCCGCGCACATCTGGGCCCCCAGTTCCTCGGGTTCACCGTCCGCGCAGGCGATTAGAATGCGTTTCCCGACGGGATCGGCCTTGGGTAGTTGGAGTTGAAGCTGGTCGGCGATCGCCCGGTTGATCCGGGTGGCCATGTGCTCCGACGCGACGTTGATGCGATCCCCACGGTACAACTTATCCACCCTCTCCATCGCCGGCCAGATAAGCTCATGGTAGAGATTCGACGGGTCCGGAGTCTTTTCAAGCTGCCCAAGCACGAACTGGCGGCAAGCGGATCGATTACCGGCCAGCAATGGCCCCATGAACTCCTCAACGAGTGCGATCGACGACATTCGGACGGCTCCTTTCGCGTGGGACTGGTCCAGGAGGCCGATCAATGCCATGGGCCTCCTGCCCAATCCTGAAGTCGTCCGACGCCGTTAAGGGCTAAGTCGGGGTTCCCAACCGACGTTCTCAAAGTAAATCGGTCCGAATAAAACTACCAGTATTTACCATCATATGGTAATCTGGGTAGTTTCAAACCGAACGTAGGCGTTCTATCGACCGTGCCTCTGAGTTTTCTTGAGAGCGATTATGCCGCTAGATCGTAGCCCAGCGGATAGGTAAGGAGTAATGCCGTTAGACGATGGCCGAAACGTCGGTCTTGGTCACGCGGACGATTTCCTCGACCGTGGTCATGCCCGCGAGGATCTTGGACCAGCCGTCCTCGCGCACTACGAAGTGCGGGCAACGACTTACATTGGCGGAAACGGCCCATGCACTCGAAGGCATAGCTCCTCCGCCAGCGTTTTCTGGATCTCTATTGCCCGCGACGTGTCTTTGTTCTCGTACGACAGATTCGGGATCTCGGCATGACCCGGATCGCCAGGACGTGGCGCAGGCACCACATTGATTCCTTTGGACCGTAAGTCTCCAGCTCGCAATTCGGCCACGTAGTATCGCGCTCCCGGGCGCGGACTAGCTGCAACTTGCTGCGCAGTTTTGTATTTGTGACGGTAGACGGACAAGGGCGTCTTATCGTTCCTTGTCGGGCGAAAGGCAAAATAGTTCAGAGGAGGATTCTTCTCTCGGTCGTACCAATCCATGCTAACCGGCACGCGGCGATACAGAATCTCATCGTCCAAAATCGGCTCGAAACCATCTCCGCTAGAAGGCATCAAACACGATCAGGTCCACGTACTAACAGGTCGGAGTTGCTGTCGATAGAAAATTTGGCACTTGTGAAACTGGATCCACTCCACCGAATTGTCATAGTGAATATGAACGGTTTCGGAATCGTCCCTGTGGCGGAACTCGAATGCAATGCCACCATCGCCATCTGGAACGACCCGCAACGGTGCAGGGCTTCCTAATTCACATAGTTTGTCGGCGACGCGTCGCGCGGCGTAGATGATAGGCCGCGACGGGGGTACTATTTCACCGGCATCAAACTGGTCAGGATCGCGGCCCCATGCCCTCAACTTTTCGTCGATAGGTTCCCACCCGCTCCGATCTTCCCGTCGTTTCCGCGCAGGGCTCGCGAGGGCGTCGTCACTAACAGCACTCGTTTCGGCTATGGGCTGTTCGGGTGGAAGCAGTGCCAGCGTGGCGCCTTCATTTCTCATCATTTCGGTCCCCAATTTTGATGCGCTTTTTCCGAGGTCAAAGCGGCGAAGCTCTGTACAATTACCTCTCGCCCTAGGTCGAGCCCGGCGTGACAATCGAGGGTGCCCGCGTTCAGGGGGCCACGCGCGGTCAGAGTTATGATGAGGATTTCTTTGTCGTCGGGCATCGTCCGTCGCCCATGGCGGATTTCCACGTGAAGGCGCCCTTGTTTTGGCGTGATCTCAAAGTGCCATGCGCCTGAAAGGCTTTCCGGGCCGGCGACCATCGGCAACAGCGGTGGATTAGTGAACAGCAAACAGACGCTGGGAACGTCCGATGGCGCGTTCCAAAGCGTTCCCTTGGGAATGTGGTTGACGTACGTCACTTCCCATTGATTCAGTCTCATGTCACCAAATGATTGATCCTTCACAAAAGCGCAGAACCTTGAGAACAACTTGTCGAACTCAGGCCGGACATTCTTGTACGTCGGGTACTCGCCGCCGGTCTGGCCAAGCCAGTTCAAATGGAAGCGCCCATTCTGAACTTGGATCATACGATCGTTCAACTTGTTGCGAATCTGCAAACGCGACGAGGGTTCGGATGTCAGCTTGAGTTGAAGCCCAAGCGGACCCCAGGTGCGTTCGTCCCCGAATTGCTCAAACTGTTGTTCAAGAGGCGGCGCATCGGCCACGTTGGGCCAATCGAGCCCAAGGGTTTGCCAGAACGCACCGAGATGCGCGTTCGTAAAGCCGCGAATCGGTTCGAACTGGACACCCAAGACAGTTTCGACCACGGGAGGATGCTTGAACGATGGAAGAGCGTCTGTTGACATTCGCTACCGATCAACTCCGTCGATGGCGTGGTGAACTCGCTGGAACCTCAACACCAAGGGTCCGGTCTCCCATCGGAAGTATATCCATTGTACCGAACGCCCACCACCTGTCATTCGGCCTCTTGGATCGGACACGATTTCACACGATAGCCGAAACGTCGGTCTTGGTCACCCGGACGATTTCCTCGACCGTGGTCATACCCGCGAGGACCTTGGACCAGCCGTCCTCGCGCATCAGCTTGAGGCCGTCCTTACGGGCGACCACCTGCAAGTCCGTGGCGGAACGGCGCTCAACGATCATCCCGCGGAGTTGATTGGTGATCATGAGCATCTCAAAGATGCCCAACCGACCGCGATAACCCGAATTGCGGCAGTCGCGGCAACCGGCCCCGCGAAAAAGCGTTTGGCCCTTTTCAATCTTGAAATCCGCGGGCAGGTCACTTTTGTCCGGTACGTATTCCTGGCGGCACTCCTTGCAAATGCGTCGCACCAGCCGTTGGGCAAGGACGCCGCTGATGGCGCTGGAAACCAGGAACGGCTCCACTCCCATGTCCAAAAGGCGCGTCGTCGCGGTCACGGCGTCGTTGGTGTGCAAGGTGCTGAATACCAGGTGACCAGTGAGGGAGGCGTTGATTGCCACCTCGGCCGTCTCCAGATCGCGAATTTCGCCCACCAAAATCACGTCCGGGTCGTGTCGCAGGAAGGACCTCAGTCCGGACGCAAACGTCAGCCCGATGTGCGGTTTGATCTGCATCTGTTGGATGCCATCGAGGTAATACTCGATCGGGTCTTCGATGGTGAGGATTTTAATCTTGTCACTGCGGATGGTGTTGAGGGCTCCGTAGAGAGTCGTGGTCTTGCCCGAACCGGTAGGGCCGGTGACCAGGATGATCCCGTATGGTTGCGATATCAGATACTGCACGCCGGCCAGGGCTTCATCAATCAACCCAAGCTGGTCCAGCGAAAGGAGCACGGATTGCTTGTCGAGGATTCGCATGACCACCGCCCCGCCGTAGGCCGTCGGGATGATGCTCACGCGAAGGTCGATGTCGCGATTCTGGGCCTTGATTTTGAAGCCACCGTCCTGCGGCAGCCGCTTCTCGGCGATGTTGAGGTTGGACAGAATCTTGATGCGGCTTACGATCGCGGCGTGGAAGCGGCGAATCTCCGGCGGCACGTTAGTGGTGTGCAGCACGCCGTCGATGCGATAGCGGATTCTCAAATCGTTCTCATAGGGTTCGATGTGTACGTCGCTGGCCCGGTCTCGAATGGCTTCCAGCAGGATTTCGTTGACCAGCTTGACGACGGTCGCCTCTTGAGCCTGTTCGATTAAGTCGGCGTTGTCGACATCGAATTCGCTGACGATTTCGACGTCCGACTCACCCAGCATCGCTCCGACCGTTTCACCGCCGACGCCGAAGTGCTGCTTGATGATCCGCGAAATCTCTTCGCTGGTGGCCAGCACCGTCTCGATCTTGGCCCCCATGAGCATCCGCAACTCGTCGAAGGCGTAGAGGTTGAAGGGGTTGCTGGTGGCCACGCGGATCGTGCCGTCATGCCGATCGATGGGGATCACCCGATCGCGATGCACCACCTTCGACGGCGTCTGCTTGAGCAACTCCACGTCGATGGGTACTTCGTTGAGGTCGATCAGGGGGATGGAAAGCTGCTCGCTGTAGATGGCAAGGACGTCGCGTTCGTGGATGAATCCCAGGCGGACGAGGCAGTTCTCGATCCGCTCGGAAGGCTTCCGCGCCGCCTTGGCCTGCTTGTGCTGGGCGGGGGTGATGACCTTACGCTGTTGAAATAGCTCGCCGAGACTCACTGATTCATCTCATCCAAACGCCTGCGCGCGGACCAACCGCCGCTACGCCAATGTTATACACCAGATCGGGTCTCCGGATTCACCTAGGTTATCGGTTCATAACTTTAGTCTTGGCAATGGATTATAGCCGTGTTGCGGGCGGCGGTCCTCCCTTCACCCGCTTGTTTAAGGACCATACGCGGGCTATCGTGGCCTGGGGACTCGGTTAAGACCTACTCGAAACACGATGACCTCAATGCCCGGCACCGACGAACGCTATCGGAACTGCCTCGTGAACCTCCGGCCGCGGGGACAAGATCATGTTCTACGCTGGTGGGACGGTCTCGCTTCCGGCGAACGTGAACGGCTACTAGATGACCTAGAATCCATCCCCTGGGATGTGCTTGACAAGCTGATCCCCACGCATGTCCTCTCCCAACCCAACACGGCGCTTGTCGGCGAACTTCTACCGGCCCCGATCTATCCGCGTATACCCGGACCCGATCAGCAAACACTCTACGAGGAAGCTGTCCGAGTCGGGCGCGAGCGGATCGCCGGCGGCAAAGTCGCGGCCCTAACGGTCGCGGGCGGGCAGGGGACGAGGTTGGGATTCGCCGGACCCAAGGGAGCCGTCCCTGTAACGCCAGTGGGAGGAAAGACCCTTTTCCAACTCTTCGCGGAAACGGTCCTTGCCGCCGGCCGTCGGTACGGTGTGTCCATCCCCTGGTACGTCATGACCAGCCCCGCCAACCACTACGAAACCGTCGATTTTCTCGTCCGACATCACTTCTTCGGTCTGCCTCGACGCGACGTAATCGTGTTCCAGCAAGGAATGCTCCCCGCGTTTGATTTCGCGGGCCGCCTATTGCTGGAGGATAAACACCGTCTCGCCCTCGCCCCCGACGGGCACGGCGGAGTCTTGAAGGCATTGCTTCGCAGCGGCGCCTTGGCGGATATGCAAGCACGGGGTGTGGAGGTCATCTCCTACTTCCAAGTCGATAACCCGCTCGTGAAGCCCTTCGATCCCCTGTTCATCGGTCTGCACGCACTGACCCAATCGGAGATGTCCACCAAAGTCGCACGGAAAGCAGACGATCTCGAACGAGTCGGGAACCTATGCCTTCGCGATGGCCGCCTGACGGTCATCGAGTATTCCGAGTTCCCCGAAATCCACGCCCGCGTACAGAACGCCGACGGTCGCCGCCGCTTCGACGCCGGCAACCTCGCCATGCATCTGCTCGATGTCGGTTTCGTGCAACGCATCACCAGCCGGTCCTTCGAACTACCCTGCCGCCGTGCGGAAAAGGTCGTCCCGTTCATCAATGACGACGGTTCGCTCGTTTCGCCGAGCACCCCCAACGCGATAAAACTGGAAACGTTCATCTTCGACGCATTGCCGTCGGCAACGAATCCACTGGCGTTAGAAGTCGATCGGACCGAGGAGTTCTCGCCGGTGAAAAACCTCACCGGAGTTGATTCATTGGAATCGGCCAAGCACGATCAGATCCGCCGGGCCTGTCGATGGTTGGAGGCGGCGGGTGTTAAAGTCCCGCGCGATCCCAATGGTGAACCAGATGTTACCGTCGAAATCTCCCCGCTCTTCGCCCTTGACGCCGAAGAATTGGCAACCAAGAAAGATCAGATTCCCGCGCTCAAATCCGCTGCCACGGTCTACCTCCAATAGCGCGATCTACTTCCATTAAAGGAGGAGAGCGCCTACAGCCTAATACCTACAGCCTACGGTCTACAGCCTATGGTCTAAGCATTGCCGGAGGAGGGAGTCGAACCCTCACACCCTTGCGGGCACGGGATTTTGAATCCCGCGCGTCTGCCAATTCCGCCACTCCGGCCAGGCCTGTGCCGTCGCCGATACTGTAACCTCCGCGGACGTCTCTTTCAAAGTTTTGCGCATGGGCCGAAAGTCGAACGAAGCGTCCCTCGTTATTCGTCGTCGTCGAGGTGTGCCGCAACGGAGTCGAGGCGCTCGCGGAGATCAACCGGTAGACCCGCGCGCACGTCGTCGTGAATCAAGCCGTTGCGAAGTATGTCGGCCACGTGCACGCGGTCGATATCGCGGAACGAGGTGAGCTTCATCCGCAAAAGCGCCGGTAGATCGAGAACCCAAAATCCCTGCGGGTCGAAAACCGCCTCGTCAAGCCGCGGGGCGCTGTGCAAGTAGGAGGGGCGGACCCTCTGTCCCGACCAGACTAAGTGAACGCCCGACCTTCGGCTCGGCTCGTCCGGGTCAACGAAAAGAACCATATGTCGTAGGTCATGGCGCTCAAAGCCGATGGCGTGCAGGACGGTGGTGATCCGATCGACGTCGTCGCGGTCAACGAGCAGATCGACGTCGACGGTGGTGCGAGTTGCGGCCGGATCGACCTTGGCCACCCACACCGCGACCGCATTTCCGCCGATCACCGCGTAACGGATCCCGCCGGCGTTCAGCGCCGCCGTGACCCTCCGCAACCGCCGCTCGACACGCTCCATCGCCATGCAGTAGTCCGTAAAAGATGAGAGGGCCATAACGACGCAATTGTATGTCCCAACCCCGACGGCGAGCAACTCCGCGTTCAACCGCCGTACTTTGCGATGATCTGATCCTTCGTCTTTCCCAGGATGTCATACTTGCGGCCAACCTTGGTGAACGCCTCGATCGCTTTGTCGATGTGGAAGAATTCGTGGGCCGCGGAAAGCTGCACGCGAATACGGGCTAATCCTTTGGCGACCACGGGGTAATAGAATCCGATTACGTAGATGCCTTCGTCATACAAATCACGGGCCACGTCCTGACTGAGCTTGGCGTTGTAGAGCATGATGGGGACGATGGGATGACTGCCCGGCTTGATGTCGAAACCGGCCTCAGTCATTTTCGTTCGGAATCGCTTGGTGTTGGCTTCGAGTTTGTCGCGAAGGGTCGTCGATTCGCTCAGCAAGTCAATGACCGCTAAGGACGCCTTCACGATCACCGGTGCAAGGGTGTTGCTGAACAGATAGGGGCGCGAACGTTGCCGCAACAGTTCGATGATTTCTTTTCGACCCGAAGTGAACCCGCCCGAGGCGCCGCCCAATGCTTTGCCGAGTGTCGAGGTGATGACATCGACACGTCCCATCACTCCGCAGTGTTCCGCGGACCCGCGCCCGGTTTTCCCCATGAACCCCGTGCAGTGACAGTCGTCCACCATCACCAGGGCGTCGTACTTGTCGGCCAGGTCGCAGATCTTGTCGAGTTGGGCGACGCCGCCGTCCATGCTGAACGCCCCGTCGGTGGCGATCATGCGATAGCGAGCGCTCTTGGCCTCCTTGAGTCTGGCTTCCAGCTCGGCCATGTCGTTGTTCGCGTAGATGAGTCGCTTGGCCTTGCAAAGACGGATGCCGTCGATGATCGAGGCGTGGTTTAGTTGGTCGGTTATGATCACGTCCTCCGCGCCGAGCAGCGGCTCGAACAGTCCGCCGTTGGCGTCGAAGCAGGCCGCGTAGAGGATGGTGTCCTCCGTGCCCAGGAACTCGCTGATCCGCCGTTCAAGCTGCTTGTGAATGTCCTGCGTGCCGCAGATGAAACGCACGCTGCTCATTCCATACCCGTGAGTTTCGAGTGCCTCGCGGGCGGCGGCGATCACCTTGGGATGCGACGACAACCCCAGATAATTGTTGGCGCAGAAGTTAATAACTTCCTTCGGCGGGTTCCCCTGCGGGTAAACGACCCTTATGTCGGCGCTCTGCGGCGATAGGATCCACCGCTCCTCCTTATACAACCCGGCCTCTCGAATCTGGCCGAGTTCCCGTTGAAGGTCCTGCTTCATGCGACCGAACATGCAACGACTCCCAACATTATTGGTAACCGCCGCCATTCTATCCGAGGACACCCGACGGACAACAAGGCGAGCCGCGGGCGCGCATTGCCCTGAACGCGAAACGTTCGCCGGATGTCAAGGGTGGGACTAACCAGCAAGCCCTTGAGAGCTATAAAGGGCGGTACTCATAGTCCGTGGACATATAACCCCCTGCCTTCTTAACCTCTCGGGCGTGAGCAAGACCCCCAACATCCTCGTTCGCTTCGGCCAGCGGCTGAGGGAGCTTCGCAAAAAGGCGGGATTCTCGCAGGAGCAGTTTGCTCAGCGGTGCGAACTCGACCGAACTTACGTCGGCGGAATTGAGCGGGGCGAACGCAACGTGTCCCTCCGTAACATCGAGGTTCTAGCGCGGGCCTTGAGCGTCAGCGTGTCGGAACTTACGAAGGGGCTTTGACGTGGCGGATGACCTCGCAGAACTTAGAGCGGGTTACGAAGCGGTGAAGCGGGCATGCCGCGCCTCCTGGACCTCGAAAGAAACGGGCAACGCGATACACTCGGTCGCGCGTGTGTCGTTGGCGTTCTTGCAAAACGGCTGCACGACTGTTGACTTGAACTCGCGCGTTCCCGGGAAGTCGTACCAGGGTTTCCGGAGACGCGATGCAGCCAGCGTCGTCTCCCGGCCCGCAAATCGCCAATATTTCCTCCCGGACTTGCGTCAGATCGATTCCATGTGGAACGAGTGGGAGAGAGGACTCCTATCGGCAACCGACCTGCCCGCGTTCCTATACACGGTGGCGCTCTCCCCGTGTCTAGCCTTGGAGTTGTTCGACCGCCAGAACAAGAAAGGCCCCGCCACGTACTTCGAGTGCTTTGTCGGGCATCTGATCGCCCGCGCGGCCGGTACCGAGCCGCGCAAGCGCGCGGTCCTGCCGATCCAGAACCGCAATGTGCGTCTGACGATGGATTTCATCTTTGACCTCAACGAGCAAGCATCGTTGCATCTTGCCGTGAAAATGTCCACGCGCGAGCGAGTTGTGCAGGCATGGGCGCACCAGCGGCTTCTCGACAGCGCTTATGGCATCGGACGTTATCGCGGTCTGATGGTGCTCTTTGGGGAAACGAAGCTGGACTCGCGGTCGCTCGAAGTGGTAGAAATCTGCGTGCCTGACCAATGGCTGGCGTATCAGGCACTCCTCGCCCAGATGCACCGCATCTACTACTTCGATCCGCCGGAGCGCTATCGCCAACTCGCGAACGAGTTCCCCGGCTTGGTCAACCTACAGCCGTTCGCTAACTTCTTCACGGAAATAGCGTCGGCTCTGGGGTGCTAGGCGCGCGCCGCACTGTTCCATTGCCATTCCGGTGAACGTCGATTCGGCGCGCATCGGCGACGCCCGTCCACCGGGCCTTACCCTTGGGCTTCAATAGGACAATGAAGTACGAGTGGTTCTTGCGGGCGTGGGCCTGCCGCAGAATGCGGCTGACGCCGGGCTTGCCGTTCCGTACCACGACGAAAAGATCCTCCGCGACGAAGCCGTACGTGGCCAACTCGTTGATGATCTCCACGTGCGTGAGCCGCTGACGATTCGCGCAAACTTCGTCTTGGCACTTGACGATGTAAATTCCCCCGCTCCGGAGAACGCGCCAGGCCTCGCGCGCTGCGGAGAAGTACAGGTCGAGAACGGCCTCGTGGTACTTCTTGTCCGAGTCCGCCCGGTTGTTCCGATAGTACGCCTCAAAGTTCTGGTGCTCGACGTGGGCCGTGCCGCCCGGGGTGTGCATGTACGGCGGATCGAAGACGACGCAGTCGATCGACGCCGCTTCGTAAGGCAGCTCCCGGCAATCGGTCCCCGTCGAAAGATCGGATGGTTTGAGGTGATACGCGTCAGCTGGCACGCGTCGCCAGAAGACGCCCTGGCCGTAAGTCACGTCGGCGACGACGCTGCCCTTGGGCACGTACAGCGCGACGACGTGAGGGAATATCTCGTCGTTTGTGCCGGCGTATGTGCTGAAAACCAGGTCATTTGTCGAGACGCCATCAGGAGATTTACGCTTGCGTTTAGTAAGCATGGTCCACCGTCAATCGGCCAGTCAGGATCGGTTTACAATTGCCGGTGACTATAAGTATCATGCAGGGGCGTTGTCAAGAGACGAAAAGGACGCGCCGCGTGAGGGCTGATCGGGGGCACTCCCCGATCGTCGCGCTGGCCGTTTCCGACTACGGGCCTTTGTCGCCGTTGGTGCTGACCCAGCGGCTAGTTCGTTCACTTCTAGGCGATTCTTTCTTGTCCGCTTAGGCATCAGCTAAAGAATACACCAGGAGCGTAGGAGAGGCAAGAGAAATCTACGTGCCGATCCGAGTTCAACCTGACCCACTACCCGTCATCCTATCCGGTAAAACCCGACGGATCGATCAGCACCCCTTCAGCCTACAGCCTAAAGCCTATAGCCTAGTACTGCTCCGCCGTGTACTCGAATAGAGCGTATTCGGCGATGTTGACGCCCTTATCGAACGTATCCTGCGCCGCCGGCCCGTTCCGCGCGATGCGGAAGCCGATGGTCTGCCCGTGTTGAAAGGTGTTCCCCGCGAAAGTCGAGCCGCCGCCGCTGTCTATCGTGACCAGGTTGTTGTTCGTCGTGGCCCAGTTGTCCGGCACGTTCCAATCGTAGTCGAGGCTAGTTTCGGTGCGCGTCCCGCCGTCGGCGACGTGCGTCTCGGCGAGCGAAAAGCGGATCACCTGCCCGTTGGTCGTCGCGTTAGCCGCCGGGGAGATGAGGATCTTGAATTTGCAAGGCTTGGTCACGTCCATATCGTCCGGTATCAGGATCGGGGTCAGAGAAAACCCGCCAAGTTGGGTCGCCGTCACGGACAGGGCGACGAGATACTGGCCGATCGCGGAGCTGGAGGCGCTCGAGTAGGTTCGAGCCGACGGCAGAATGATGCGCCGAATCGGTTGAGCGCCGCCCGCGGCCATGATCCGGGCATTGACCGGGTCGATCTTGATCCAACTGTTGATGTCCGAAGCGCTGACCACCTGAAACGGCCCCGCGATCGACGAAGGAAGGACCGGGGCGATGTCATCGGTATAGGTCTTGGGCATGAGTCAAACCTCCGTAGCGAGAGATCAGAACCGCGAGTGATAACGAGCGGTCTTGAGCGCCGATGGTCATACAACGTCCAGGCCGGGCGACCGACGCTTCCAAGACCGCTCCATATCTGTCGCGGTACTGGCTTTTTACCAGTCCACATTCGTTCACGACGCCACCGCCAACCCGACCTCGAGTCCCCACGTCATGCTCCCGCTATCGGGGTTGGTCCACTTGATCCACACCCTGTCGCCGGCCTGAAAAGTCCACGCCGACGGATCGACCGCATCTTCGCCGCCCAGCCGCAAGTTCACGTCCTTGCTCACTCCCGCCTGCGTGATGGTGAAGAGCTTGGTGTCATAGGCTGACCCTCGCGTAGAATCCACGGAAATCGTGAACGCCGCCGTGCCCGTGCCTCCCGCAAAATGGCAACGGACAAACACCAGGCGATAGCGTAGGTCCAGCGAAAACGTCGCATCGATATGGCCCGATCCGGTGGCGGCCTTCGTCGTGACCGACAGACGCTGCCGCGCCCGCGTCTCGGACAATTCGAGCGATAGTTGCGTCAGCCCCGCCTGCGCCGTTTCCAGAACTTTGATGATCTCTCGCGCCATCGTTTCTCGTCTCAACCCCCTCTCCCCCAAAAGGGGGAGAGGGTTGGGGTGAGGGGGTTCACGCATCCACTGCGTCGGTCACGTGCTCGGCCAACGTCTCGCCCGAAGGAATCTGCACCCGAAACGGAATCCCCACCAGCTCGGACACTCCCGCGTTCATCGCCGGGACGGTCACGGTCGCATCGCCGATGAAGATCACGTCGCTCAGAGTGCGTTTGCGCATTTGGCCGTTCGCTTGGTAACGAATGATCAGGTCGATCCCGGCCGTGACCGCGAACAGCGTTTCCGCCGCCGAGCCGTGGTACGAAAAAATAAACCCGGAAATGCGATAGACGCCTCGTCCGAACGTGCCCAATTTCCCCTGGGTCTGATCCTCGCCGCTGAAGGGGACCGGCTCGATCCCCGGCCTATAGACCAGACTGTGAACGCCCTCGATCGTCGTCTCCGTAAACGGCGTCGCCCGCAGTTTCGTCGCCGCTCCCCTTGTCGCCAAAATCCAGATCACTGTTTTTGTTCCGCGCCTTCAGCCTACAGCCTACAGTCTAATACCTCGCCCTACGCCGCCGGCACTCGGTTGTACGTCCGCTGCACCTTGACCACGAACGTCTGCGTCGCCTCCGCCGAAGCGACCCGCGAACCCGATGTGGGCCGGGGATAGTCGAACGTCCACACCCGGTCGTCGAACCCCTCCGCCCCGGCGATCACCCCGCCGGCCCGGATGCTGTCCAGGTAATCATCGAGCGCCCCGATCTTGTCGAGCATCGCCCCGTGCGGATCGGACGCGGAGACGTCCGTCACCATGCGCAGCGCCGTGGTGACCTCCATCACCTTGTCGTCGTCCACCACGCCGATCGGCCTTGTCCGCACCAAACGCACCGTCAGGAACGGCCGTGGATACTCCTGTGTCCCAGCGTCGCCCACCTCCACCCGGCGGAACGGCTTCGTCGCCGTCGGCGGAATTGCGGCGAGGTTCGTGCGCAGCTTGTTGACCAGCTCGTCAATCGCGGCCTTGATGGTTGTTCGGTCCGAAGTGGGCATGAATTCTCACCAGTGCCTAATGCCTATTGCCTAATGCCTAGTGCCTAGTGGTCATTCAGTTCATCCCGCGTCAACAGTCGTTTCTCGCCCGTTGTCGCCGCAATCGTTCCTCTCGCTATACTCGCCGCGACGCCCACGGAAGAAGGCAGCTCAATCCGCCCCTCGGCCACGCGCGTGAGCCATTCGATCGTCTGATCGCGCCGACGCAGCGCGTCTTCCGGGACCGGCGGACGCCGCAGCCGCAGTCGATACTCGGCCAAGTCCAAGGTGTTCGACGCGAGAACATCGGCGAGGTCCGGATGGGTCGTCAGACTAATCGGTACTGCATAACGGCGGCCCAGGTAGCTGTTGACCTCGCCTTCCGCGCCCAACCGCGCCTCGTCCACCACACCGACGTCGGCGACCCCGTTGCCGTCGTCATCGGCGAGCTGCACAAACGCAACACTGCCCACCCGTTCCTCAATGTCCGCGTTGGTGATGTAACCCATTGCCCTACCTCATCATTCCCAAGCTCAGGCATTAGGCATTGCCAGCGTCTGGTTCCTATTGCCTCATGTTTTTTGCCTATTGCCTACGGTCTCCGGCCTACAGCCTGCAGCCTCCACTTACGTCGGCGCCACGAAATCCACCTGCACCCCGAACTGCCAATAGGCATAGGCCAGTCGATAGCGTGCCCGGACGCCGTAGAGGAACTTCTCCCGGCGGAATCCCTCGTCGCTCTCTTCGGTCAGGGCAGTGAACTCCACCGGCTCGCGGTCTTGGAAAATGAACGGCCGGATCACCCCGTCGGTTTTGACCAGGTACCACTTGCTTGCGTCGGTCAGCCACGGGAATGCGATGATCCGCGCCGCGCCCTGCAAGACGTTCGACGTGCTGCTCACCACCGTGGCGCTGACCGCTTCAAGCGCCCGCATGAACATGCTTGTGGGAACAATGCAAACCAACCCCGTCGCGGAGATGGCCATCGGATCGCCCAGATTGTCCTTGAAGGACAGCATCGTTCCAATCGCCGCGTTGAGGGCTTTTTTGAACTCGTCCGTCGTCGGGTCGTCCGGATCAACGGCCGTGCTGGTCAGCTTGTTGTCCTGCGAACCGGACGACCCCGAAACGTGGGCGTCATTGAAAAACGACACGCCGTCGTAGCTGTTGAAGCCCGCCGTCTCGCCGTTGATCAGAAGCTGGGAAATCAAGAAGTCCTTGTGCGTCGCCGCCCGCGCCGCAAGTTCGCCGATGCGTATGCGGATTTGCCCGGTCTTGTCGTCGGCGATCTCGTCACGATCGACCTCCAGCGTCGATTCGTATTTCAAGTTCTCCACCGAGTAGCTCTCGGTGTTGAGTCCCCGGGCCACACGGCCCGTGCCCCATTCTCGCATCCGCGGCACCGACCCCAGCCACTTGTACGTCTCCGTGTCGGCGTTGGATTGAATGCGCGTCGCCAGATCCTGGTAATAAGTGGTGGCCGCGTCGTAGCGAATAAAGAACTCACTCCGCAACCCCTTGGTCAACAGTCCCGTATTGATAACAGCCACGTCGTTCTCCTTCGTAGGGCGGGCTTTGCCCGCTGAACCAGAGTTACCAGTTACGAGTTACGAATTACAAGACAAAGGGATGCGCATGTCCGTTTCGTAATTTGTAACTCGTAACTGGTAACTCGTAACTCGTTTCGCCATTCCTAAACGTAGTCCACTTCGACAATGAACGTCCCCGGGTTCGCCGTCGCCCCATTCGTCACTGCGAGCGTCATCACTCCGCCCGCTGAAACATGCGGATTGCTGATCGTTCCCAGGTCCGAGGCCGTATTTGCCGCCGGAAACGTCGTCGTCGCGTCGAAGGTTTTCGTCGCCACGGATGATCCACTCGCATTGATGGCCACCACGCAGGTGTTGGAATTGTCGATCCCAGCCGCCGCCGTCGCTTGGTTCACCACTCGCGCCGAAACAATCCAACCCTCCTTCTCGAAGGTATGAATCGCACGAGCGGCGATGTCCGCGCCCGCCGCAAGGTCCTCGACCGCGTGGGTGACGGTCTTCACCTTCGCCCGCAACGTGTCGATCCGCAGGATGATCTCATTGGTGGTCACGATGTCCTGGATCAATCCCACGTACGAATTGCCCGCGGCCGTGAAGGTGAGTGTGTCGTCGGCGGAGGCGAACACGGGCCGACCGATGTGCGCTGCCGTCGCCCCGGTCAACGTCAACCCGAAGTCGCCCAGCGTATAGACCCGCACCGACACGGCCCCATTCGCCCCGCCAGTGTTGTCCATCTCCTCGTAGGCGATTCCCACAAACGGGTCGCCGGCAACGAGGGGCTGGGCATATCCCGCCGAAGTGAGGCCGACCAACCCTCCTTTGTAAATGTGCTTGGCCGCCGCGACTTGGAAAGTCCGCAGTTCCTGATCAATGTAGTGATCCACTTCTCGATTCTTCGTTAGTGCCATTTCTTTGTCATCCTATCTTTTGACGTTTTGACGTTTCGACGTTTTGACGTTTTGACGTTTTGACGTTTAGTTCGCGGAGCGAACGGCGTCCGCCACGTACGCTTCCTCCGTGGTCAGCCCGGCCAGTACGCGATTTGTTCGGAACTCCGCCCGCGCCCGCGAGGCCGCCGCGTGATGTTTACGTTCAACTCCGTCGGTCGTATGCGGCGGCGCTGACATGCCCGGCTTGACCACGATCGGCGCTGTCCGAAACCATTCCTCAAACAGGTCTTCCTCCCGCGCCACCAAGGCCTCGGCCCAGGTTCGCTGCGCTTCGACGAGCTTTCCGGCACGCATGGCCTCGCGGACACGTTCCTCGATGTGTCGTCGCTCCATGTCGCGCTGCAATTCGATGAGCCGTCGACTGGCCGCTACGAGCACTTCCTCTGCCGCGGCGTCTGACGGAAGGTCCAGTTCGTTTCGCAGCACGGTCAGCGGCTCAACCGCGGAATCCGCCGCGTCGTCCGCGGCGTCCGCTCGGTTGATGATGGGCTGCATCCCCACGATCGCGGGCTTGTTGGTCAGGGCGGCGGAGTGAATGGCGACCAGCTTGCGGTCGGTCTTGCGGATGATCGCCACCGGCGAAAGGTAGCGGTACTCCTTGTCTGCCAGCCGTTGCTTGGCCTGATCGGTCCACTCGATCTCCGCGAGAAGTCCCACGCCCGACTCCGCGAAGATGCGTTTGATCCAACCCGCCGCCGGCGCCTGACCGGACGGCGACGCATAGACGCCGCCCAGCGTTTGATGTTCGTAGTCGATGGGGAGGTCGGTGCCGTGCTCATCGAAAGCTTGAACGGCGAGCTGCGCCGACTCCTCATCCACCACGAAACTGCCGTTGCTGCTTTCCACGTTTCCCCACGGAGCGAGCAGGATCCTTTTGGGGACCGTCTCGCCGCCCAGCGTCGCTGAGTGCAACGCCAGGGCCTCACTTCCTTCATTCGTCACGATTCTTCGATTCGTCGTTCTCATTCGTTCACACTCCAACGGTTAACTACTTCGTCCCTAATAACTTGACGGGCGCTCGGTGCGGCGTGCGCCGCCGCCGATCACGGCGTTCGACCCGGCAGAAAAGCGTCGGTCTCGGCGGCATTGGGAATGCCCAGAGCATCATGCGCCCACGCCAGCGGAACCTTCGCCCCGAGCTGATTGACCGCGACGTCCAGCACCTCGGCGAGTTCGCGGGTATTGGCCGGTCGACTCGGACGGCGGGTGAAGAACGGCACTGGGGTGTGGGGTCCGAAGCGCAAACGGGTCATCGGTCCCAGTAGATCGCGGCGAATGGTGCGGCCTTCTTTGCGGATGTCGTCGGCCAGGATGTCCTTGCGCACTTCCTCGTGGACGCGCGACGCGGCCACTGATCCGCTCTGCCCCGCGATGTCCGTGGTCAGCGTTTGCCCCAACCAGGCCTTGCTCATTTCGCGATTGAGGAAGTCCACCAGGCGTTCGTAGGGCGGGCCGGACGTACCTCGATTGGCTTCTATGATTTGCAGTTCTACGGCGCGGCTGAAGATCCCCGCCGCATTGCTGCCCAACGATTCGAGCATGTGCAGCAGTTCGCGCTTCTCGTCCTCCGTCGCCGTCGCGTCATAGCGGGCGATCCGCACCGGCATCCCGAAGACCTCGGCGAAGATCATCCAGTCCTTCAGCGACAAGTTCTTGGCCAAGTACACCATGGCCGTCACCCGAAGAAGCCCGCCGCGCTGCGGATGACCGGACACACTGTGCGGCGTGTGTACGATGAACTTGTTCGGGGCAAGCTCCACTCCGTCGCGCGGCGCCTCTGCGGTGAGGATCCGCGGACGGTCGCATTCATCGAACATGATCCGCTTGAAATCCACCGCTGCCAGATCCACGGGCCGGAGTTCACCATCGACGAAATCCCAGACAATTTCCGCTATGGCGATGTTGCGACCGATCGCCAGGGACAAGTGTTGTAGGATTTCATCAAACGCCTCGATGGTTGTGAGGACTTCGCGACAATATGCCGCCGCCTCTTCGGCTATGTTTCGGTCAACTCCGTCCTGCATCTCAGCGGCGCTCATCACTTGCCAGTCCAGACCCGTCAGTGCCAGTCGTCGGGTGTTGGCAATGGAGAACAAATGAGCGTCTTTTTCTTCCATCTGTTCGAACAGTTCCATGGCCGTCGATAGGGAACCGTCGTCGGCCTCCTTGAAAATCGCCGCCAGACGCGACGGCGTAAGCCCGGCACTGGGATAGTCGCGCACCGAATCCTCTTTCCGCGCCACAATAGCGCGCCCCGGCCGCGGTCGGTCACCTACTGCTCGAACGGCATTGATGAATCGTTTCGTCCATTTCATTCTTGTTCACCATGTTCCTGTTCTTGCGAACTGCACTGGGCTGATAGTCATGTGCTCTACTTTCCCGGCGCTGTGTTCCGTGGCGTGAAGCGCCAGTGCCGCCGCCCAGAAACGGTCCGCGTGACTACCCTCCTGTCTGGATGCCGACAAACGGAAGTGCCCTGCCTCCGTGAGCGACCGCTCCACGGAGTGCCAGTCATTGCGGATGCGGTCATCGACGGGGATGCGAATGCGTCTTTCCTCGACGGCGATCCGCAAGGCGGAGGCCATCTGTGATTTCAATGCGGCAGTGAAGGTGATGGGTTCGACGCGATGAGCGCCAAAGCGCTCCACGCACTGTTCGGCCAGTTGCATCCCCAGTCCCCCCGCGTCGATGCAACAACGCCGCACGCGACGCACGGAAAGCAACTCATTCAGCAAGTCGAACTGCGTACGAAACGGGGTATTGGAAAGCTCGAATAGCGCGACGGTGTCTATAGGGCCAATAGGACCTATGGATGCCAGGACCCAGATCACTGTCAGATCGCGTACTCGGCCGACGTCCACGCCGACAAACAGTTCCCTGGATTCGTGGGTCAATGGTCCGACTGTCGAGAAGACGGAGAGTGTGGGATCGGCGCACGCCGCGATTTGGTCGTAGGTGAGAAAAGCGGTGGCCTCGTCGAGGAATTCGCAGAGGAATTCCTGGCGGTACAGTGCATCATCACCCATGGCCTGGCGGATTCCTTCTGCATCCACGTCTAATCCCTGTTGAATGGCGTCGGGCAAAGTCAGCAAACTGGTGGAAAAATGCGAATTGCCGCGAAGATGATAAAACATGTTGCTGCGGCCTTTGGGCGTGGAGGCGATGTCCAATTCGCCGTCGCCGCGCAGAAGGGTGGGGAACATGGCCGCCCAGATGTCGCGGTCGAAGGCGTGCATGGCGAACTCATCGAGAAACACATCCCCGGTGAATCCCCTGGCCGTCTGCGGATTGGCGGGCAGTCCGATGATCCGGACGCCGCCGGGTAGGACGATCTCCAGTTGCTTGATGGACAAGTCCCTGAAGAACCGGTTGTCGTAATAGTCCGTGGCGATCTTGAGGGCCTGGCAGTGTTGCCGGGCTTTCTCCATCAATTCGCGGCTTTGGCGTTCCCCGGCGGAGAGAAAGATTTGGTTGCGCCCTCTCCTCAGGCCGCGGAGTATCCTGCGTAGGGACTTGGTGAAGCTCTTGCCGGTCTGTCTGGCCCAGCAGTTCCAGCGAAACCGGGCGTCGGACTCGATGTCCGCCAGCTGGTAGTCCAACAGGGGGATGATCGGCCGCACCCGCGCGGGTTCAGTTGGAGGGGCTTTCAGCACAACCCAATAACGTCAGCGGCGCTCGGTGGGAGAGCGGGCGGGGACCGATCAGGGGGGATTGGCGATTTACGATTGTCGAAAGGAGGACAAAGCGACGGTGCCCCGCCGCTTGCGGTGGAGGACAGACGGTTAGTTGGAAGAAATCTGATGTGGCAGACCCCCAGCCCAAGGGCCGGGGAACCCGGAGCGGTCCGCGAAGCGGACCCTATTTTTCACTTTGCCCCGTAGGGGCCGTAACATATCAGCCCAGGGCAACGCCCTGGGGAACAATGACCCGAATGGTGAAAGCCCTGTAAGGGCGCGACAAGGACAGGAACCATGTCTCAATCGCTGGCGAAGAATCTGGTCCATCTGATCTACAGCACCAAGAACCGCGCGCCGTGCTTTGACCGAGAGGTCCAGGTCCGCCTGTTCGCCTACCAAGCGGGTATTCTGAACGAGTGGGAAAGCCCCGCGGTCGTGATCGGCGGAGTCTCCGATCACGTTCATGCTTTGTTTGTCCTATCGAAAAACCACGCTCTGGCGAAGGTGATCGAGGAGGTAAAGAAAGGATCGTCCAAATGGTTGAAGACCCAGGGTAGCGAGTTTCGCGATTTTCATTGGCAAGCGGGATATGGGGCCTTTTCTGTGAGCCAATCCAACGTGGACGAGGTGCGGCGCTACATTGAACAACAGGAAGAGCACCATCGCATTCGATCGTTCCAGGAGGAGTTTCTTGCGTTCTTAAAACGACACGGGATGGAATACGACGAACGTTATTTGTGGGATTGAATAGTTTGTTTCGCCCTTTCAGGGCTTTGGTCTACGTGGCGACCTTTGTTTCCCAGGGCGTTGCCCTGGGCTGGCATGTGGCCGCCCCTTCGGGGCGAACGGATGTTCCTCCGAGTGTGTCACGGACCCGCCCATCCTTTGCCTAACCCGTCAGGCTTGCAACGAGGGGGTTGAACTTGGTACAATTCGGAGCGTTCGGATGGGCGAAACGTTCGATGGGCGGGATGGCGACTCGTTTCATCGACTTTGCGGTGTCGCCGGAAGAGGGCTATTTACATGCGTTCGGCACGATTACTTTCGACGCATTGGACGACGGGAGCGGTCTTGCTGCTCCTATTGAACGCCGCTGAGTCGCGTGGTCAGGTCGCCGTCGCTGGAGAGCGACCGGTTGCCACCGGACAAGTTGTTTCCCCATCCAACGCACCTACCGATGCGGGGGCGCGTCCGCGAGGGCGCGGGGAGTTTGTCGTACTTGAAGCCCACTTCGAGGTCGCCGGCGGCGACCCCTGCGACGGCGAGATCATCGAGTTTGATTGGATTGGGACGAGTCAGAGTACGACACAGAATATGGGGGCGGTTACGTCGGGTCAAGGTGGGCTTCAATTTGGTACTCCTGCGACCGTCTTTACTATTTCCGGTTGTTCAAGTAGGCGAATTAAAATGTTTAGAGCCGTAGTGCTCGGGACTCCTTGGGAACAGCAGCCACCACTAGTTAATAACTCAAACTGACCGATTTTAGGCCGCCAGGAGTTTTTCGAGGCGGCGGATCACGGTTCGCTCATGACTCACCTTGGCCACTTCTTTGACCGCTTCGT
>JAGVHG010000089.1 GCA_020056715.1 Phycisphaerae bacterium | reverse complement strand
GAGCGATATCCACAGGTGTACACCATCGGGACGGTCATCTTCGGCCTGCCCGGGGATACATTGAATGACCTCAAGCGGCTGGCGGCCTGTGAATACGACATGAATATGGACCACTGCTTCGTGCTGCCCCTGACGCCGAATCCGGGAACGGCGACGGCCGCCGATGCTGCACGCGGCGGCTACACCGTCAACACGGATCTGAGCAGCTACAATTTCCACACTCCTGTTTGCATGACGGATACCCTGGATCTGCGCCAGGTGGAGAGCCTCTACTGGCGGAAAATGTTGGCGCCCAGCTGGAAACGGGTGCGTGGCACGCTTCCTTCGATGCTGCTCGACCGGGACCGACGAAAACGGCGCCTTCATCGGGCTCTGTTCTATCGGGGGACTACTATTGCTGTGAGAAGCCTTCTGCGAGCGGTCCTGAAACCGCGCGAGAAGCGACCGGCCCACTATTGGAGAAAGCCATCATGGTACGACAAGTAACGACCAAACAAGCTGGAAGCTGGAAAGCACTGCTGGCAATTTCGATGGCGACCGGGGGTTTGCTCTGGCATCTGCTGGCATGCACCGAAAGCCCAATGACGTTCTCGGCCGACGGAAAGAACTTGGCCTTTGTGACCATGGAGCCTTACGACGGCAATGACTTCTTGACGGCTGGATCGCACGCTTACCGCTTGATGCTCCTCTCGGAGGACAAACCGCTTCGGGTTATCGAGGAGACCGCCGACTTCATGCTGTCAGGGCCGGGCTTCAGCCGCGATGGGAAACGCTTGTGCTATGTGCGGGTTCCTCTCCTAACGAAAGAACGCATGGAGCTCCTCAAAGAGAGCATCGAGAAACGGAGGAACTGCATCCACGGCTCAGATTCGTTCTCCTGGAGTGCAGAACCCAAACCGCCGGAGAATATCGCCACTGAAACACCAACAAGTCAGCCCTCCCCGAGTGTTGATTCTCTCATGATGCCGTCGTTTGAGGCAAACATGAAGTTGGCTAAGCGCGAAAGCATGAACTCCAAGGTACCCGCGATGCTGATCGTACGGGATACCGAAACCGGCAACGTTGTCTCGAGTACCCCATTTGAGTGGCCGCTGGGCGACAACGTAGATGAAGCGCTGTTTATAAGTTATTACTTGACGACCCGTCCGCAGTACTCTCCCGACGGCAAATGGGTTCATCTTTGCTGTGGCGACATCGTGATGGCCGTGAATCCATCCTCTGGAGACAGCCGCATCTATGCCATCGCGGCGGACGGGTTGTTGTCACCGGATGGTGAGACGGTTGCCGTGTTGGTTGGGTCAGCCATCGGCTTCATCCGAACCGACGGGCAGGCAGCCACATATAGGCGGTTGGAAGGGGAGCTCTCGCTCGGCGGTATGGCATGGGTGGCCACGGACTAGCTGGCTGTCCTGGGACGGATGAAGGACGCAGAGGGGAAGGACGTACTGTACCTCCTGCGGACGGATGGCACTATCGTCGCTTCGCAGACGCTGTACCTCCCGGAACACAAGCGCCGTAACGAGAACATGGGGGAACTGGCAATCGCGCCGGACGGAGCGCATATGGTTCTCGCGTACGGCGAAGATATCTTCTTCATGGATCGAGACGGTTCGGTGCGTAGGCACTGGCGCGGAGACAACGAACAGCTCATGGCTCAACCTACGTTTGCCCCGGATTCGAAACGCGTTGCGATGAAGCTGATGAGGGAGGAGGAGAAGGATCCGTACAAACGCGTCACCGCGATCGTGTTCTTCACTCCCGCCGGTGAAGAAGTCTCCCGCACCGCGGTTCCGGAAACCAATCTCGCCTTGATAGGACCGGCTTCGCCGTCGACGCAGCCGGCCGAGCAGAGTCCCAATGGTCCATGGTGAACATGGGTCTCATTGCTGTGGCGTACACCAATTTTTGCGGCGAAGGACGATACTTCATCGTCGATGGGGCTGCCCTACCAGTTTGCCAACGATGTTTGGGGCTTTTTACCGGAGCTGCGTTGACCGGCGTTTGGCTGTTTAGCTCTGGAGTTTGGCGGCGTGGGCTGCCAAGCCGACGGATATTTCTCATCCATGCTGTGATTCTTCTGGCCGCAATGCTGGGCGGCATTCACGTCATTGATTTCGGTCAGTCGTGGCGGCTGCTTTGCGGCCTGTGGACGGGGCACGTCGTCGTCTTGTGGTTGGTGGGCGGTACTCGGCACCTTTGGCACGCTTCGCTTCGGGGTGCTCCAGCGGGGCTGGCATGGAGCCAACGGGATGAGCTTCATTCGGCGCTCGCAACGGCGGCATTGACCGCACTGGCGTTCGCCATTCCCAGATGGCTGTTGCTTGGCTGGCATGTTTGGACCGCTCTCATCGTGGCTGGGGTAGTGGTTCTGGTGTTATCTGTTGCTGGCTCCGAAGTTGCAACTGCGAGATGGTGCGTCCGATGGATTCGGGGCCTCCGCGCCGCGAAGCCGACGCAGGAGCTTTCAGTGGCGGTAGGAGACCGGGTTTCCCCGGGCCCCGTCGATCCGGAAAATGCCATCCGCGTCTCTCGCGGAGGGGCAAGGGGATGTTGATGATATCTCAGTGGGATTGGGGACAAGACCGACCCTCGCGTTCGAAGTCGGGCTCCAAGAATGTATTGCACGGGGTCAACTCCGCCTCGTGCGAACGCTCGTGTCGGTGCGGAGTTGGTGCGCACTTTGCAAGAATTCTTTGTCTTTCTGTGTCCTTCCGCGTACCCTGGTGTCCATTGGTGTCCCCTTTCTGATAGCGAGAGGGGCGTTTTGTGGCGTATTGGCTTGTTTTGCGGGTTGTCTTTTGGGTTCGATTCCCCCCGCCTCCATTGTTCATAAGTGCAGGTAATGCCTTGTTTTAAGGTGTTACCTGCACTTTCGTTTGTGACACTCTCTGGCACGCAAAACGGGCCTCGTGGCGTACGAGAAGACTTCATGGGCAGCATTCAACTGGTCCTTTTTGGACAGCCCGACACAAAGATTCGTCAGTTTTTCGATTCGCGAAACACCCGGATGTCATTTTCGGGATGCACTGGAGCTGAAAAAGTCGATGATACGCATGAACAGTTCACGTTCCGCCAGCGCCGCCTGGTTCGCGGCCCGCCACTGCGCGGTCTCGAGCGCCAGTGCATGCGCGTCGAACCCCGGATCAAACCGTAGTCGATAGGCCGGCCTCTCGGGCGTCGACACGTAGAAATAATAAAGACCTCCGTCCAACGGCTGATGGAAGGTGAAACGCAGCTTGGAAATCCCGACGCCGTCGGTTTCCACGACCGTCGTGTCGAACAACTCGCCGGGAACGGTCTGCGTAACAGCCAGTGCCGCGCCGGGCCGTGACATGCGAAGCAACATCCGTTCGAGATAGCCTGCGAAATAACCCGGGCTTGCCGTCGTGACCAAAAGTTCGTTTTCATTGAGGCGTTCGACGATGCTGCGACGCGGCATGCGGAACGACTCCGGCGCAAGCGTCATTACATACCCCTCGAGATCCTCCACACCCCATTGTTCGCGCAGCGCCACCGCCGCGAACGTCGCCGATGTCGGCAAGTCGATAAAAAAGAGCTTGCTTCCCGGCGGAGGAGGCGGCGTTGTGGAGCGAATATCGGCGTAAATGAGCTGCTCACTTCGAAACGCGCCGCGCCAGATGACCCGATGCACGCACAACGCCGTCACGATCGCGCCGAGCGTAAGTGATACCAACACAGTCCGCCCGCGCGGCCTCAGGTGCATACCGAAGAGAGCGACACCGATCCCGCAACCCACGAAAGGCAGGTAGCCGAAATGCGGCATCGTCGCCACGGGCACGACCGGCGCGAACGACACAATGAGCCACATCGGCCAATACCATCGGCCGCGAACGCCGCGTGTTACCCGCGCATACTGGATTTGCCCCGGTAGCAGCAACACAAGCATGATCGCGTGACCAAGGACGACGACCCACGGCGCGGCTTCGGCCGGATCGATAGGCATGAACAGCGGCAGGTACATGGTCAGGGTGAAGATCAATTGCAGCAGCTTGCTTGCCGCCCAAAGGACATACCCAACTCCTTGAGGCGTATGAAAATAGACGTCCGGAGCGGACGCGTTAGGAAACACGAAGAGACGCCATGCGACATACACGAGCGTGAGCAGGACGAGGAGAGCGTGAACCGGCAACCGCCGGCGTACGTGCCGCGCTCCGCCGAACCAGCCATCCAGGGCCGCTACCAGAATCGGAAAAATCACCGCCGTCTCGCGGCTGAACAACGCAAGTGCCCACAGTACGATGCTCACGCAAAGCGGTCCCCGGCGCAGTACGCCGGGTCGGCGGTTTTTCGGAAACGACGCAGCAATGTATGCAAGCAGCGCAGTCAACAGGAAGAATGCGCCCACCACAGCGTTACGCGCCGCACTCCAGCTCACCGTAAACACGGCGTTCGGATTCAGCACGAACAGCGCCGCGGCGAAAACCGCCCAGTCGGTCGCGCTCGGAGTCCCTCCTGAATGCCCTCTCCCCTGTTCCGGAGGACGAGGTAGGACGAGAGGGCTCTGAAGCCCTTCTCCCCCGCTCCGGGAGAAAGGACTGGGAGACGGGTCAACAAAAACCGCTCTAAGCCCCCAGCAAGCCAATCTGTAGACGAGTATGGCGTTCAGCCAGTGCCAAATCAGGCCGAAGGCGTGGATCCAAAACGGATCGCCGGCGGCGAGCACGTACTCCAGCTTCATGAAAAACATCGCGACCGGACGCGGGTATCGCCATTCCAGCGGCTGCTCCTGCCACCACAGGTGAATGAGTCGGCCCGGGAAATCGAACGTGGTCGCCTCGATCAGGTCATTCCAACTCCAACCCGACCCACGCAGCGTGGCACGGTGCCAATGGTCGTCATAGTAGACGCCGTCCCACAACGCCCAACCATGCGCGGCAACCACCAACGCCGCCAGTCCCACGAGGACCAGGAATTCGCGGCGGAGACGGCTCTTGAGGCTCAAACGACCGGCGACACTCATCATTCCGGATCTACCATCCCGTTCCGATCCGACCCTTGCGCCACCCGGCGGGTGCTGCGCGTGGCCGGGATCATAAAGACTCGCCCCGCGCTACCGCAACCGCATGTCACGCGCCGCAGCGACTCGCGCGTGACCGGTTCTCACCCTTCAAAGCCATCACGCCCTTCAACGCTTCAACTTACCGCCTCGCCCCGCTACGATCTCGCGCAATGTCCGCTGCACTGTCCGTCACGCTCGACTGGGTCCTTTGGGGCCTCTACGCCCTCGTGGTCCTCAAATGGCTCGCCGGCCATCTCGAGATCAACCGAAACGTCAAGGCGCTAAGCCTCTCACCCGCGCCGCCCACATCATCGCCGACGCCCACCGCCGGCATCTCGGTTATCATCGCTGCGCACAACGAAGCCGACTCCATCACCGCCTGCCTCGCGCGGGTCTGCGCTCAAGATCATCCCGTCGCACAGGTCATCGTCGCCAACGACCGTAGTACCGACGGCACAGCCCAGGCCATAAGCGTTTTCGCACGCCGCCATCCCGAAGTGCAATACCTCGACATAGCCGCCCTGCCTTCCGGCTGGCTCGGCAAGGCCCATGCCCTCGCCCAAGCCGCGGACCGCGCGGACGGCGATTGGCTCGTGTTCACCGACGCGGACGTCGTGTGGCATCCCGCGCTTCTGCGCACGATTATGGAACTGAGCGCTCGCGAGCGATTGGACTTCGTAAGCCTCTGGCCGAACACCGTCGTCATCGGTTTCTGGGAGCGGTTATTGATACCGGCCTGCGGCTGGGCACTCGGCCTCTGGTTTGCTGCCCGTTGTCCAGGCGTCATTGCGGAAACTCCGGCATTCGCCAACGGCCAGTTCATCGCGATCCGCCGAGAGGCGTACGCCCGGATCGGCGGATTCGCGGCGGTACGCGACGACCTTACGGAGGACGTGGCACTCGCCCGGCGGGCGAAGGCGGCGGGGCTTCGGCGGTACATGGGACTCGGCCGCGAATTGCTCAACACGCGAATGTACGAGAACCTCTCGCAAGTTATTTCGGGCTGGACACGAATCTTCACCGGCGCCCTGCGGACCCGCCGGCGGCTTGCGGCGACGTTGCTGGCAACGACCATCGGCTGCTGGTCGGCGTTCGCCGCCATGCTGGTGCTCGCGCTGCGGCCGACCGCCGCCGGGTGGGGTCCCTTGGAGTCGGCGTGGCTCATTGCGGCACTCGCGCACCTGGCCGCGATGTACTCGGTGCTCCGGCGGCAAATGGCCTTGGGGCTGGAAGGTCGTCCGCTCCTAACGCTCTTCCCATTAGCTCTAATCGGCGTTGTGTTGCTTCTCTGCCGCTGCCTGCTGCTGACCAGCGGCCTCGGAACCGTGTCATGGGGCGGCATCCGATTCAAGGTCCGCGGGACGCGGGCGGTCGCTCCGGTTGGATCAGGCTGACCCACGGCTGCGCGCCGCTCATTCCGGCGGCGCACCCAGCGCTTCCCGTTCGATCAGTTCGGCATAGCGCTCGACGACGCACTGCGGAAACACCTCATCCGGCCAGGCGACCACCAAGTTGATACGATCCGCAAACCGCGAAAAGGTTACGTTCCAAGCCGGCGGGATGCTGATGACGCCGCCGCCATAGAGGTTGGTCACTTCCGCCCCCAAGAGCCTCCGCAATGGCGGATCGATCTCGCCGTAGAACGAGAAGCCCGTAATGAACGGCTGGCGGTCGTTTTCCCAGCCGAGCAGGCGGCGGTACTGCCCCACCCGCAACTGGGCAAGCGACTGTTGCAGCGCCCAACTCGAACGCCCGCCATCCGCGTGGCGGAAATTCTGCAATTGCCGGGCAATCTCCGAACCCAAGGCGCGGCGGTCCCCAAGCCGCTCCGGCGCGACAAGCAGCGGCGCGGCCACAAGGTAATTACCCGGCAGCGGACGGGCGGTCAGACCGGGCATACGCATGGGAAACATCAAACCACACACCGGCAATTGGCGACCGTGCTCCTTGTGTACGCAGTCGGCGGCGCGGAGCGTGCAAGCGGCAAGGTAGCGGCTGTACAGCGCCGATCCCACCGGCGTCACCTCCCGTGCCTTCGCCTGCATCCGCGCTGTGGCTTCCGACGACCAATTCCGGACCAAGTATCGTAGCCGCCGCGAGCCGGCGGAACCGCCTGGCAGCGACATCGCCAGGGCTGACCCGCGGAGAGAGGATGGCGGTCGGCGGCGCACCGCCCGGCGTAGCAGTAACATCCACCGCCGTAGCGGTCCCAGACCCGCCAACGGGTTGACCCGTGCGTCGTCGGGCAGCAAGGCCGCCGGCAGCCCGCGTGCGGGATCGTCGGCAAGCCGGTCCATTTCCTCCAGCGTCCATTGCGCCCCCTCGGCATCCATCAGGGCGTGCGGCCAGCGCAGGCACAGACGCGAGCGTCCCGGCCCGGAATAAAGCTCGATGCGGGCCTGCGGCGGCTGCGCCGGATCCCATCCGGACGACAGCCGGTCCCGGCACAATTCGTCAGCCTCACCGAGCCAATCTTTTTGCCCGCGGAGATCAGCGTGTATCACGTGCGGCGGCACGGCGTCGTCACAACAGGTCCAACAGGGCCAAGCCCGCCACCGCGACACGGTCGCAGCGCCGGCGAGGACGGGATGCTGCTCCATGGCCCGCCCTAGCGCGCTGCGGATCGCTTCCGGTGTAAGCGACCCGGCAAGTTCCGCGATCATGAATGTTGCGGTTCCGCCGTAGCCGCGCAGCCGCAAGAGGTAATCAAACCCCTGGAAGACGCAGTCGCACGGGTTCATGCGTCGCTGACAAATTCGGGGATCGGCCATCGGATATCCGTTCTTGCCGTGGAATAGGCGGCGATGCTACACTCGTCCGCGCCGGCTGCCAACACGCGTTACCGCCGGTACGTAAGAGATTTATGCAGGTAGTCCTTTGGCTATTAGCCGCGTCGTATCTTCTCGTGGTGGCCGTATGGTGGTACTTTGCGATATTTTACCGGCGTCAGCTTGAGCTCGCACCGCTGCAGTTGGAGCTTGTTGGCGCTTGGCCGCCGACGTTGCCTGCGCCATCGCTCACGGTTTTCATCGCCTGTCACAACGAGGCCGACAGCATCACGGCGTGCGTGCGTGGGCTTCTCCGCCAGACCTATCCGCGCTTCCGAGTGTTGATCGCCAACGATCGAAGCACGGATGGAACAGGCGAGGTTGTTCGAGGACTCGCGGCCGAAGACGCCCGCGTCCACCTGGTCGAGATTCACGAGTTGCCGCCGGGCTGGATGGGAAAGACTCACGCGCTGGCTAAGGCGGTCCGCGGCTGCGACGCGGATTACCTGCTATTCATCGACAGCGACGTCACGCTCGCACCCGGAGCACTCAATGCGGTAATGCAGAAATCGACGACCGAGCGGATCGATTTTCTGAGCCTCTGGCCGTACCTCGATCTGCGGAGTTTTTCGGAGAAATTGTTGACTTTTCCGGCGGTGGTGCTTTTGAGCCTCTGGGCGCTGCCGCGGCGACCGGTCGTCGGGCGTCTGGCGGATGAGACGCAACTTGGGAACGGCCAGTTTCTCCTTGTCCGGCGAGAAGCTTACGAACAGATCGGCGGGCACGCGGCGGTGGCCGGCGAACTAGCGGAGGATGCGGTGCTGGCGGGCCGAGCACGCGCCGCCGGGCAGCACTGTTGGGCGGGTCTGGGAGCGGGAACGTACTGTGCCTATCGCGAGGGGGGCTTTCGGCGGACGGCGAACTCACTGGCGCGGGTCCTTGTGGGAAGCCTGCAAACGCAGCGTCGTCTCTGGGCGGGTACGCAGGTGCTCTTGGGCGGCGGCTTTTCCGCGGCGTGGATTCCACCGGCGGCGTTGATTTGCATTGGTCTGGGCTGGCACGTCGGAGTTGCGGTTCTTTTCTTGGTGCTGGGCGTACTGCACTGGATCGGGATGATGATGACGTTGAGCATGGCCTCGCGCAAGACGCTGGCGCGGCGCGGTGCGCTGGTGTGGTTTCCATTCGGCTCCGCAATCGTGGCGGGAATTCTGGTGTGGTGTTCTTTCTTGCGCTCGGGATGGGGCACAGTCCGCTGGGGGACGACGCGCTACCGGGTCCGAGGCTCGCGGATTGTGGAAGCGGGACGCTGAGCTAGCGCTACGAGGGTGCCACTGTTGGAACAACAGTGGTCTTTCCTCCGGGACAAACCCACTGTCGAGTGCCACTGTTGGAACAACAGTGGTCTTTCTTCCGGGACAAACCCACTGCTCAAGAGCAGTGGCACACATCATCAGTGGCACCCCGGCACACTTTGTCAGTGGCACCCCGGCACACTTCGTCAGTGGCACCCCGGCTTTTCTCCGATCTTACGGTTCCGCCGAGGTTTGGTGGATTACGATATGTTCAACCGTGGCAAGATATAGTCCGGCCACGGTACTCCAGGCCTGGTCCTGGCGGAACGAACTTGAGTAATGAACATTGCCGATTACGGTTGCACCGTAGCTTAGCGGAGGCGTGTCATTGCCCTTAAACAACGCGCAGGGCGTCCCATCCCCGGTGGGAGGAGGAGTTGGAGCAGTGCCACAATAGGGATAGGGCAAAGTATCGCTTATTGTTCCGTTTGTTAATTGTCCGGTGCTACTCATCCTGTACAGGGTAACAGTAGGTCCGCCTACAAACGTCGAAGATCGGGCGAGAGCCATCGTGTACACGCTGTCGTCCATGTAAGGGCTGAAGCTTGTCGATGTACGGCGAGTGATATTACCCGAAAGTGGGACATCCCACAGCCCGTTACCAGTCCCTCCAGAAATCGCAACGGCAGCACCCGCTTTGTCACTTGGTGCATTGCATGTACTCCCGGCACCCAACTGGGTAACCAAACTGTTACTCGTTATGGTCCGCTCGACACTCGAAGGAGTCGTGCTTGCATTCGTAACCGACGTTACCTTAGCAGCGCCTCCCTGGTAGTAGAACGCATGGAGCGTGTCATTTGTATCGCCGGTAAGCGCGAAGCAAGAACCCGTACACCCTCCCGACGCAAACTGCACCCCATCCCCCGCCACAATCACCGTCTTCACGGGGTTGCCTAACGTCGGGTCGACGTTCATGTTGTAGCTGTAAAGGACGAGGGAGTCCGGTTCAGTCGGGTCTGCGCCTGTTGCCTGTCTATAATAGGCCAGCACTCCGATACTCCCTGCTTCATTCGAGGCAAGGTCGATATCGTCAGCGGTTAAACCCTTAAAGCTACCGATTGGGGGTTTGGTGTCCCAAGTAGCACCGTTATCCTTGGTGAAGGAAACAAGGTATTTGACCAAGGTAGTACTACTGTTGTAATCCACCCACCCTACGCCGTGGAAACCGTTATCGTTCATCGCCATGTCAACAGTATTCCCGTAAGAGCCTGTACCGAGAGCTACGCTGTTCACGGTGCCTAGTGTACAGTTCGTCCAGCTTGGATTCGTGCCCGTCGCAGCAATGCACGCTTTTATGGACAATGTTCCACTGGTAGAACTAGCCCGTTGCGTTCGTTCGTAAGCAAGCCCCTTAATTCTTGAACCTCCCGGTGCTGCACGAACCATACTCCAACCAAACTCGTCCTTTGGGTATGTAGGGTCTGGAACCCCAGTCGCCTTTTCATTCGGAAAAATAGAATCAAACACAACATCCGGCGCCTGCACAATCCCATTCAAATCAAGCGCAATCACCAAATCCTGAAAATCATACGCCGCGGAACCAGTATTCGTAGTTCCCAACTCAAACAAAATCAAAATCCGATTCGGGTCAAGATACACCTTTCCCTGCGAATCAATGTACGGCGCAAGAAAGTCTTTGATCGGCACCTGATTTCCATACGGCGGGTGAATCCCTTTTTGCGTAATTAAATCGTCAATATCGTCCCCATCAATCAGCACAAGGGAATTAGCCGAGTCACTGAGCACCTCACGGTGAAAATCGGCCCCCGTCCAGGGGTCGTTGTCGTGGTCGGCGTTGTCGGGGTCGAAGGCGGCCCTGGCCCTAAACACCAGAAGACCCGTGCTGCCTCCCAAGGCTACGGTTTCGATGCCGTCGCAGGTGGAAGGCGTGTTTTGCGAACAGTTCGGCGGGTTTTCGGCGTTATAAACCTTGAGGTCCGCGCCGCCGAAGCGGGGCACGAAATCCGGGTCGCTTTGCAGCTTGCTGTCCAGCCGTATGGGAACCACGGGGCCGGTGGGACCATAGCGAAGTTCCATGCCCAGCACCTGGATTTGACCGCCGACGGTGGTGGCCGCCACCCCGCCTTCGCCCGCATCGGGGGCGTCTTCGGCATTGGCATCGGGTTGATCGGCGGCGGGCAGAGCGCGGGCGACACCGCCGTCGCTCGGAACCGAACGGCGTCCGAGAACCCTGTCGGCCAGACTGGGCTTGCCCGGGGAGACTCGGACCGGGGCGGCGATGATGCGGATCGTCCGCTGTCCGTCCGAGACGCCGTTCACGTTCTCAACCTTGGCCGCCGGCGGGGCCGCGAAGGCCGTCGAGGCGGTGGATACGAGGAAGGTGGCAAGAGTCACAAAAAGGGTAGCGTGTGTTTTCATAAGCACCTCAGTCTCCTGCTCTGCATGCCGCGCTCAAATCCGAACCCCAAGCGCCAGCGCGGGGTCTTGGCCCGTTCCCGGCGCGCCGGGACTCCGGGTTCGGATGACCGCTCCATGCCTGTCGCGGTTCCGATAGCGCCGCCCACGACGGGTGGCGCTACATTATCGTGTCGCTACCGCTCCACGCTCTGATCGGGACCGCGTCGCCATGTCGGCGCAGGACGATCGTCCCGGCGATCACAACGGCAAGGGCCATGACCACGAGACCCCACGTGCCGACGGTGGGGACGTTGCAATCCGCGCCGTTCGCGGCGCAGGTAGTGCCCACGCCCAAGGATTGTCCGGTACAGAACTCCGGCGGGAGATCGATGCACGGCAATCCGGGCCGACAGCAGGCCTCGGGGGCGACTCCGGCGCGGGCCGGCGATGCCGCCGCAAGGAGAATCGGTAGAACAACGCCTGTCATCCCAAACAACGTGCGTGCGCGCGCCATGATGCATGCCTCCAACGGTTGCCCCAAAATCACATTCGTTCGACGGTGCTGCATTGTACCAACACGGCGGTTACGAAAACAATACCCCCAGTGGGGTAGGTGTGCCGTGAAACCCTCACCCCTGCCCTCTCCCGGCCACGGCGGATTTTCAACCTTGGCGGGTGGAGGGAGGTTATGGGACGGGCTTTAAGCCCGGACGCGTTCGGGCGGAGTGGCACGGTCAACAGTGAACGTTTCGTGATGATCGGAAATGGACACTCCTCAAAAACAGTGGCACACCAAGTTGGGGAATGGTCCCTAATCGTGCATCAAGATGCACCCTGTGCGACTGCGATTGGGCTGGAGACAAGCCGCTACGCTACGGCACGAGCGGGTTCCGCGGGATGACCTCCGCCAACTCAAGTGTTTGGCCAGGCGCCGGCGGGGCTACGCGGCGCAAACGGCCTTCTTGGAATCGCAAGAAGAAATACGATGGATCTTCGAGCGGCTTATCAAACTCCAAACGCACCGTGCGAATCCCGTTTCCATCGACGGCCAGCGCGGTGGCGCGAAACGCTTTTGTGGTATATGTATCGCCGAATTGCGGCGCGCGGCGATAACGGAACAGTCGTTCGAGCCGGTGGTCAAGAAAAGGCGCGCCGCGGGCCGTTAGCGTCATGGTTCGCTCCCCAGTGCGGGTCCAGACCAGTCCGCGGCGTCCGGCCTGGAGCGGGTAGAAGCAAGTATCTCGGTCGTCGTAGTGCATGCTCCATGCCGGACCACAGTCGATCAACATCAACGCGGACGGCGCATTGAGCACGAAGACATCGCGGGGCGGCGGAGCGGACCGGTCGATCTCGGCATCCAAAAGCAACTGCCGATCCTGCACGGCGGCGACGGCGAATAGCTGGCCGCGAATGAAGCTCACCGGCGCCGCGGCAATAAGATTGGCAGTGAAAAGCAGCACGGTGACAACCTTTTCTTCCCTCCAGGGAATGGACCGAACATGCAAGCTGTCGCAAGTTTCCCCCCTCACCCGTCCCGTACTTCCAAGGGGGACACGGGTCTCAAGGGGCACTTGCGGGTCGTGCGCCGGGCGATCAGGCCGCGCGCGGCGAGCCCCGTTTGTGCCGACGAACTCGAAGAACAGGCCGAGGAGCAGGCCGGCGCCGATCGTTGCGTTCATCAGCAGGCGGTCGGAGACTTCGCCGCCGGCTTCGGCTACAAGACAGACCACGATCCAACCGAGGCCGAGTCCGGCTAACCGGCGGCGGGGCACGACCCGTAGGAACGTCCGGCCTATGAGCACGACTGCTGCTAGTACTACCAGCGCAATCCAGACCGTCCCTTGCGGGCACGCTGCAACGAAGTCGAGTGGAACACAGAAGAAGAGGCTGCCTAGCGCCGCGGGCACGAGCACGGCCAGGCGGCGGAGGTACCCGCCCGCATCGACCCACGGCGTGGGGTACAGATCGGAGTGTGCGCCGTACCCGCTAAGAATATAGAACGCGAGCCAGGCGGCGGCCATTGCGGCAAGCGACCACACAAGCGGATCGCGAAGGAGACGCGCGGCGGCGACGCGGATGTCGCCCCTCCATCCCGCCACCGAATCCGCGGGATCGCTCACGGGCGATCCCGCTGCCTTCGGCGAGCTCAGTCGAGCCGCTGGGGGGACGCCTAACAGCAACACCAGCACGGCAAGGGGGATCGCGACAAGGCCTGATTCTTTAGAACCGCACGCAAGCAGAAAGCAGACCACCGCCAGCACAGCCGAAGTCGGTCGGCCCGTGCGTCGCCAGCCGAGCAGGCCCAATAGCGTCCCAACCGTGAACACCGCCGCCAAAAGCGTATTGCGGTTGGCAATCCATTCGACCGGAAGGGTGTGAGCCTGGTTCAGAGCCACCACCGCCAATGCCCACAAGGCGGCCCTCGGCGGCAGATCCAGACGCACATAAAGTCGGTAGACGAGGACCAGGAAGATTGCGAAGAGCACAAGGCTGGTAATGTGGTATCCGGGAGCCCAGTCTCGGAAAAGCCAATAATCCAATCGGAGTGAAAAGCTCGTCACCGGGCGGAAGAAGCGAACGCTGAATGCCGGGTCGACCCACCAGACCTGAAAATGCCACTCCTGGGCAGCCTCGGCGAGGCTGCCGTCTGTGCTGAAGTCGTAAAGGTCCCGCTCAGGCGCACGGCTCGTGGACAACCCGCGAAGGACGTATTGGTGCAAGTTATCATCAAGGAGAAATCCCCACGTCAGGCTGTGCAGGTGCAGGACGACACCGGCCGCAATCAACAGAGCGGCGATTGATGCCGGGCGGAGCGAAGCCCGGCGATCCGTATCGACGACGGGCCGGTGCTGCACCGGCGTCGTCACGGTCAACATGGCGGCCCTTCAGGGGACGCGCCGGCCCCGACCGGAGGCAGGATTCGGACCCTCCGCGCCGGAGCACCACGCCAGAACTCGTTGGGACCGATCGTCGTATTGGGGAGCACAACCGCGCCTGCACCGACCACCGCGCCTCGATGGATGTGCACTCCGCCGAAGATGGCGGCGTGCCCGCCGATAAGGACGTCATCCTCGATAATCGTACGCCGGAACACCACGGCGTCGCGGTCCTGATAATGCCCGGCGATAGTTGCTCGAAACCCGATGGTCACGTTGCGACCCAAGGTCACCAGGTGGGGATCCATGATTTGGGGATCGAGCACGTAGCATGAACGCGACCGCGGTCCGAAGATCGGACTCATCAACCAGCTAAGCGGCGGCAGATTGGCGACGTGGAAGACAAGGAAGCCGGGAAACGGCGCTTCGTAGCGGGCCTTCGTGAGCACGGCCACCAGGCAAGACCATAGAATCGGAAGCGGCGGCATACGTCCTCCCAGCGGGTAAACGCCTTCCCGTGGCGTCGGGATCGGCAACCGCAAGACCAGCAACTCTATGACGTAAACATAGTTGAACAACAACATCCATGCAGCGAGTTGTATGGCCCAACGCCATGCGAGCGCGAGGTCTGCATTGACCGGGCTAAGTGGAGGCCAAGCGCCGAACGCAGTGAAAACGATCGTCGCTCCGGTGAAAGCACCGCACCAAATCAGCAACCGCACCGCGAGATCAAGCGTAAGGAATCCGCGTAGGGAATTTATGAGATCGGGACGCGGTCGCGCCGGAACCGGGCCGGTGGTTGCAGCCGAGAGTTCGGCCTGTATTGCGGGTGGTTGCATGTCATGCCTCCAGGTGTAGCCGATCGGACGGGAGCGCCCGTTTCTTCGATCGATAAGGGGTGCGCCCTACGCGGTCTTGCCCCATTTTTCCGTTTGAACAAAAAGAGCCAATAGGAGCACCGTTATATCGTGTCCAGTCCATTCAGGCCCTCAGCCCACGCACCGGCTTGAACGGAGTCCGCAAATCGTATACGCGGCGAACAGCCCAGCTCGTGTACGATCCGGCTCGCGTCGATGACTTGTTCGGCCGCCAGCAACGCAACCATTGCACGCGTGAATGGCGGCGTCCGGCCGGAAATCCAGGTCCAGAGTTCAGTCAATCCCGCGGCAAGGAAAGCCAATCGGTATGGCACATGCCGTCGGCAGCGCGGCAATCCCAGTGCATCCGCGGAGCCGTCGAGGAACTCCTGCTGTGTCACGAGCTCGGAGCTGGCGACATCATAAACGTGTCCGGGCGCTTCCGGGTGGATACCGGCGGCCAGCACCGCCGCAACCGCGTCTTCGACGTGCAGCGTGGCAATCCGATTCCGACCATTGCCGATGATGAACAACCGCCCGGTCCGCAACAACGGCGCCAAGCGCCGAAACAAGGCCTGGTTGCCGGGGCCATAGAGAAAGCCGAGCCGCAGAATGACCCACGGACAGCCGGCTTCCGTACAAAGGCGTCGGACCAAGAGTTCCGCCGCGAGCTTAGCGCGGCCATACAGGTTGTATGGAGAGGGACGGGCGGCGTCCCGATCGGCGGAAACGGGAACCAACGTACGGGGCCGCGCATAGACCCCAGCCGAACTGATGTAAACGAACCGGCGCGGCCGCTGCGGCAGCGCGGTCTCAAGCAACCGGCGGGTACCCTCGATCGTCAGCGTCGAGAATTCGCGCCATGAACCGGTCATGTCGACCCTCGCTGCGGCGTGGAAGACGACATCGGAGGGTTCTACCAGTCGGTCGCATCCACCCGGCTGCGTGAGGTCGCCGTCGATCGGGACGACTCCCAGTGCTTTCAAGAGATCCGCATCTTCGCGGCGGCGGACCAACGCACGCACTCGGCCTCCCTGCCGCATGAGCGCGGGCAGCAGAAACTGGCCGAGAAACCCCGTGCCGCCGGTGACCGCCGCGTTCACAAGGAGCGCCTCCAAAAGGCTCGGGGCATCCAACGCGGTACGCGCTTTCGATAGTCCTCGTACTCAGCGCCGAAGCGTTCGTGTAACAGAGGCTCCTCCAATAGAATCACCTGGAGATGTGCAATCGGCATTGCCGCTAAAAAGAGCATGAACACTCCCGTCGAGGACAGCGCGAACGCCTCCCCCAGCAACATGCCGACAACACAGGCCGCGATCGGATTGCGGCACAGACGATACGGACCGCTCACGACGAAAACGCGCGGCGGGTCGAATTCCACGTATGCGCCGCAGCCGCGGGCGGCAAGGACATACGCGGAGGTTAAGTACATTGTCAGGAACGCGGTGAATACGACGGCTCCGAGAAATCGATAAGCGCCGATTTCAATATGCCATTGTGGGTACGACGCGTCGAAACGAAACGCCAGCCAGGGGAGGCCCACCAGGGCGCACGCCAGAAAGGACGCCCCGTAAACCACCATGCGAGCAGAAAGCGGGATACGGTCGATCACCATCGCACGACGAAACCGCCGGACATCCACTTGCTCGATTCCACGGAGTGGCACACCGCCAATTGCCCAGGCTGGAGCTCCCCGGAGCGCACCATCTCGTCAAAGTGCAAAAGAATCGATGCCCCGCCGCAGTAACCGGTGTGACGGGCGCGGAACCGGACTTGGTCCGCCGTGACGCCGAACGGGCCGGTGACCTTGTCGAGGTTCGCTTCGTAGAGTTGAAGGCCTGGAGTCGAGTAGACGTAGTGGCTGATGCGGGCCGGATCGATTCCCAACTTGGCCAGCATCCGCTTGACCCCCTGTACCAGGACCGGAGCGGCGTCGCGTCCCACGGCCGCGAAATCCTGGTCGAGGTGATGAAGCCCCTGTTCAAAGAGGCCCGGAATCTGGCAGGCGGGGTCAATCAGATCCGCGACGCCCCCTCCGGCAGTCATGCCCGGTGGCCGATCGGCGCCGATCGACTCGACATGCGTGCCGAGCACCTCGTGCGGCACGGCTTCATCGTCGTCGGCGTCCACGGCCTTGAGAAACAAGGCGCCGGCGCCGTCCGCCAGGATGTAGCGCAAGGCGGCCTGGGTTTTATTCATTTTGGATTGTTGGAAATAGCAGCTTCGGACGTAGACGCTGGAGAGTTGAGAATATACAACGAGCGCCGTCCGGTATCGGCCGAGGCGCAGCGCGTCAAATGCAATCTGCACCATCTTGCCGACGCCCGAGCAGTTCGAGTGGACCTCCATTTCGGCGCACACGGGAATACCAAGGCGTTCCTGGAGCAGTGCCGACGTCGGGGGCGTCGAACACTCGTAGTTCGGGGAGGCCAGAAGCAGTAATTCCACTTCGGCGGGTTTCCGCCCCGCCGCCTCCAACGCGCGGCGGGCGGCGGGTTCCGCCAGCGTGACTACCGTGTGCGTAAGGCGATGTGTTTCAGGATCGATGGCAAAGTGCCGCGACTCGACGCCACCGGAATCAAGCATTCGCGGCGCCATGTTTTGAATAAAAGTACGGACGCGCTCCGGAGCACCGGGAACGTCGCCCAAGATGTTCGCCAATTCGCTATTGGGAACCGGATCGTTGGGCAGAAACGCGCCCGTCCCGGCAACGACCACACGATGTAGAATGGTTTGCACGCAGCCACTCCTCCGCAGCGTAGATAGTTTGGACCACGCTGAGACCCGGCACCCGTTACGTCACGGCGAAACAGAGCGAGGAACCATCCTAAAAAAAGCTCGAATATCTGTCAATACAGCTCCTCCGCAGAATCTGTGGGTGGAATTTTTGAGGCATTGCTCCGGCGTCCGAGGGCAGGGGGCACGAAATAGTCGGGAAAAGCTGGACAAGACGCCGCCAGGACCGGGAGAGGCATAGCACGCCGTGCTGTGCGCAATGAATCCTCGCACCAACACTCCAGGGTGTTGCTCCTTCGGATATAGGGAGTCTCGTAACAAGCTCACCTTACCCGAAAAGACAAAGCCTTTCCCTTGGGTTGCGGGCGAAGCCCGCGCTATGGCTTCATGGCTTTCCCATGTTTCTGCTTTCTGCGTTTCCGCTAGCGCGGGAAGGCTTCGGGAAGCCCGCCATCGATGGGGAGGGTCGCGCCTGTCGTGGGCGTGGAGTTGCTCGCGAAGAAAACTACGGCGTTGCCGACGTGCCGACCGGTCACGCGGGCCTTGAGCAGATTGCGCTCGCGGTAGTACTCAGGCAAATCTTCGGGTCGCAGGCCGTGCGCCTGGGCGCGCTTCGGGCCGACCTCGTTCCAAAGACCAGAGGGCGTTTGTTCATTGCCGAAAACGGCGTCGGGTGTCAGCATGTTGACACGGATTCCGTCGGGGGCCAGCTCGATCGCCGCAAGGCGTCCGAGCTGGTGGGCAGCGGCCTTGGAGGCACTGTAGGCGCCGAATTCCTTGCCCGGAGCCAGGACATTCTTGCTGGAGATCACCACGATGTGCCCACCCAGGCCCTGCGCCTTCATGATGCGAATTCCCGCTTGCATGAAAAGCAGGTAGCCCGTGGCGTTGACTTCCATCACGCGGCGAAAATCGGCTACGGACAACTCCGCGATCGGGGCGACGTGGGCGATCCCGGCGTTGGGCACAACCACGTCTACTCCGCCGAACGTGCGGGCGATTTCGTCGAATCCGCGGCGGACGCTTGCCTCGTCCGTTACATCCATCACCACGCCGACCGCACAGCCCCGACCCGAT
>JAGVHG010000203.1 GCA_020056715.1 Phycisphaerae bacterium | reverse complement strand
GGATTGGAAGAGTTCGAATTCTTCGCCGACGCGCATCGCCACCAGCGTATCGACCATGCGTCCGGCGACGCCGGTCAGGAAGACGAATACATCACCGGCCTTGAGGAGTTGCTGGGAGAAGGCGATGAGGGTGGCCATCTTGATCTGGCCCATACGGGTCAGATCGAAGGCGGGGACCGACATCGCGGTGATCGACCGTTCGCGTGCCCGTTGCTCGTCGTCGACACCGCGGCAAACCAGGATCAGTTTGGTCGGCGGCTTGACCGCGGACTGGAGAACGGTCAAGTCTTCGACGGCGCTCACGTAGGCGAACAAGACCCGCGCGGAGACGGCCTTGGCCACGTCGGCTGCGGCGTCGATAATCGGTCCCGCAAAGTCGATTTCCAGCTTGGTCACAGAGAACTCCGACGGCAAGTGCCGCATTTGAGGCACTTCTTTGTCGGGACTATACTGGTCTATATGTTGCTTCACAAGTTCCGATGGTTGATTTTTGCCGCCTTGATCGCCGAGGCCGCGTTTCCTCAGGCGCAAACGCTTGCCACGGACACACTTGCACCGCCCTTCGCGAACCTAACCGAGAATCATCGGGAGTTTCTTGCTCGGCTGGCCCGGCGAACGGTACGCGATGCGCTGTGGAATCGGCCGCCGTATGAGCCGCAGTATGTCCCGGACGGATTACAGGGTGTCACCGCTGAGGCCGTGGTGCGGTTGCGGCAACATGGGTACCTCCTTGGGGCGGGAGCGGGCGGCCCGTTGCCCCTGGCGCAAGCGACGCGAGATGCGGCGCTTGCCGCGGCCGCCGGGCTAATCCACGATCGAGAGATCGCCTCGGCGCTGGTGGATGAGTTTCTCGTCGAAATTGAAATCGCAGGACCTACGGAGCCGATCCCGTTGGTGGGCGATTGGAGAAAGCCGGGGGTTGTGGATGAGTTCGTCGAGCCTGGTGTCCACGGGATAGCGCTGCAAGGAGCGAGCGGTGTGCGTCGTGTCTGCCCTTCGGAAATGTTCGCCGCCGACCTTGCACTCGCCGATGCCCTCAAACTCTTAGCCCAAGGCGCCAAGGCTGACTCATCCCAGGCGGGCGGCGCACCGCTTCTGCGATTTCGCACGGTTCATTGGTATGAACCCGTCGCCGGGGCAAGTACGGTTTTGTTGCAACGGGGGATGACCTTGGTTCCGCCCGAGGCCGTTTCGCGCGAGGGGCTTGATGCTGCGATCGCGAGGCTCGCCGAATACATCGCGTACCGGCAATTGCCCTCGGGACTGTTTACCTATCAGTTCGAGCCGGGATTGGATCAGTATAGCGACGAGGACAATCTCGTTCGTCAAGTCGGTACGGTCGTGTCGGTTTCCGTACATGCCCGTCTCTCCAAGAAGAGCGCGTCGCTGGCCGCGGCGGACACTGCCATTCGTTACCATCTACAAGGACTGACGGATATTCCCTCGATCGAGGGGGCGAGTTTCATCGCCACGCTGGACAAGAATAACAAACTCGGGGTCACGGCATTATTGTCTGTTGCCATGGCTCACCACCCCAATGCCGAACAATATGACTCCATTCGGCAGCGGCTGATAAAGGGTATGCTCTCGCTTCAGCGACCGTCGGGCATGTTCGTGACGGCCTTTCCTCCGGCGGAGGAGATTTCCGGCCAAGACTACTATCCCGGCGAGGCACTACTGGCACTTGCTCTGGACTATGACCGCCGCCCGTCGGCAATCGTTCTTGAGGCCTTTGACCGCGCGATTTCCTTTTACCGAGAATATTTTCGCGATTCCCGTTCTCCCGCATTTGTGCCGTGGCAGGTTCAGGCGTTTGCACTCATCGCTCAACACAGCAAACGTCAGGACTATGTGGACTTTGTGTTCGAATTGACGGATTGGCTTTCGGAAAAGCAACTTACGCCCGCCAACTGCGAATGGTTGGAACTACGCGGGGGCATCGCAGCGCAAACGAATGGCAGAGCGGGAGTCGCCACGGCCTCCTATCTCGAGGGCTTTACCGACGCGTTGACGCTGGCAAGGAGCGTAGGCGATACCGGACGCGCGCGACGATATGAGACGGTGGTTCGCGAGGCCGCCCGATTCGTCATGCAACTGCAAGTCCGACCGGAGGAAGCCTATTTTGTCCGCAGTCCGCAGGACGCCATCGGCGCCATTCGCAACGCTGCGGCGGTCAACAAGCTACGGATCGACCACTGTCAGCACGCCCTACTTGGGCTGATGAAGACCAGGCGGGTTTTGTACCCAGACGAGGGCTGACATTCGCGTGCTCACCAGCCGACACGGCGAGCGGACCAACCTCACCTTTCGTGCCAGTCATTCTGTTGCCTTGGTTTTCTTAGGACTGACCTTGATCGGCCTGGCGATCGTGTTGCCTCGCTTGCTCTTGGTCGCCATGTTGGACGCGGCAGCGGCCGCCGTCATCGTCGTACCCCCTATCCTCGCCGGTCTCTGTCTTGTGCCATTCTTTGGATTGGGCCAGCTACCGATTCGATGGCATCTTCTATTGGGGGCGTCGTTAGGATTGGGAATAACTTCGCTGCTTGTCCTATCCCTCGGATTGGCGGGCGTACTCCAACGCGTCGTCTGGATTGGTGTGTTGGGTATGTTTACGGTCGTGGGAATCATTCGTCTGCGTGGCCTGTCCACTCTGGCGGCGAGCTGGAAAGGTGACGAGCAAAGTGCCGACCGCCAAACTCAAACGCACGAACTACATTGGTTGTGGTTAGTGCTTGTTCCCTTTCTGATTCTCGCCTTGCTTGCCGCTGCGAATGCCCCGGGCTTCATTTGGGCGGAAGAGGGCAACGGGTATGATGTACTTGAATACCATCTTCAGATGCCCAAGGAATACTTTCAGGCCGGTCGCGTTGCCTATGCTCCGCACAATGTTTATGCCAATTTCCCGATGAATGTGGAGATGCTGTATCTGCTCGCCATGATCGTGCACAACGAGGTCTACGATCTGGGCACTACGGCGAACATGATTCACCTGATACTCGGCGCTTTAATTGTATATGCCGCATGGGTCGTGGGGCGAGAGTGGTCGCCAAGGGCGGGCCAAGTGATCGCGATCGCCATGGGGACGGTCGGTTGGCTCGGCTATCTGAGTGGTCTTGCCTATGTTGAACACGGTATGTTGTTTTTCAGTACGACCGCCGTGGCTGCACTCCTGCGGGCGATTGCGCGACCGGCACACGGCGTGTCACGGGGATGGCTTGCGCTTTCCGGAGTTTGTAGTGGTTTTGCCTGCGGGTGTAAGTACACAGCCATCCCGTTTACGGCATTTGTGATTTTGCTCGTAATGTTATTTTGGCTCCGCGGCAACTGGCGACGACGCGTACTCAATTTGTCCGTCTACCTCTTGGCCACAGCGACGTCCTTCGCTCCTTGGTTGATTAAGAATGAGCTGATGACCGGCAACCCCATTTTTCCACTCGCGAATGGGTTGTTCAACGCACAGCCACCGGGGTGGGGGGCTAAAGAGAGCGAACAGTGGCATCGCGGACACTCACTTACAGAATCCGATCGGGCACTGGGAGCGCGCCTAGGCGCTCTTTGGCGCTATGTCCCTGCGGATGTCGACCAGCGTTTCGGGCCGGCGATCCTATTGCTGGCTTTGGGCGGTCTGCTCGGGCGTCGCCTCGAACGAACGGATCTGCTTTTACTCACGATGCTTGTCATTCAAGTTCTTTTTTGGTTGTTCGCCACCCATCTGTATGCACGGTTCACAGTTTCATTTCTGATCCCGCTTAGCATTTTAGCGGGGCGCGCAGTTTTGGCGGGGCGCATTCGTCACCGTATGTGGATTGCGGGAAGTGTGTTGTTGACCGGCGGAGCATGGAACTTTGCGTTCGCCGCAAAGTTGCACGATCGGGAGGCGCCCGGCGGAGCGCCGGCATCACTGATCTATGATGGAACAATTCCAGGCCTAGAGTACTTCGCGGTCATCAATCACGAATTACCGGCAAACGCGAAGGTATTGGTGGTCGGTGACGCCAAGGCTTTTTACTTTCAGCGGAAGGTGGACTATTGCGTCGCCTTCAATCGTAGTTCCTTCGTGGAAATCGTTGAAGGAGCGAGTAATGCAAACGACATCATGCGGTGGTTACGAGAGCGAGGGTATACGCACGTGATCGTACACTGGAATGAGATTGCCCGCTTAACGCGAACATACGGTTTCTCGCCGCTAGTCACGCCACAACTATTCGATCGCCTAGCAGCCGCCGGGTTACGGCGATTGCGCGAGTTCCGCCATCCCGACGTTTCCGGCCGATGGGTGGAACTGTACGAAGTGCCATTTGACAAGGGCGTCGGCGTCCGCTAGAGTCGGCCCGTGCATCACCCAACGATACAGTATTTCGCCGGGCGGAGCTTGAAATGACCACGGTCGCGGTCATTCCGGCCCGTTACGCCGCGACGCGGTTTCCGGGCAAACCACTCGCCAACGAGACGGGAAAATATCTCATCCAACACGTCTATGAACGGGCCTGCGAATGCCGAAGCATCGACCGCGCCATTGTCGCCACGGAAGATGAACGCATTGTCGCGGCTGTGAAATCCTTCGGCGGCGAGGTGCGGATGACGCGGGCGGACCATCCCACGGGCACCGACCGGGTCGGCGAGGTTGCGGAGGCGTTGGGCCTTTCCGACGAGGATATCGTGCTCAACGTGCAGGGCGATGAGCCGGAGGTCAGCCCGATCGTTCTTGACCGGTTGATCGTGCGGATGAAGGATTCCACAGGCAGCGCCGCGATCGGTACGGTGGCCGCGAGGTTCGACGATGACGGCCCCAAGAACGGGCCTGGCTCGCCGCTCGACCCGAACTGCGTGAAGGTCGTGGTGGACGCCGCGGGAGAGGCGATGTATTTTTCGCGGAGCCCGATTCCGTTCCCGCGCGACACGGGCGGCGTCGTCGATCGGCCGTCGCGATGGTTGTTACACATGGGAGTCTATGCATTCCGCACCGCCGCCCTACGACGAGTCACCGGCGGAAGACTTCAGCCCAGCGCCCTCGAGAAAGCGGAATCGCTCGAACAGCTTCGCTGGTTGGAAAACGGCATGCGCATCGCTGTTGTCCTTGTTGAGGAGCGCAGCGTCGGGATCGACACGCCGCAGGATTACGCGGCGTTTGTGGCGCGAACCGAGCGGAAGCGAAGTGGTGTCATATTCGGATTGGCACGAACTTGGATTACGGGTGGCTTAGGGTAGTAGGGCGGGCTCCATCCGGCATTGGGACAGGGATGAGAGAGGCATTGTTGAGCCGATACGAGCCGTTGCGAATCGGGTCAGGGTTGAACGTGGTGGAGTCGTAAGGATTGGATGGTTATTGCGATGAGGCCTGAAAACAACCTCTCTCGGATCGGTCATCTATCGGAGGAAACGGAGTTCTTCACCCCCATGCCTACCGGTTACCAGCCGGGCAAGACCAAGTACGTCATCGTCGTCGGTACGGTGATGAGCGGGTTGGGTAAGGGGATTTTTTCCAGTTCGCTAGCGAAGATCCTCCAGGACAAGGGTCTGGTCGTCGCCCCCATCAAGCTCGAGGGCTACCTCAATCGCGACAGCGGCACGCTCAATCCCTTCCGCCACGGCGAGGTCTTCGTTCTCGACGACGGCATGGAATGCGACATGGACCTGGGCACGTACGAGCGGATGCTCAACCAGGATCTATCGAGGTTGAACTTCACCACCAGCGGCCAGATTTTTTCCTCCGTGTTGGAGAAGGAGCGCGCGGGTCGCTACCTGGGCCGCGACGTGCAGATGATTCCGCACGTGACCGGCGAGGTGAAGCTGCGCCTCCGCGAATTAGCGACGGCCGCCGAGGCCGACGTGGTGTTCGTGGAGATCGGCGGGACCGTCGGCGACGTCGAGAATGCGTACTTCATCGAGGCCGTCCGCGAGATGTCCTACGAGGAAGGTCCGGCGAACTTCTGCTTCGTCGCCCTGACCTACATCGTCGCCCCCACGGCCCTCGGCGAGCAAAAGTCGAAACCGGCCCAGATGAATCTCAAACTGCTAAACGCCGCCGGAATCCATCCCAACATCATTGCCTGCCGTGCGGCGTCACCGGTCAGCACGAAGGTCCGCGAGAAAATCGCCTTGTTCGCCAACGTGCCCATGGATCGCGTGTTTTCCATGCACGACTGCGACAGTGTCTACGTCATTTCCGAGATGCTCCGCGGCGCCGGGATCGACGCCGCGGTAATCGACCTGCTGGGTCTGTCCGACAAAACCGACTCTGCCGCGGAGGAATCCGCGAGGAAGACATGGGCGTCGTACATCGCGCGGTTTCGCGGCGCGCTCCATCCCGTCACCATCGGCATCATCGGCAAGTACACCACGGTCCGCGACAGCTACGCGAGCATCATCCACGCCATCGAGCACGCGGGTGCGTATGCAGGCGCGAAGGTCCAACTCGAATGGGTGGATAGCGCCGACCTAAGCGACGCCAACGTGGCCGATCGACTGCGCGGTTTACACGGAGTGATCGTCCCGGGCGGGTTCGGTGTCCGGGGAGTGGATGGGAAGATCGCCTGCGTCAAGTACGCCCGCGAGCACGGTATCCCCTATCTGGGCCTTTGCTACGGCATGCAGATCGCCGTCATCGAGTTCGCCCGCAACGTTTGCGGTCTCACGCACGCGTGCAGCACGGAGATCGAGCCTGATTGTCCGCAGCCGGTGATTGATCTTTTGCCCGAGCAAAAAAAGATCGAAGGATTGGGCGGCAACATGCGGCTGGGTGGGTTCGACCTGGTACTCACGCCGGGCAGCATGATCGCGGAACTATGCGGCGGCGCGGAGCGCATTCGGCTTCGCTTCCGCCACCGTTATGAGGTTGATCCCAAGTACGTCGCCGCACTGGAGGAGCACGGGTTGATCTTCTCCGGGCGCAGTCCGGATCACCCCATCATGCAGGTGCTTGAGCTACCCAGAAGCAAACATCCGTTCTTTCTGGCGACCCAGGCGCATCCGGAATTAACCAGCCGCCCCCTACGCCCCCAGCCGATGTTCATCGGCCTTGTCCGTGCCGCCTTGACCAAGAGCGGCGTGTTGGCGGAGAACGTTCGAGAACTCACCGCCCGAGGGATGAGTCCATCCGACTCCCTCGGCGCCACCGCGGCCCAGGCGTGATGTCATCGAGATGCTGACCCGACTGCGTCTTCGAAATTTCAAGCGGTTTGAAGATGTCGACATCGAGCTCGGTAAGGCCGTCGTACTTGTAGGACCGAACAACTCGGGCAAGACGACGGCGCTCCAGGCATTAGCGCTCTGGGACATTGGAGTCCGTCGCTGGAACGAAAAGCGAAAGGGAAAGACCTCGCCGGAGAAGAGGCCGGGTGTGACCATCAACCGGCGCGATCTCATCTCGATTCCGGTCCCGAATGCCAATCTGCTCTGGCGCGACCTGCATGTCCGCGACGTCGAGCAAGTCGTGGATGAAGAGACTGGAAAGAAGAAACCCAAAACCGAGAACGTTCGGATCGACGTGACCGTTGACGGAATTACAAACGACAAGGCCTGGTCCTGCGGTATTGAGTTCGATTATGCGAACGAGGAATCGTTTTACTGTCGTCCGCTTCGTACAGGGAACGGTGATAAACCTCAACGATTGGAAGTTCCGCCCGAAGCGGCGCACGTTCACGTGGCCTACTTGCCGCCGATGTCTGGACTCGCTGCTGTAGAGCCCAAGTGGGAGCCTGGCCGGATCAACGTGCTTCTTGGGGAGGGTCAAACCGCACAGGTATTGCGTAACCTGTGCTTCCAAATCCATTCTCAATCCGATTCGCCGTCTGACTGGAATACGCTTGTGGCGGACGTACGGCGCCTCTTTGGGGTGGAGTTACTCCCGCCGACGTACGTCGCAGAGCGCGGCGAGATCACGATGGCGTACAGACAACCTAATGGGACGCAACTAGACCTGTCTTCGTCCGGGCGCGGGCTTCAGCAGACGCTCCTACTCCTGGCGCATTTGTATGCGAATCCTCGTACCGTTCTGCTACTCGACGAACCCGACGCGCATCTGGAGATCCTCCGGCAGCGCCAGATTTACAAGCTGCTTACCGATGTTGCCGACAAGCAAGGTTCCCAAATCATCGCCGCGAGCCATTCTGAGGTCGTACTGAATGAAGCCGCGGACCGCGACGTCGTCATCGCGTTCGTCGGTCGACCACACCGAATCGACAACCGTGGGTCGCAGGTCCTCAAGGCTCTGCGTGATTTCGGGTTTGAACAGTATTACCAGGCAGAGCAAGAGGGGTGGGTGCTTTATTTGGAGGGTTCGACCGATCTGGCGATTCTTCAAGCCTTCGCCCGAACCCTGAACCACGAATCGCAGCGTTTCCTGGAGCGCCCTTTCGCGCACTATTGCGGAAATCTTCCGGAGCGAGCCGAGGAGCATTTCTACGCGCTGAGAGAAGCGAAAGACGATCTCGTAGGGATTGCGATCTTTGATCGCTTGGAGAGGAAACTGAAGCAGGATACGCCATTGGTTGAATCGATGTGGCGTCGGCGCGAAATCGAAAACTACGTTTACGATGAGGAGGCCTTGCTGGCCTATGCGCGGCGCGATCTTCAGGACGATCTTCTCGGGCGAGCGAGTACCCAAAAAATGGGAGAATCACTCCGGGAGATCACCGAAGCTCTGCAGAGACTGGGGAAACCGGATCCTTGGTCGCCCGACATCAAGGCAAGCAGCGAATTCCTCGAGCCTCTGTTCAAGACTTTCTTCGAGAAACTTGGCTTGCCACTCGGCCTTCGCAAGTCGGACTTTCACATTCTCGCTAGTCTGCTGCCGAAGAAGAAGGTTGATCGGGAGGTGATCGAGAAGCTGGACGCGATTGTGGCGGTGGCACGGAGCGCAAAACCTCGCCTTGACTAGGTTGCCTCCGATGCAGACCGCGCTTCCCGTCCGTGCCGATTGTCGGTTGTTGGACCCGTGCGGCGTTCCACGCTTCCCCGCTACGCGCTATCAGGGCAGCAAGCGAAAGCTGGCGGCGACGATCGTTGAACAATTGGGCGATCTGGAATTCACCACTGTGCTGGACGCCTTCGGTGGAACCGGGGCCGTCGCCTACGCCCTGAAACAACTCGGTAAACACGTTACCTACAACGACATCCTCACCTTCAATCACCAGATCGGCCTGGCGCTCATCGAAAATGACTCGGTTCGACTCAGCGACGAGGAGATCGAGGCGATCGGAGAGCAGCGGAAGGGTGTTTCCTATGGGGATTTCATCGAACGCACGTTTGCGGGAATCTATTTCACCGACGAAGAGAATCGCTGGCTGGACACCGCCGTCGGCAACATCCGGTGCATCCCAAACGGTTATCAACGGGCTTTGGCTTGGTTCGCGTTGTTTCAATCGGCGATGGCCAAACGACCCTACAACCTCTTTCACCGCAGCAACCTGTACATGCGTACCGCCGACGTGACCCGTACGTTTGGCAACAAGGCGACCTGGGATCGTAGCTTCCAAGAGCATTTCCGGCGATTCGCACAAGAAGCCAACGCAGCCGTGATCGACGGCGGCGGCGTCTGCCGCGCGATCTGCGGCGACGCCCTGGATGTGGAACCCGCCTTCGATCTCGTTTACATCGACACGCCCTACATCAACCGCGCCGGTATCGGCGTGGATTACCAGCAGTTTTATCACTTTTTGGAGGGGCTGGTCCGTTACGAGGAGTGGCCGGCCTTGATCGACGATCGTTTCAAACATCGTCCCCTCGCCCGCGTCGACCAACCGTGGTCCGATCCGCGGCTGTGTGGAGAGATGTTTCGCAGGTTATTCGCGCGTTATCGAGACAGCATCCTCATCGTTTCCTATCGCAGCGACGGCATTCCATCGATCGACGAACTTGCCAAGGTGCTCCGCCGGGTGAAGCGACGAATCCGAGTCGTCGATGGTCCCTTGTATCAATACGCGTTATCGACGAATCCTCGAAGCCGGGAAGTGTTGCTGATCGGACAAGATTAGAACAGATTGTGAAGTCGTGTAGCGTCGCCCCTTGTGGGCAGCGCTGTCCCGCTTCAAGGCCGATCGCTGAACTGTCGCCGCGGGCGGACCCCGTTCTTTGTCGTAGGCGACGCAGTCGTATTTCGACCGACCGGGCCCGTCGTCTCTACCGTCACTTCGACCGATCCGTTCAGAAGGTGCTTCGTCGAGAGATAGCGGAACGAAGGTAGGCGTCCCTGCGGACCGACCCCCAGCTTAACGGCTAGGTTCCGCACCGCCACGACCTCCGCCGCCCGTCGGGCCATCAATCGGCCCTGAGCGCCAGGCATCCGCGGCGGTGGATATCCGATTCCCACGGCCTGCACCGCGGCGGCCTTGGGTAACGGTCCCCGGCCCGGTGAGTCGCCCAGTGTCACGAACACCATCAGAAACGCCGTCAACATCGCTTCACCTTATCGGTAGCCTTGCAACCAACCCCATATCAGACAGGTCGAATGCGGGGCCGTTAGCAGGATTCTGACGCTACACCTGTTGGAGGCCTTTTAGCACGCCTTGAGATGCGATCGACGGGCCGATAATGCCGGGCTTGCCCGATTTTTACAGCGTGAGGTGCGGCATTTAGTTGACAGACACTAGGCTAAAGCGATACGATGATCCGTCGGGATGAGGTGTGAACCGCCGGCAGCCTCAACGCCCTTGAGCGTTGCGGCGATGGAACGGCACTTGCCGTTTACGACGGAGTAGGTTCACACGGGTTTACCGCGCGGATTGCGGGTGCTTAGCCATCCGGGGGCGCTTGCGGGCTTTGTCCCCTCGCCGAGGGTGAGTCATCCCTCGCAAGTTGCGAGACTCGGAGTGTCGGCGGACTGCGGAAACGGACCTACCTTCGTGCAAGTGCTTCGCAGCGGACGTTGGGCTTGGTTGGGGGACTCGGAGATTCGGCGCGAAGAGGCGTCGGGCGGTGGTTCTGACGGGAGTGCGTGTTCAATGAGATCGCATCAAAAGAAGGCTAGGTTGTTCCGGGCGGTAACGTTGAGTCTGCTCGCCGGGGTGAGCGCCGTTCCGCTGCTGCTCACGGAGAACGCTTGGGCTGGGCAACGGCAGTTCTTGGTGATATTGGCGACTTCCCCTAAGGAATACAACGGCGGGTTGCCGCCCGGCGGCCTACCGAATCCTCAACTGATCCGTAACCAGTACTTCGATACGATCAACCCCGCTGTCAACTCCTTCGCCGAGTATTGGAAGGAGATCAGCTACGGTGACATCACCATTTCGGGACAGGTCACGGACTGGCTGCAGCTCCCCTGGGCCATCCAGCCGAAGACGCCAATGAGATTTGTCGATATGGATGGCGACGGAAAGTACAAGTACGGGAAGGGCGAGAAGTTTAACAATCAAAAAGCCATGGTGGTCGTCGACATTAACGGCAATGGTCCGGGCGGTGTGGACAACGGACCTCGAATTCCGGAGGACAACCCGCCGTACGCGCGGGGAGCGGGACTTACGACCTCCACGGGACAGCCCGTGTGGACGGCGGGTGAACGATTCTTAGACATGGACGGCGACGGGCGCTGGGACGGGTACGACGAAGCCCGGAACGCCATGGACTGGAATGCTGACGACCTGCCGGACCTGAAGGGTCCGTGGTACGATCTCAACGCCGACAATATTGCGTTAAACGCACCCAACTGCATCTACCTCCCGGATTCGGACAACGACGGCAACCCAGACTGCTGCCCAAACGGACCGGGAACACTCGGTTGCGAGGGGATTGGTCCAGGGGGGGATTTACCGGCCGATGAAGCCTGTCTACCGACGTTTTGGACCGCGCCAAATGCTACGACATTCACAGACTGCAATGGGAACCTAATACCCGACGCGTGTGACATCAATAATGCCGACTCGCCAGCTTGTAGAGCTACGGGCTTTCAGTGCATCCCGGGCCCGGGCCTGCCGTCGGTGTGCGGAAAGAGCAAGAATCAGCTACCCTTCACTTCAGGGCCGAGTCTATGTGACAGGGCCACAGTCGACTTAATCCCGGATGAGTGCCAGTACACCGACCCGGACACGGACTGTGTGGCCACAGTGCCGACGAACTGTGGACCAGAGGCCCCGGATCCTTGCTGCGGCATGCCCCGGTGCACGGCGTTGACAGGTGTCAAGGTCCGAACGCCCGTTGCACGTTGCGAGTTCGACGACGGAAACGGAAACCGGGCTCTGGATGTCGTGGAACCCTTCGAGAACTTCCTGGCAAGAGTAAAACTCAAGGCGGATGAATATGAGGGCAAGCCGGGCTACTGCATCGACCGGTTGTCCGACGCAACGATCACGGACAGCTTTCCAGGGCAGGGGGTGAATACGGTCATCGCCCGCGGTACGGCGAAACCCATCTATGGTAAGCATGATCCGTTTGGAAAACTGCCGCGTTGTTATTGTGACCATCCGTTCAACACCACGCCCTGTGGAACCGGTGGGGCCCCCGCAGAAATGTGCAAGGCCGGCGAGCACGCGCAATACGATCCGCCGGATTCGTGGGTGGAAGCCGCCGGTTCGATGAAGATTCTTGTGGACCGAGATCCACTGGTCCAGTTGGACCTCACCACGCCCGAGCCGCCCTGGTACAAGCAGGCGTGGCGCGATCGGTACCACGAGGCGGATCCACCGCCGTGGAACCCCAAGACCCCGAAGGTCACGCTGATTACGTCCGCCGCAGTGACCGGGCGTCGAGAGTTCATCGCCGATCGCGGAGGATCGAAAGGGAATGGGACGGGTTGGACCGGAGTTACGTGCGGGACTTTCGTGTTTCCGGTGGAGTTCATGACCGCTCCGTGCGGAGATTTCGAAGCGACTTGTTCGCCCTTGGGCCGTATCCTCCCCGAAGAGTCGAACGGGGTCGGCAGGTTGATCCTTTTTGACGGAGGTGTGGAGTTCGACGACCTGCCGTCGTCGAAGTATCACCGCGCCGGCGACCAGCAATTGGGCGAAGTGACCTCGCCCTTCAACACCAACATCTGGGGTCAAGACCGTGGACCGAACGACCCGGGCGGAGCGGGAGGACTGGACAAGATCATCCCGGCGGCGGGGCCGTATGCAACGCATTTGCACGGGCAGCTTGGTCGCGACGCGGGCAACCAGCTTTTGATCGAGCTTCAAACGTGGCTAGGAATGCATTGCGCGGGCGGAGTCAATCTGGGCCAATCATGCGAAGTTGACGGCGATTGCCCTGGAAGCACCTGCACAGACGGGCGATGCGTGGGTGGGGTCAATGTTGGCGACCTATGCGACGGCGTCGTCGATTGTCCCGGAAGCACGTGCGTTAACGGGCGATGCGTGGGTGGGGCCAATGAGGACAATTTCTGTGACGGTGTCGTCGATTGTCCGGGAAGCACCTGCAAAAAGTTCGGCAACGACGGAGCGGCGTGGGAGACGGAACACGGTCCACATCCCTTTGCAGGTCCTTCTTCGGGTCTGAACCTGGGCTTTCACGACTACAACCTCGACGGGTTGATCGATTTGGGCGAAGTGGTGGTCGCCGGGACGGAGAATTACGTCGATGATCCGGACCACCACACACCACGCGGATCGGGGACGATTTACCCGTGGAATCGTAAGCGACTGCTGGAAGATTGTATCGAGGTGTTGGATGATGTAATCGACTTCGATGACTTAGTCGATCAGGTGGCCATGGACGCGGTGACGTGCGGCGCGCCCCTCTCCAAACCCATTCCGGTTCCGTTCCAGGATGCCGGGCCGGTGAATGTCGCGGGGATTTGTTCGGGGATTGTTCTCCTGCCGGCCGGGGCGCACATTCTGCGCGATTTCCTAGGGGCGACGAGTTTCTTCGACCGTAATCTTTTCCCCATCCACAACGAGGACGGATTGAACGATCCGGCCTACACGTACGCGCAGTTCCCAACGACTGGCACACGACAACTGAACTGGAACCTGCTGTTCCATGATCTGGTGCTCGCCCTTCCCAACTCGCCCCCAATTGGCGCAGCGGGCGCGTTGACCGATTATTCGGCCCATGAGTGGCTTCACACGTGGGAGCATTTCCCTGACCTGTATGACTATGACATCTACGATTCAGGGGGGGTGGAAAATTGCCCGATGGGCGCTTGGGATATTATGTCCCGGCCAGCCAATCTGGTGCACCCAACACCGGTACTCAAGGAGTTTGGTTGTACGGCTTGGATCGAGCCGGTGGATTTGACGACCGTGCTCACCCCGGGGGTGGACAAGACGATCACGCTGCCGGTCGCGGAGTTCGTCCGCGATGACAGCTACTACTTCCTTGAGAACGAAGACCGTCTTGGTGAGCGGTATTGGTTCTGGTCGGCGGGAAATGGGTTTGACCAGACCATGCCTATGCCCGTCGAAGGCGGCGTATTAATTATGCACACGGATGTGGGATCAAACACTGACGCGTTGCCGCAGCAACAGCGATCAGGGGACCGCCCTGCGTACATGATCGTCCAGGCCGACGGCAGAAACGACTTGCTAACGTGTGTCAACCGCGGTGATGCCGGCGACCCTTGGCCGGGCAGCAGCGACAACACCCATTTCGCGTGCGATACCCTGCCGGCCAGCGAATGGTACACCGAAAACGCCTGTACGGGCTTGGAGGTGCTGGACATTGCGCCCGACGGGAGTGGATCGGCCCTGGTGACGTTCAATTGGACGCCCACGAGCATCCCAAGCCTGAAGTTCATCGACCCGCCGGGCGGGGTGAGCGTGGGCTCCATATACCAGATTCGAACCGAAGCGAACGACGTCTATGGAGGTACGACGATTCGTTTCTACTACAAGAAGAAACAGGACACGGGCACGCCGGATTTCACCGGGTCAACTTTTATTTCGCCGCAGAAAAAGAAAACGACTCCGGGTTCCACCGAACTTAGCATCGACTGGAACATCAGTTCCGGCGTTCCCGACGGAAGTTACTTCATCTTCGCCGACTTGATTCCAGGTCAAGGCGCGGACGGCCCGGAAGCCAATCTGACCCAGCCCCGCGCTGGACACAACAATCAGGGAACCGCAAAGCTGGAAACCAGCGACGTGATCGTTAACGTAACGACGATCTTCGGTTCCACAGTCACAAATCAGGGGACGGCGCGGTCGGAAACATGGACAATCCGTTGCGTCGATGCGAACGCAGGTAAATGGTTCGTGGGCAGTTCGCTGACTCAACCGCTACCGGCGGAGGAACCTAGCGCTGCGCTGTGCGCGGCCAACCCTACTCGCTGCGCGACGACGGGGACTCAATACACGTCGGTCGCGGGTGCGGTGGCGTTCACCATCAAGGCGGGCTCTGGTGCCTCGCCGAAGGGGGCCGTCGGCGACACGTTCACGTTCACCACGACGGGGATCACGTCCCCCAGTGCAGCGGTGACGATCCGCAACGGGCAAATCCGAGAAGATCCGACGGCGATCATCGACGCGAATCCGCTCAGCGGTCCTCCGCCCTTGGCGGTGAGTTTCGACGCGCGAGGGTCGATTGATCCGAACGGTCAACCGCTGCAGTTCCGATGGACATGGGGTGACGGATCCCCGACCGAGACCGGTGCTCAGAAGACTCACACCTTCACCAGCGCGGGGACTTTCACGGTCGTGCTCCGCGCCACGAACCCGGCCAACAGCCGGTACGGCGAGGCCTCGGTGGACATTCAAATGACCAACAACTCGCCGAACGCGGTGATCAAGGCGACGCCCACGAGCGGGGGCGTCCAGTGCGGGGCCAACCCCGACGGTCGCTGCCTGACGGTTCGCTTTAGCGCGACCGAGTCCAGCGATGCGGAGACGGCCCCCGATCAATTGATCTATCAGTGGGACTACGGCGATGGCGTCACGGCGAACGACGCGAAGGTCGCGGGAATCCTGCGTGAACCGGAGCATACCTATTCGCGGCTGACGAACGGCACGCTCTGTACACGGACTTCTCCGTGTACGTTCACGGCGACGTTGACGGTAACCGACGGGGGCGGGAAGACGGACAAGAAGACAGTCGACATCCAGGTGGGCAACACGATTCCGGTGGCGAACATTTCGACGACAGCGTTGTCCGGATCAAGCCCGTGGACCGTGACGTTCAATGCGAAGAACTCGACGGACGCGGAGAACGACGCGATCCACGTCAAGTGGACGTGGGGGGACAACAGTCCGACGGAGACCTACCCGGCCAAGACTGGCAAGCCGCCCGCAACCGACGGCAGCGTCCCGCATCCCTTCACGCTTTCGGGCAACCAGACGTCCGCAACCTTCAAGGTGACGGCGCTCCTGTGCGACCGTCCGTTCGATGGCAGCGGGAACTGTCCGGGGGGTCAGACACAGTGGCCCGGAGTGACGGTCACGGTCAACACGGCTGTACCGGGCGAATCCAACCCGCAAGCGATCTTCTGCTTTCAGGTAGGTGCCAAATGTGAGACGACGGCACCGACCTTGCAGGCGGGAGTAGCGTTCACCGTGGATGCGAGCCGGTCGTTCGATAACCCGACCGGGGGGCGGATCAGCGCCTACACGTGGGACTGGGGTGATAGAACGCCGCTCGTGTTGGGCGTGACGCAGACCCACACGTATTCGGCGGCGGGAACCTACACGATCAAGTTGAAGGTCGCGGACGGGGATACTCCCGCGAATACGGGGCAGACGCAAAGGACAGTGGTAGTAACGCAAGAAGGCGGGCAACCACCCCCACCCTCTACAAACCATCCGCCAACCGCCAAATTCCCTCAGCCTACGGACGCATTCGTGAACGCGGTGGTCAACTTCGACGCCCGCAGTTCGTCCGACCCGGATGTGGGCGATGTGCTTCACTATCGTTGGGTGTTTGGTGACGGGAATCAGACGCAGTTCACCGCGGATCCGCGGACGACGCATACCTATGCGACGCCGGGGAGTTATCTGGTGCGGCTGACCGTGCGTGATGCGGCCAACGCCTCCACCGATGCGACCCAGACGGTGCGCGTAATCTTGCCGGGCGAGAACCGCAGTCCGGTGGCGATGATCGCTACCGGGCCTCGCACGGGCTCGGCGCCGTTGACGTTGACGTTCGACGGGAGCATCTCGTTCGACCCGGACGGTAACGCGATTACGTCGTTCACCTGGGAGTTCCGGCAGAACGAGGCGTTGATCGAGACGAAGACCGGCCCGAAAGTGACACGGGTGTTTGAGACCGCTGGTGAATACACGGTGGAGTTGGTGGTACGGGACGTCGATGTCCTCGAAGGTCGCTCGGGAAGGGAGGACATTTTGGTCACCGAACGGTCGCAACAACCGCCGCCCGAGCCGCAGCCGCCGCGTCCGGGACCGCAGGAGCCGCCGGATAGCGCTGCGCAGCGTCCGGTTCCGGGGACGTGTGGAGTGGGGATGTTGATGAGCGTGTTCGGGTCTCTGCTGGGACTCACGCTGACGGTGGTGACGCGACGACGGTATCAGCACCAACGCCCTTGAGCATTGGGGCGAGGGTTCATCTGAAGGCCTAACGACCGTACGCGATTCTCGATAAGACCAAGACCCCGTTCGTCCCGGCGCTTCGGAACGAGCGGGGTCTTGTGTTTTGAAACTCGAACCGCCCTTTTGAACCGGCTGGAAGCCGGTGCCGCACGGTGACCCGTCAGCGGACGAGGTGGACGGGTGTGTAAACGAAGTAGCTGGGACCGGAGCCGGGGCCGGTCATGGCGGAGTCGTCGACGACATAAGCGGGTTGAATGATGACTCTCTTGGAGCTCATCGAGCCGGTGAGTTTGACATCCATGATACGGATGCCGACGAAACCGACGACGCTGAAGACAGAGTTGTTGCCGGACCCGGTTACCGAGCTATAGAGCGAGATGGCGCGCGGTAGACCCTTGATGGCGGTCAGGTCGTCCTTGATGGCGGCGCTGAGGCCGGTGTCGCCGTTGAGCGCCACCGTGCCGTCGGGACCGAGTACGAGTTCTCCGCCGAAGTAGGCGAGGTCATCTTCGTTGACTCCGTAACGGATTTGGCGGGAGAGGTCCGCGGTGCTGTTGTTCGGGTTGCCGACATCCACGGTGCCGAAGTTTCCAGACGGAAGCTGGGACGCACCGCCGCCGGGATAGAGGTTGAGTTCCTTGATGCCGTCGGGTCCTGCGGTGACGGCGCCGGTGGCGGCGTTGTAGGTGTAGTTGTCGCCTGACGTGAACGTGCCGCTGAGCAGGTTGTTCCAGGCCGTGACCTTGAGGGCCAGGGGCAGGAGGTCGGCGTTGCCGGTAGTATCGTCGACCTTATATCCGACGACGCCGTCCTTGAAGGTGGCGTAGGCCTCGGCACTGATGTCGGCCGTGAGGCGCCCGAAGATGCCCGCGAAGAACAAGTCGATGGGACTGCTGTGTTGCGCATCACGCCGTACCCGCACGCGGACGGTATTGAACTGGTCCGGGTCGGCGGTGGACAGCGGCTCACTGGGATTGTTGTCGGGATCGCTGAGGTAGCCGACGATGATATCGCTGTCGCTGTTGGCGTCGTTGGAGATGCTGGCGCTCAGCGAAGGCGAAGTATTGATGATCTTGTTGCGGGCGGCCATCTCGATGGCGGCGGTGCGGGCCGCAGAGATTACGGCGGTCATGTTGGGGTCGCTCTTGAGCCTTTCGTTGTCGAGAAGCTTCCAGGCTCCGGCCATAGCCGCAGCGTCGGCGGCGGCTTGGGCTTCGTCCCGAGCGCGATACAACATCCCCACGTCGACGGTTAAGGAGGCCATGCCCAAGAGTATGAACAGGGTGACCCCGACCATCACGAAGGATACCGCCCGTCGCCTCGGACCCTTGTTTGGGATTCGGAGTGTGAACATCGGACTTTCTCTCCCTCCTCAGTCAACCGCACACCGTCGAAGCGAACGTCTGCTCCGACGGCGTGCGACGCTAATTGTGCCGGCCAGTCTTAGTCCAACTCAAAGACGACCCGCGGGGTGTTATCGACGCCGAGAAGCCCCGACTCACCGTAGTAACGCACCCGAGTAATGACCATTTCGTTGACTCGGTTGGACCCATAGGTGATACAGGACTGCTGGGCCGACACGTCCGGGTTATAGTCGTTCAGATCGGGCACATTGGCATCCGAGGAAATACTCATGTCCGTGCCGAAGGCGCCCCAGGTGATGGACCGGCCGTTGGTGACCTCAAAGGAGAGCACCACACCGTCGGTGGTCAGGCCCTGGGTCCAGGTGATAGTCTCCGCCGTGGTGCTCAGTTGGCCGAATTCCATACTTAGGCGACGGATCAGACTATCGCCTTCGTAGCTCTGGAGTTGCACGCCGCCCGACACGAAGTTCGGCGTCTCGCGATAGTTCCAGAGGACCTGGGCGAAGAACGAGTCGACCTCTTGGAACGGCGACATCACCGTGTTGAACTGCGGCGAGTCGACATTGCCGTCGGGTTCGTTGAGGACCAACATCCAATCCTCCTCGACGTGTATGATCGGCTCCGTAAAGGACGGCGCCCCGGTTCCGTCAAATTGGGCTGGGGCGGGCGAAACTGTAGTGAGCGCCAAAAACAATGCTCCGGCGGTCAAAGATTCGGCTGTCGAGGCGTACCTCCAGCGCACATTGCGAACACGCAAAGCAGACATGTAGGACCTCCCCCCTCGAAATGCTAACTACGTGCATCGAGCCTCGGATTCCCTCGAAAAGGGGGAACCGGCGCTCTGCTTCTTTCTCTCACCTCTTTCGGCGTGCCTTTGCGGCACGGGCGAGCGGATGCACATTGAAAACCTACGATATGGGACGGGTTTGTGTCAATGTAGGTACTGGAAGACACGCCGTGCGGTGGATTCGGCAATAGAAATGCGGTTATTATTCAGACGCGGGACACGGATTTGACGGCCTATAGCTATGGGGCGCCAGTGGTTGGTTTCGGGAGGCGTTCGCGCAAGGATCGTGCGAAGTCGCGGCAGGCGGGTTTATCGCAACGAGATTCAAATAGATCGGTAAACGCGCGGGCGGCGTCGAGTTGGCCGTCGGCGAGCAAAAGTTCGGCGGTCAAGCCTAAGGTCCAAGGGACGTTGGGGCGCTGTTGGTCGAAGCGTTCGAGGGCGGACAAGAGAAGGCGTCGGGCGTCGGCGGCGTCGTCGCCGATGCGGCATAGCGTTGTCACACGCGCGACGGTCTCCTCAAAGCGGCCTTCGCAGAGGGCGGCGTAGGCCAGGGCGGCGGCGACCTTGGGAGGCAGCTCGTGGGTCTCTTTGAGGGCGACGGCGACGGTGGGGACGTCGCGGAGGTCAATTTTCAATAGAATCAATACGGCGAGGTTGAGGCGTGCCGGAAGATCGTCGGGTACGTCGGCCAGCAGTTTGACCAACCTCGCGGCGGCGTCCCGATAAGCCGGAGTCGTGTCGATCTCGATGTCGAGTTCGACTAGGCCGAGGACGGCGGGGACCTCGTAAGGATTGTTGGCGATTTCTTTCTCATAAGCGGCGCGGGCGTCGGAGGTCCGGCCCAGTCGGCGGTACACCCCGGCGAGACGATAGAGCGTCGGGTTGTGCAGCGGGGCGGCCTTGGTGGCGGCTTCATAATAGGGGAGTGCTTCGTCGGGACGACCGAGATCGTCGTAGGCGGTCGCCAATCGGTACAAGCCGATGTCGTTGTCCGGATCGACCTCCAACGCATAATGAAGCAGACGCAGAGCTTCGTCGTTCTGGCTGCGTTTAAGATGGGACAGACCCATCAGTTGGTAAGCGATGCTCTGGACGCTGCGATCGTCAAAGCGAAGCTCGTGTTGGGCGCTTTCAATGGCTTTGTCGTAATCTCCGGCCTGGTAGTGACACCAGCCGAGCTTCTCCCACACTCGCGGTTCGTTGGGGAAGCAGTCGGCGACGCGCTGCGTTTTGAGCAGGGGGGTGTTGTACCACTTGGCGGTGAACCAACTCTGACCGATCATTGCCGGAAAGAACAGCAACGCGACTGAGGCGAAGGCATATTGCGGCGTTTTCGATGTCGATCGTGCCCCCCAGCGGGTATAGGCGTCGCAGGCGACGGCGGCCAGGCACCACAGCACTCCGACGATCGGAAGATACAGGTAGCGATCGGCGGCGAGCACATTGCGGGCGGGAATGACCGCCAAGGTGTCAGCGATGGCGATGAAAAACCACATCACACCCCAACGACACGGACGCGATATTCGGCAGAACATGGCGAGGATCGTCAGGCTTAATGCGACGATTATTGCGGCGACGGCGGTGGATGCGTCCAACCAATGGACCACGAAGGGGGTGGGATAGTAGCTCGTGAGACCGACCGGCCAGACGAGATGCTGGAAGTAAAACGCCAACGCCAACAGCACCCGGACGAGCCAGGGGCCCCATAGGTGCTCCGCACCCTCTGTGAATAGATCGGCGCTCGCCGTGGCGTCGATGTTGATCCACACAAATAAGCCGGTGAGGGCGACGCACGGAAGCCAGAGGGACCAGAATCGCGGGCGTAGCTTTTGGCCTTGGATCAACGCCACGAGACCGAGGAGAAGAGGCAGCCCGACACGGACTTTGCTGAGTGAGGAGAGGAGAACGAATACGAACGTAAGAATCGCATACCGAGGTCGAGGTGCGTCGAGCCAGCGGGAGAAGGTCAGGATCGCGGTCAGGGCGAAGAGGGTGGATAGGAGCATCATTCGGCCGTTGACCCAGGCGACGACCTCGACTTGGAACGGGTGGACGGCAAAGAGCAATGCGACGACGGTGGCGACGGCGAGACTTGGAACGCCGAGCCGTTGCTGGAACATCCGAATCGTCAGCCAGACGAGGACTGCGTTGAACGCATGGAGAAGGATGTTGGTAAGGTGAAAGAGCCACGTGCCGCCTTCGACGCCGGCGTCGAACAGACCTAGTAGATTGGCGACCGCGAACTCGCCGGAAAAGGTCAGTAAGGGAAGCGGTTGGTAGAGGTCGCGATGTACGATGGTAAATAGTTGCACGGCGTGGGCGATGGAGGGATGGTTGACCAGGACGTGGTTGAGGACCAATCGGTGATCGTCGCCGCCTACAAATCCTCCGCGGAGCGTGGGCAATCCCATGACGACGGCCGCGAGAAAGATAGTCAGAATGAGGACGGCGGGGCGGTGAGCGAGTGGAGTTGGGGAGTCGGTGTTAATAGGCACGTTGATCGCCAAAAACCGCGTTTCGTAACAGGGCAAAACCTAAGCGCCGTCGGGCAAGCCGTCAGTGCCACGCCGGTCGTGGTTAATTGTAGCGTGGTCATATCCCGTGTGTCAGCATGGGTGGCAGGGGGCATGACCGTTTCGAGCGGAGCCGCCCGCGACGCTTGGCGCGGACGCTCCATTCCGGCAGAATACTACCTGTGGGGCGAGACCAGGGGCTGCGCGGACCTCTGCTTGGATGCCCCCTGCATCCAAAGCTGCCTCGGAGAATCACGGAGTAAGTTTCTAGCGTCAGGGTAAGGACATTGTTTTTTAAGGAGTGAACCATGCCTAGGAGATTGTTGAGTTTCACATTGCTCACATGCACATTTGCGTTGATTGTGGGATGCCCCACGACGGGAGGAGGTGGCGGTGGTGGGGGTCAAGGCGGGTTGGAAGTCACCCAGTTCGACGGCCTGCCGAACAAGAATTCTACCAGCAACCTCGCTAACTTCGCGTTGAAGACCCGCTGGCAGAAGCAGGAAATCACGTACTTCATCACCAGTTTCACTAATGACGTCAGCATGGACACGCAGCGGAACATTCTTACGGCCGCGCTGCAGGTTTGGGCGGACAAGGTGCCGCTGAACTTCCGTGAGGTCTTCTCCGCAGGCGACGCCGACATGGTCTTTGGTTTTGGAGAAGGCGACCATTGTGAACTTTACCAGGCGGCGGGCACGACGTGTCCCAACGCCGATGGAGCAGGGTTCGATGGTGCAAGCGGCATCCTGGCCCACTGTTACTTCCCGCCGGGTAGCGGTGGAGAATCTGCCGGAGATTGCCACTTTGACGACGGCGAATCCTGGACGGATGATAACACATCGAGCGCGGAGATCCGTTTGTTAGAGACGGCGATCCACGAGTTCGGACACGGGCTGGGTCTGGCGCACAGCGACGACCCCAACGCCACCATGTTCCCCAGCTACGACCCCGCCCTGCCGAAAACGCAACTTGGCGGTGACGACATTGCCGGAATCCAGCAGCTCTATGGGGCCCGCGATCCCAACGATAAGGTGACGCCGGCGACGCCGGATCGGCCGGAAGCGCCGGACCCTGGTGCGGTGCCTGTTGACCCGTCTGCGCCGACCGCTGCGGACACGGATGGCGACGGGCTGGAGGACGGCGTCGAGCTTTTCCTGGTCGGCACCGACCCGCTGGATCCGGATTCCGACGACGACGGCCTAGTCGACTCTGAGGTCCTGTTTGGCCTTAATCCCCTCAATCCCGACACCGATGGTGACGGGATCAACGATATGGATGAGCTTATCGGGGGCACCGATCCCCTCACGCCCGACTTCGGCGGAGGGGCTTCCTTCGCCGGGACGTACTTCGGGCAGGATGACTTCGGTTCGTACCTCGAGTTCAGAATCGAGGACGACGGTACGGCGTTTGGCACCTTCAGCATCGTCACCTACGGGTTCTACTACGACGCCGAATTGATCGGCGGAGTGGACAACCTCGGAAACCTTCTGCTGGTGTCGTACGACTACATCTTTGCGTTTACCGGCACGGTCGCCGATGGAACGGCCAACGGCCTTCTGGAGGTTTATGGTCCGGAGGGCGCCGGGGCGGTTGTCGGCTGGACGGCGTCCATCGGCGGGCAATTTGAGGGCTGCGAAGACAGTTGCGAATACGCTGGCGACGGCGAATGCGACGACGGTCGTCCGGGCGCGGTCACCGACCTGTGCTATTCGGGCACGGATTGCTCGGACTGCGAAGGCTTCAGCGGCGGCGACGGATGCGAGAATTCGTGCGAGTTCGCCTTCGACGGCGAATGCGACGATGGTCGTACAGGCGCGGTCTCGGGCTTCTGCTTTTCGGGATCAGACTGCTGTGACTGTGACGGTGTGTGCGACAACGGCGGCGGGGTCGGTTGCGACGACACCTGCGAATTTGCCATCGACGGCGAGTGCGACGACGCTGATCTCGGCGGAACGGGCGCTTGCCCGACTGGAACCGACTGCCTCGATTGCGGCGGGTTTAATTGCGATGACAGTTGCGAGTTTGCCCTCGACGGCGAATGCGACGACGCTGATCTCGGCGGAACGGGTGCTTGTCCGACTGGAACCGACTGCTTCGATTGCGGCTCGTTTGTCGACGGTTTCAAGCGCGTCGCCCACAAACAGTCCGCCGCCGAACACAGTGCCGCCAAGCGAAACCCGAGCGTCAAGCGACACGCGTATAAGGCCCAGCCGGCCACGAGTGCAAGCGGCGGCAAGGTCAAGGGTCGGGCGAAGAGCGACCTGTACTTCCCCGTGCCGTCTCAGCGTGTGCCGCTGACGAGCCCCGTTCACTACCGCGTGGACTGGCGAGCGGCCAAGCAGCGCGTTGGTGCCAAATAGCACTAGCGTAGTACAACCGGACAGCCGCGTAGTAACGGCAGGTGCGAGCACCTGCCGTTACTATTTGCGGTTCATGCACGTGGCGGGTAGACGGGCAGGTCATTGACCTGCCGTCGGAAAACCGGGACAGTCAATTCTGGGGTGGTGGAACTGACCGACGACTAGCGCTATTTCGCGCTGGAGTCCGGTATTCACGCCGTTGTGCCGTCCGGCAACGGCTTGCTGCTATTGCACTTGGGATTTTCACTGCAACCCAGGAATGGCCACGAACTGCCTGTGCGGATCACCATCGCCTATCCGCAATCGATACAGGAATTGTCCGTTGGGATCGGCTTTGGTTTGGACTTGTCCAAATAGGAGGGACCAGAGCAGCGAGTGGATCTCGCACACGAGTCGCCCTTTAGACGAGGAAGATTATCTTTAGGTGCTCGATCGCCGCCTGGATCGCCACGTACTACCCTTGTCCGAATGGCGACCGAGACGAAAACACGTGACTATCCCACGTTGCGCAGTAAATGGGTACGCCCCCGGCGGACTTTGCCCAGGATCGTTGCGAAGCTGGCGCCGAAGCGAAAGAATCGCGTTACACTTCACCGACCGACCATCGGGCATGCAAAATCTGCATAGTTGAGACCGGGTAAGGTAGAATACCGTCGTCCTGATCGAGCGGATCGGGTTGACGTGGTGGAACGTAGTTTGCTGCCTTTTCAGCGTTGCGTCGATGCGGCGCTAGTAAGAAGTACAGGACAGCGATCTGTAATGAAGATGTATCGTATAGCTTCTTGCCGACTGGGCCGGGCATTGCTGGTCTCGGCCCTGATGTCCTCGACGCTTGTAAAGAGCGCCGTGGGCGAGGCGTTTGTGTTGCATCAGCACGGCGCTAGTCGCGCACATCTACACATTATGGGATACGGCGACCTCCTGTCGACCGCCGCGTCGTCGTCGCGGTTTGGCCATTCTGCGTGTCCCAAGCTCGCGCTCTCATCGGCGTCCCAGGGCGTTCTAACCCTCGCAATCGTTACAACCGGCTCGGTTTTTGTGTCGACGCCTCGCGGAGCAGGCATTGACGAAACCGGACTGGTCTCTCCTCAGAGTTTTCCGCTTTTTACGATAGCGGAGCCGCAAGACCCGCCGGTCGATAATTCTCCGGCTTTCCTTTGTCCGGCCCAGTTCTGTCGAACCGCTTCCGCCGTCATCCTGCTGCAAAACCACACCCTGCTCCTATAACGGCTTGCCCTCGCCAGCGCGGGGAGCCTTCCCACCCTGAAGCGTCTTTCATCACGAACCAAATAGACGCGGGATCAAGATCCAGCGGCATGCCCATAGTGAGGCAAGTACAAGGAAATCCAACAACAGCAGTCATTGACTGCACAATAACATGCAATGTGAATAAACCAAGTGTATAGACCTGCGATGGAGAACAACTGGGTGCCAGTCTTCACGCAATCGGTAAACCAAACGGCGCCCCTGGAGAATTCAGTTATGAAAAAGCAGTTGTCGAGAATGTGGAACCCGCTTCTGGTCATCGTCTCACCATTGATGATGCTTGCCCTATCCCCGTCAGCGGAGGCCAGTATTGCCTACGGCACCCTCAACAACTTCGATTGTGTCAACGACACCGAAGTCGAGGCTCACGGTTTTGAAATCGAACTGGAAGATATCCACAGCACGGACATCACGTACACCTACGACTACAATCATTACGGCATTCCGAAGATAAGGGAGGACAACACCGACCCGGCACACCCGAAGGTTTTCATTCGCTACGCCGCCACCAGGAATCCCGACGGCACTTGGACTGCGTTCACGGCGATTCCATCAGGTCCCATTACCCCGACCGACGGCCACCGGTTCACCAATCCATCCGTGAACTTCGGGGGAGAACATTTCGGTGCCGGCTATTACGGCGCGCCGACGGCCGTGAAGTATAATTGGCTGATCGATGACGGAACAGGCAACCTGGTCCATGGGCCGCCGGTCTATGTCGCAACGCCGACGTTCACCTATTATCAGGCTGTGGCACAAGTCCAGGCGGTGATCGTTCCTCCTCCTCCGCCGGCTCCGCCCGTGCTGCAGTTCGGCGAGGCAACGTGGGTGAAGGATATCAAGACGTCGACCCATAATGCTAACAAGGTGGAGCTTGTGGATCTCATCGATCCTGATCCCGCGGATCCACTTGCCAAGAACTGGGCAAACGGTGAGCCTGCCGAGGTGGAAACGGAATGGCGGGTACTCCAGACTGAATTCGCCAACGCCGGGAATCCCAAGGGCGTGCTGGCTGGTGTGCCGGAAGACCTTCCGGGTGGCGATGAAGTCATTACCCGCCGCTACGAGTTCTACAAATACGTCGGTCCCTTCGACGCGGAATCAGGTGAGGCCATGGCGGATGCGGTAGGTCCTGATGGGATACACGGGGATGGAACCGTAATAACATATAACGATCACATCGGCCCCGATGGAGAATGGGTTACGGAAACGGTTGACACCTCTACACTGGTGATCGTCGGTGATTTCTTTGGCGCGCAGATGGCCGGATTCGATATCGCCCCGGCCTTGGGATTGATCGATCACATTCCGGACGGCGAACTCGGCGTCGCGTACGCCGATCGCTCCGTGGTGGTCGCGGGAGGTGCCGCATTTCTTGCCACGACGTCCGGTTCACTGCCCGACGGCACGACGCTGGACGGAGTCACGGGAATATTTTCTGGAACACCGACAGCGACAGGTGCTTTCACGTTCACTGTTGAGGCCTCGGATTTCAGTGGCGCTGCTGTATCGAAAACATACACCGTCACGATTCCGGACGGTGTGCCGGTCACCAGTACGATTGCCACGGGCGCATCGCCCGTCGCCGGCGGCAGCACAACCGGAGACGGCGTCTATAACAACGGGACACCTGTGATTGTCGTAGCGACCCACAACGCGGGCTATGCATTCGTCAACTGGACGGAGGGCGGCGTGGAGGTGAGCGCTTCCGCGATTTACCCGTTTACCGTCAACTCGGACCGCACCCTGGTGGCAAACTTCATTCTGGGTCCCTGCACAACGGATGCGGATTGCGCGGACGCGGACGCCTGCACCACCGACGTATGCGTGAATGGCGTTTGCCAGCATCAACCGATCGTGGGTTGCTGCAACGCGGACGGGAAGTGCGACGACGGCAACAATTGCACGCTGGATGCCTGCGTGAATCATGCCTGCGCTCACGAGAACATCCCGGCCTGCTGTAACACGGATGCGGATTGCGACGGAGTGATCGACTCAGTTGACGTGTGCCCCAACACACCGGCGGGCGTCCAGGTGGACGCCGAGGGTCGTCCCTTCGGCGACTTGGACGGTGATTGCGACAATGATCTGGACGATTTCGCAATCTTTTCACGTGGCGTCACGGGCCCGCTGTGCAAGCCACCGCATTGTCCGTAGGGGAATCGGCCTAGCGCGCCTGCCCTGCGTTCAAGGGTACAGCCTTGGGTGCCCTCGAACGCAGAAGCGGGCAATGGTCTCTCGTGCGTCGTCGTTCGGGTAAACCTGGACGGTCAACAATTTTGGGGTGGTGAGACGGTCCGACGACTAGCGCTATTTCGCGCTGGCGACTAACATCCCTGCCGTTGTGCCGTCCGGCAACGGCTTGCTGCTCTTGCACTTGGGATATTTGCTGCAACCCAGGAATGGCCCCGAACGCCCCGTGCGGATGACCACCGTCTCTCCGCATTCATCATAAGAAATGTCGGTGGGGATCGGCTCTGTTAGAGGCCCTAAGTCCGAAAACTCCGCGAACACACCGCGGAATTAGGGAAAGGCCGCGTTTTTGCGGCTCCGCAAGTATATTGTATATTCCTTCTGCTCGTACTCGGCGCGCAAATCGAACCTGCGTCGGCGCAACGAAAACTGCCGATAGCCGACATTGATCGGTTGGGATCACGTGGGACGGCTTTCTAGCTTGTTGAATGACGAATTGGAAATCCTGTTCCACCGTTCTTTCGGATCCGCCGGTTCAGAGTTTTTTCTGGAGACCAAGCAAATGATGACCTTAACAGATGTACTCCGCGTGCCCAAATGGACGGGCTGGATGCTCCCGCTGGCCCTGGCCGCGGCGATAACAGGCTGCGGTGCCAATGCCGTGACACCCAACCAGGTCGATGACGGCACGACAAACGTTGCCGACGATACTGTAATCCCGGACGCGACGGCCGCGAAGGCATACGTCAGCGCCGGCGGCACTGCCGGGCTGAGTATAGGCACTTCCGACACGGGCGTAGCGGCACTGGCGGGTTTCGACCCTGGCGCTTTCGTCTTGGCGGCCGCAACGACGGGTTCGTCTGACGATACGGTTGGTCAGGATGTTCCTCCGCCGCCTCCGCCGGACGGCGGCACGCCGCCTCCACCGCCTCCGCCG
>JAGVHG010000094.1 GCA_020056715.1 Phycisphaerae bacterium | reverse complement strand
CCGGCGGGTTGAAGTCCGGGGCCGCGTCGCCGGAACGGCGCGTGTACATCGTCACCGCCGGGGACACATCGGTACATGTGGCCTCGTTGCCCAGGCACGCCGCCCCGTACACTTCGCCGGTATATTCCGAGCTGGGAGTGATTTCCGCGCCCACCACTGTGATCGGTCCGCTCGCCGTTTCCGTGATCCAATCAAAATAGAACGGCGTACACTGTAGCCGGGCCGCGTTGTAGGTTCCGCCTCCCACTCCCGCGTCCTGATACTCAAGGAAGATCCCGGGCTTACCGACCCAGCGAGCACACCCGTTCGTCTCGCCCGCGGCCGTGCAGGCGGCCAAGCTGGAGCACGTGCCCCCCGCCGGGCAACTACCGACTCCTCCCCCGCAGTCCGCGTCGCTCGTGCAGACCCGGTTGGCATTACCGCCGACCACGCACAACCTGCAGTCAGCGCTGGTGTCGCAGTGGTGCCCCGCATGGCTGCCGCCGACGCACACGCCGTTAAGTCTCGTGTCGAAGGTCGTAAGGTTCGGCGGCGCTTGCGCCGGTAGGTTGGCCGGTTTCGGGTGCTGCAGGTCGACCATCGTAACCTTGATCGCGTCCTGCCCCGGCGCTCCGCTCGCCGTCACCCGGAACCTCAGGGATCGGGTGGTCGCCTCGGGGTTGGTGTTTGGCCACCCCGTCGCCGGATTCCAAACGATGTTCCCAGGCGGAGGTATTTCACCAGTACAAATATTGGTATCCTCATTGCAGTTGGCCGGGTTGACGCAAGGCGTGCCGGGGCCAGCAACACAAATCGCATTGGAACAAGTGTCCGGAAACGTACAGAAGAGACCGTCGTCACAGGGTCCCGTGTTGTTCACGTGTTGGCAAACGCTGCTGACGCATGAGTCGGTCGTGCATGGGTTTCCGTCGTTGCAGTCGGAAGGTTGGCAGCCAGACGGGGCGAAAACGTTCAGCGACAACGCCTCGATGACGTTCAGCGTCGCCGTGCCGCCGGAATCGACCACAAACAACTTTGTGATCGTCTGGCAACCAAGAATGTCGTCCAGGTTATCCAGATCGAGGAGAATGGCGACCGTCGCATTGGTGTCCGGGACGTCAAGTGTGTCGATATCTTCCCCTTCCATGCCGCCCATATAACTGAGGAAGAGCAACTGTCCGGGAACCACGGACGCACTGGGGCGAACCCGCCCGACCTGAACGATCAAACCGAAATCGTCAGCATCGCCGCTTTCGATCGGAGAGATAGGATCGGCGGTCATGTTAGTGTCCAGGATCGCCAGTTCGAAGGTGCGGGAAGTCGTAACCCTGGAGAGACCGCTTCGTTCGTTGAACACATCACCGGTCGAGTTGGCGAAGAACAGGAGCTCGCTCGCGGAGAAGGAGCCTCCCTTTGTTGAGGTCTCGGGTAAGAGGATTTCGATGGCTCTTACGGCTGTCTGGGACCCATTCAGAGCGGCTGCGTATGCGCTGCTCCCGCTGGCAACCTTAGCCGAGGTGCGCACCGTCGTCGCCAAGTCCTCGGGCGTGCCCGGAGCATTGATGTAGGCAGTATCATCCGTACACGTACCGGGGGTGCAGTCCACATCGGAACCACACGGTAGGCCGGCGTTCGGCGCGCCGACGCACTTCTTCGCTGGAAACACGACCTTGAGGGGATCCATCGTGGCGTTGTCCTCGAGATTCGTCGCCGTATTGAGGAGCGTGCCGATGTGGTTGAGGGCGGCTTGCGCCTTATTCCCCAATTGTGCATTGACAAACGTGCCCAAACTGCTTGGGCGAAACTCGTTGGCGACGGCGGGGTCCGCCCCGAATCCCTGCACGGCCAAGAACACTGTCGTTTGGTACGGCGACGGCGGCACTGTGCCGTCAAGTCCGGTCGTCGGCTTCAGAACCGTGATCGTGGTTCCCGAAGCCTGCACCGGATTGACCACAGACGGGTCGGCTCCAACAGAGTTGGTCGCCGTGAACGTTAGCGAGGCGCCGGCAGTGGCGCCGTTCGCCGCGCTAGTCGGAACGGTCACCGCGATTTGCGGGTACGCTTCGGATTGACCAAGAATGCCTGTCGCACTCGCGGCTGACCCGAACGTCGCGATGCTGGGATTGCTGGAAGCGCCGGCGGTCGCCGTGATGTCGATCGGATAGTTACCTCCGAGATTGGCCGAGATCAGTCCCGGACGGCCCGTCGTACCCGCAAGGACGTTGAACGTCTGACGGGTTCCCTCGCCAACCCCCAACTCGGGCGGAGAGGTCGTCAAGGTCACTCGTCCGGGAGTGGGGTAGAAGGGGCCGTCCCGAGATATCAGTCGATAGCTCACCTGTGCGTCCGTCGCGGGGTTCTCATTGCCCGCGATTCCGTCCTCCGTGGTGCGCAGCTGATCCACAAACCGGCGTGCATACCCTCCGCCGGAACCCTCGACGATTTGAGCAACCCAGTTAGTAAAAACTCCTCCGCTGCGCAGGATGTCCTCGAGGTCGATGCTCCGTCCGGTGGGGAAGACATAGGGCTGCGCGGTGACGTTGAACTTGAGGTCGTCGTTTCCGGAGATGCCGTCTAGCAGCGAGGAAAATCCTAAGACCGTTCCGCCGGGCAGATCGGCGTCGGACGAGAAATAGGCCGAGTCACCCAGTGAGACATAGTTCAGATCGTCGCGGTCAACGAGGAGATAGACGATCGAACCGTTGGTCATCACGCCGTCGACTTGCTCGCTGGTAAGTCCGCCGCTTAACGTAACGTCAATGAAGGATTCCGCCACAGGCGTTGGGAAATTCGTCGTCCCCCCGAATTGCGCGCCGTTCATGGCCACAAAAACGACGCCAGCCGGGGAAGTAGTGATCCCACCATCGATCAGGCCAAGCCGCGTGGACGGCGTTCCGGCGAGATTCGTGGGGAGAACCAACGGGTCGGACGTGTTGTAATCCGCCCAGCCAAGCACGAGGACGCGTATATCGGTCACGTCGACGGCCCCGGGCGTAACCCCATTGCTGGTCCGATCCAGGTCCAGGAGTGGAAGATCAAATCGCTGGTTGACCCAACCGCGCTTGGAGTTCCCCGAATCGCCTTCGATTTCGTAGAAGGTGAGATTCAGAGCATCCTTGTTCAGGCCGGGCCGGAGACTCGCCGCGGGCGGCAGGTATATTTCGATGTATTCCTGATGAAGATTGGTTGGGTCGCGGCCGACGGGACCATCGTTGGTCCCCGTCGGATTGTTGAAGACCTCCGTCACGATCGGATGGTCCGGGATCTGTCCGCGGGACACACTGACGACCATCATGATCCACACGGCGAACGCCGTCCGTCCTGTTATGCACAATCCCCAACGCATATCACATTCCCTCACGACTATAGACAGTTAATTCATCCATCCCCTGACGACCACCCTGTGGATCCGCATCAAGTAGTTCCGCCCACCGCGCGCCTTACGGTGGAGACGTGTCCTCCCCCGTACCGGAAAACAAGCGGTTGTTCGCCTCAAGGCCGCTGTCAACGACCAACCCGTCCGGTTTCACCCCATATCCGAGATCGTGAAGGCTCAGCAGTTCCGCATGGTCATCCACAAAGACGACGTTCGCCCGGTCGCGATGCCTCGGATCGGGGGCGCTGCGCTTCGATCCCGATCCGCCCGCGCGGCTGGAGCTGGGCTCAAGACGCGGCGGGTCGATCAGCCACCCGTAATTGCCCCGACGATGCTCCTCACGCGCCGCATTCTCATAGGGTAATCGCTGCCGGGAGGGAAACGCCGCCGCACTCCCCATGCTGTCGGCAATCACCACGGTTTTACTCGTGTTGCGAATGCGGGATCTCTGCGCCAGTTTCCGTAGCTTGTCACCTGAGACGCGATGGCTTCCCAGGAACTGGTAGTTGTACCCATAGGCGGAATTGCGTTCGTCGGTCCAATCAGCGGCCGAAGGACAGACATAGACCGGACTGTCATAATTTTGTCGATCGCGATACGTCAGCGGCTTCAGCAGTGCGGGCGCGCCGACGTACGGTTGCATGAGCACCGGCCACCTCGGACGATATTTCAGTCCGGTGCTGACCGTATAGTGATTCTCCGGATTGGCGAATCCGCCGCCCTTCCATCGCGGTAAGCGGCCCGGAACCATCGTATCCTGATTCTCGTCGGAATATAATCCCCACGCCTGGCCCAAGGTCCGCAGGTTCGTCTGGCAGAGTGTGGAGCGACTCTGGTTGCGTGCGCTGCTCAACGAGGGAATCAGAATCGCGACGAGCGCTCCGATGATTCCGATTACGACGAGCACTTCTATCAGCGTGAATCCACGTTTTGAGTTTCCCTGCATGTCCACCGATGATACTCCTATTCTCTTCCAATTCCCCCACGTGAGTCCGATGTTGTGTGTCGATTGCATGGCTCAATGACTCGGTAAGACCTCACGAAACGGACTGGGCGTCCGCAGCAGAACAGCGCCGTTCCTTGACTCGGACTTTCGCACTGTGTGCTGCAAATGGATCGTCTGGGCGGCGCCTTGGACGATCCGTGGATCATTCGTCGCCACCACGACGAGCCGGGTTCGGGAGATTTCCCCGAGCCAGTCCACGAACCCTCGGGCGCTCGCTTCCGTCAACTGTGCCGACGGGTCGTCCAGAAGCAGTATCGGCGGATCACCGAGCAAAGCGCAAGTGACGGCCAGCCGCAACCGGACTTCGCGAACGAGGTGATCGCGTTTCTTGCCCGAATTCCAGCGATCGAGAAACTTCCGGCATTCGTCCGCCGGCGGGGCCGTCGGAGCGATGGCCTGCGTGGATGCCCAAACCGCCGCGAATCGCTTTGTGAACTGCTCCCCCGCCACGGGCGTCCGCTCCGCTCCCGCCGGCGTCTTTCCATTACGCTGCCAAGACATCGCCACGAGGTCCGCCACATGGCGACCGCGATCGACCCAGCCGATCCTTTTGCGGAGGTCCGCTACACGAACCCTGCGCGCGTCCTGCCCGTCCAGAAATATCCGCCCCTTCTGGGGGCGGCGTAGTCGAAGCAACAACTCCAACAGGATGCTGCCGGCGCTACCCGACTCATCCGTGACGCATACTAGTCTTGGTCCTTCGATCGTCGCGTTGAGGTTCTGAATGACCCAGTTGTGCGTCGCATCACGATATGAAAGCCTTCGGAGTCGGATTGTCCGTCCCGGACCGGCGTAGGCGGCGAGGGTCGGCGACCATCCCGATTCCGGTTCACGTTCGAGCAAAGCCCCGATTCGCTCGACGGCCACCCGCGCTCGCTGGTGAACCACATTTGCGCCGCTCAACCGAGTCACCGGGCTTCGCAACAGCAGCGTCAACCAAACGGCGGCCAGCAGGTCCCCCTGGCCCAACGATCCCGCCAAATAGCAGTGGATGCCCCAGAAGCCGACCGCACCGAGGGACGCGAGCGCCGCCGCGGCGGACAGCGATTGAGCCCAGGCATCGAGTCTTGCGCGGTGGACGTTGGCGGTCGCCACGCGGTCGATCATCCCCTGCACTTCGACTGCGACCGGTTCCTGAGCGCCGACGCTCTTGATCACGCTCACCGCCGAGACTCGGTGGTCGAGCAGGCCGCATAGACGCGTTTGGCTCCTGCGACCTTCGCGCGTCCACCGGCGGGCGTGAGGGTTGATCCACACTAGCGCCGGCACTATAGCGAGCAACGGTAAGGCCGCAGCGGCCAGTAGGTCAGGCAAGATCGTGGCCAACACGACCGCGACGCCGACCACCGTCAACGCGTCCGCCGGAACAGTTACCACGGTCCGGGCGAGCCAGCTTCGCAGGGCGTTGGCGTCGCCGACGAAGCGGATGAGAATCTTGGCCGTCGGACGTCGATCGAAGTAACCCTGGGATAACCCCTGCAGGTGGCGGTACATGCGGCCGCGAACGTCGGCCAAGACACCTTGCGCCATCCGCTCGCCACGCAAGCCCTGTTGCCACCGCAGAACACCGCGAAGGAGCACCAACCCGGCCACCATCGCGGCGAACTGCCACAGCAGCCGCTCTGTGGCGTCCGCCCCTGACGCCGATCCGCGCAAGGGAACGTTGCTAACCTGGTGAATGACCCAGCGCATCAACAGAGGCATGGGAATGGCGATGAGCTGCCCCCCAATAGCCGCCAACACCGCGACGACTAGGTCAACGCGGTGCGGACGGATCGAAGATCGTAGAATCCGGAACGGTCCGAGCGTCATGCACTCCCCGTGGCGAGATCCGGCCCGGCGAGCGGCGACGGGAAGGTAATGATCACGTCTTCACCCTCCGACGCACGATTCTTCGCACCCGTCTTGGCGAACAATCGAATCACGTCCGGCTCGCGCAAATCCTCCGGTCGAAGGACCGGAACGTCGGTTTGCATCTGGGCCTCGTGGGCCGCAAGCGGACTGCAACCGACCCAGCCAGAGACGGCCGCGACGTTGAACTCGTACTGCCGCAGCCGGTTCACCCCCGAGGACACGCCCAGGCTGTCGTTGCAAGTGTAGATCACATAGTCGACGTTATTATGGGCTTGGAACAGTTCGAGCAGCATCGTAGTTTCCCGTTGCACGATGCCGTCGGCGACTTCGAGGACGATGTAGTCAGGTCGAAACGCCGCCAGTTGCGACCGGGTGACATTCACGATGTTCCAAAGCTGTTCGCGGCTGCACATGGCCGTCGAGGCGTGGCCGAGGTCGGTGAAATCGAGGACCTTTAGCGCTCCGGCATCCTCCATGATGATGGGGTCCTTCGCCGAGGCCGTACCGGTCAACTTCGCCGCACATACGCGAGCGCCAGCCTGGGTTAGCCCGTGTACTACGGAATACGCCGCCGTCGTCTTGCCGGAATCCATGGATGAGCCGACGACGAGAATGATCTTCGCGCCCGCGTAAGGAGCCCCATTCAGCTTGATGCCGTGGGTTTGCAAGTTGACCCGCTGTCCGGACGAATCCAGAAGATAGCCTAGGCTACGGAGGATGGTGGGTGGCTCCATTTCTGAAGCCATCCCCACCACCGCACCGCAAACCCCGCCGATGCATAGCATGTGGCAAGGCTCGTGCCCGGCCGGCACGGTTCCTTCAAATTGCCGCGTGGCATAACGGTAGCCGTACGCCATTCCTACCAGATCGCCTAGAAAGAGCGTCGAAGGCCGTTTACAGGGTAGCTCGATTTTCTTATGTCGGCCAAGCTCAAGAACCTCAGCCACAATGACATCGTTGGCGTTGGGCGGTTCGGTCAAACGGCCGAGCCGGCCATCGAGGTCTAGCCCCGTTGCCGGTAAATCCGGAAGAACATGTGTTGCGTACGACCACTTGATTCGACGTTTACTCATACCATTTGCTACCATGTTTCATCGAGGTCTTCACCCCGCTCCGAAAAAAGCCAGGAAACTCCGGTCCGTTACGTTCCTTAAGATCGACTTCCCGCGGGCTAGGTGCGCCGGGGACGCCCAACTACGTCTGTTGTGCGTGGGTGGAAGCCCTTTCCCCGGCGGCCCTGCCCGCTCTATAAGAGTACACTAGCCCCGCGACCTGCTGCAGATTTTGCAGCCCCGTGCGGACCGGGTTCCCCAAGGCTATGATAGGCGTGCGAACGCCCCGAATCCGAGAAAGCCAATGACCCTCAGCCGCAAGATGACGTTCAAGATTATCGGGCTGGTCATGGGGCTTTCGCTCCTGAGTGGCGTTTCCCTGTGGGGTTTACGGGGCATTCGCGGTCATTTGCGGCTTGCCCGAGATGAGTACGCTGAACTGCGGATGATCCAAAGCGCCGTCCTCCACGCTGCGGCGGCCAAGGCTCGCTTGCAAGCGAGCGACCCCAACGACGAAGCGGTGCTGACCGAGCTGGAAGCTCGCGATGAAGAACTGAACGCGGTCTTGGAATTACAATACGCGCAGGATCGCGAGGGCTTCGCGCCAGAGTTGTTCGACCGAGCAGCGGCGAAGAGTGCGCTCACCGGCCTACGCGACGCTCTCGATCGCTTGCAAGCGTCCAGCGGAGATTACGCCGCCGCCGTCGGCGCGATCGAACAAGTCCTCGCGCATCTCGACGAACTGGCCCGGCAGATGGATTCCACCATTGCTTCCGCGCAACAGGAAGCGGATCAGCACCTGGAGACGACCATTGCGGTGATCGCCATCCTTTCCGGCGTCATCTTGCTGGCGACGACGTTGATGAACGTCGGACAGTACCGCGGCATCGTTCGACCCCTGCGACGGTTGCGCGAGGGAGTGGAACGGATGGCCGGGGGACGCTTCGGCGAACCCGTTCACGTCGCCGGAGCAACGGAATTCACCGCTCTCGCTCGAGATTTCAATCGTATGGCGGAGGAGTTGGACCAATTGTACCGAACCCTCGAGGCCAAGGTTGAAGCGAAGAGCAAGGAACTGGTGCGCTCCGAGCGGCTCGCCAGCGTCGGGTTCCTCGCCGCCGGCGTAGCCCATGAAATCAACAACCCCCTCCATATCATCTCCGCCCACGCCGAACTGATGCTCAAGCGACTTGCCAAGACAGCTGGGGATAGTAGGTCGGACGATGGGACTACCGGGGCCCTGCAGATCATTCGGGACGAGTCCTTCCGCTGCAAGGAGATCATCGAAAAGCTGCTCTCCCTCGCCCGCTTCGGCGACGCGGCACGGGAACGCGTCTCCGCCGCAACGGTCGTGCGCGATGTCGTGTCGATGGTCCTGGCGCTCAAGCAGACCAAGGATCGGTATGTGGTGCTGAAGATGGACCCGACCGATGACCTAGCCGTGTGGGGCAACTCGACAGAGTTGAAGCAGGTGATGTTGAACCTGGTGCTCAACGCCTTTGAAGCGGCGCCGCCGGGCGCGGGCGAAGTGTGCGTGGAGGGTAGTCGCGCCGAGGGATGGATCGAGCTGAGCGTTTGCGACAATGGACGGGGCATGACCGAGCGAACGCTCCAGCGTGTGTTCGAGCCGTTTTTTACCGAGCGGCGCAGCAGCAACGGACGCGGCCTGGGTCTGGGTCTGTCCATCAGTCACGCCATTGTTGAGTCCCACGGCGGGCGGATCTCGGCGCATAGCGACGGCCCCAACCGCGGCAGTCGGTTCCAGGTGCTACTACCGGTTTTCTCAGAGTCCACCGTCGGGAGATGACCATGACCAACGGGTGCATGAAGACCATAGAACAGACACGCGTGCTCGTCGTTGAAGACGAGACACGGCTGCGCGACGTCCTCCTAACGAGTGTGTCCGAGCTGGGTTACCCGGCGAGCGGGGCACGCTCCGGCGAGGAGGCCTCGCGTATGATGACCGACGATCCGCGGGATATCGTCGTCCTCGACCTCCACCTCCCCGGCATGGATGGGCTGGAGTTCTTTGAGCTAATCCGACAACGTTGGCCAAAAACACAGGTGATCATCCTGACTGGACTGGGCGACCTGGAGGCCGCCCAGCACGCCGTTCGGTTGGATGTCGTCGATTTTCTCACCAAACCGGCTTCGCTCGGCGACTTAGAGCTGGCCCTCAACCGTGCTTGGCGACGACTCAATGATTCCATCCGCCTCGATCTCCTCGACGATGACTCGAAGGGAACCGCAGTCCCGCCCGATGGTGTAGATGCGCAGGCTTCGCTACGCGACCTCGAACGCAAGCACATTTTGGACGTTATTGAGCGTCATCGTGGCAATCGCACGGCCGCCGCTGCGGAACTGGGGATTAGCGTCCGCACGCTGTACTACCGACTCGCGGAGTACCTAATGGATGTGGAAGAGGCGCCTTCAGACGGGGCACACCAATCAGGATCGGACGTTGGATAATCGGCGAATCGACCATCCGGTGATTGACGGATGCACAACCTCATTGTGCTGCTGCCGAACCTGGACGACTGGTTGGAAAATGCATTGCCTTTGCCGATGCAAGTCCTATCGATACGGTATCCAGTGGCGAACACGCGCCCGATGAGGGTTGCGTTTTGTATCGAGTTCGGTGGCGTCAGCCCCGTCGTGTCGGTTATTGCGTAACGGAATCTGCGATGGCCGTTCATGTTGCATTCATCGCGATGGAGGCGATTGCTTCGCGTACGATGAGCGGAATGCGGAGCCAAGTCTTTGCAAGGCTCAGGAGTTGTTCCATAGGCTCCTTAGAATGCGTAAGCGCCGCACCGAGACGCTCGGCGGGCGATTCGTAAAAGCCGATATGGGATTGCTTTGCGCAATCTGGTCTCCGGTTTTGTAAACCGCATATCATTGAGGATCCGACGCCGTTGGCGTACGGAACGAAATGCGACAATAGAACGGAGCAGGTGCGTCTGTCTGCTCCGGGTCCACAGGACATTCGAAGCTTGCCGAAAGATTGGGTCACTGAATGGGTCAGTCGCCACGGGCCGAGATCAAAATCGAAAACCCAGTGACGTGTCTGTGTCCCGCAATCCGCATTTCCAGTCCGAGAACTCGGTTCGAACCGCGTTCCCCGAGATGCCAATCCACGACAACCAGCTGCGTGAGCCGATCGTCGTCGCCTCGCGCTACGATTTTGCGCTGTGGATCGCGTGCTTCCTGGAATGCATTAAAGCATGTTCAGGTCATTCGAGCTAACCAACGAAGTCTGCAACGCTTTACTGGGATGGCCGCGTGCGGTGTACGCAGGAAACGGGGCATCGAGCCGGGCGACGGTGGGTTTCTCATTTTCTCTTGGTGCGATGCGCCCTGGACCTTCGTGCCATCGATGGCTTGCTGTACAATCGATTCCAAGAAACGCGCGAGATAGATGATGTCCACGTGTGACATAGTGATCGAGTTCGATCGTCCGAACCGTGAGTACCGCGGCGCGGAATTGGTTTCCGGAACGGCCAGCATCGGCGTTCACGAGAACGTTCGGTGTGGCGGGATTCAGTTGGCCCGATGTTGGCGCACGCACGGCCGAGGCAACGCCGATCACGGCGAAATGACGACGGAATCGCTGTCCGGTGAATGTATCCTGTCGGCCGGTGACACGCTGCGATTGCCGTTTTCCTTTCAGGCGCCGCGCGAGCCGGCAACCTACCACGGTCATTATCTCAGCATCGACCATTATGTAAAAGTGACCGTGGATGTTCCGTGGGCGTTGGACCCGAAGGCTGAAGAAAACTACATCCTGCTACCGGGCGTTCCGCCGGATGATGTTCCGTTCAAGCGCGACGCGATCCGAAAGCCGTCGAAGGCGTCGCTTATTCCGAAGGGTATCGTGGGACGGGTGTTGGTCGTGGTCGTGGGCCTGCTTTTTCTTCCGCTCCTCCTGATGCTCGTCCCACTGCTCGCGCCGTTCGTAGTCGTGCGTTTCCTTTACCGCCAGATCATCCGTAACCGCATCGGCAAGGTGACGCTGAAGACACCGCATGTAGTCGTGGCTCCGGGCGAGGCGTGGCCGTTGGAACTGCACTTCACTCCGCAGCGCGACGTCGTACTCGACAGCATCAGCGTCCGGCTTGTAGCACAGGAACGCTGTGTTTCCGGGGGCGGCAAGAACAAATCGACGCACACACACACGCTGTACGACAAGACGATCGTCATTGACGAAGCGAGGGAGGTTGCCGCGAGCCACCCTCACGAGATCCGAACCACGATCACACTTCCTACGACGTCGGCATTCAACTTCGACGCTGCGGACAATCACCTGGAGTGGCATGCCGAAGTGAGAATCGCTTTGCCACGATACCCGGACTGGAAAGAGAAAGTGGAACTTCAGATGACGCCCGCGGAGTTCCTCGAGAAGACATGGCCGAATTCGGTCCCCCCAGCTCCGGAGGTAGGCACGTCGGTTGCCGACGAGGTACCGTCGGACACCGAACCGGCGGGCGTCGCTGGAGTGCTCCCGGAGCCGATCGTCACGCGAGGCGAAACCGGGGATTCGCGGCCGCTGACCGATGCGTTGGAGGTGTTTTCTCGATTCGACTACTTCGGCACTGAACGGGACGCCATGATCGCCAGTAGATCGCAAGAGGCGTTCGAGTGTTCAGTCGTCGTTCAGCAGGTCCTGTCGACGCACGGTGACCTCGAGGATCCTCGCCTGGTCAACGGACGGACGATCGTCGGCACAATCCCTGACACGCGACATGAAGTCCAGTTGCTCACCTTTGCAAGCGACAATGAACGGAACGACGCGCTATCCAGTGGGACCGTGTGGAACGGGATGATCCGGCTCGCCAAGTGGGACAGCTTGTACAACCGCGTGGTTCTGCATGAGGTATGATGTGAGCCTGTCGCCGTGTCTCTGCCGGAGGGCGGGATCAAAACGTTCTAGGTTTTGCGCCGGGAAGAATGAGCGTTCGCAACATCTCAGTAAACTCGCATAACATCCACGCGTTTAATCCGAATACTCCGTCTACGTCCGTTTCGGCCTGCGTCGATACGGAACGATAAGCGGAGGAGATCACTCATCAGCTTACGGTTTTGGAGCCATATTCATCGATCCGGGTTCTGGTTGCCGTGTACATCTATGCCGGCTTACGCCGCGAGGAAGCTCTCTGGTTGATCCATGATGACGTGGATCTGGAGCGCCGGCTGATCCGCGTGGTGGTCAAGACCGTCGACGGAGAATTCTGGCAGCCCAAAACAAAACGCAACCGAGTTGTGCCGGTGAGCAAGGCGCTTCTGCAAATCATTCGAAACCATGTGCAAAAGCAGGCCTGTCGCTGGTACTTCCCATCCCCAGCTGGGAAGCGTTGGGATCCGGACAACTTCTCCCACGACCTTCGGGCGATCAATCACAAGCAGGGGCTGCCGTGGTAGTGCTTGGATTTTCGGCACACTTTCGGAAGCCACCTGGCCCAGAAAGGTGAAGCGCTCTACAAGATCTCCGAGCTGATGGGCAATTCGCCCGACATCTGCCGACAACGGACCGACGCCCGTTGACAGGCCGATAATCGTCCGCTACATACGCCTGTCGTCGAGGACGCATGGTGGCGCCGGACGGCTGCACTGCTAAGTACGTCGCGATGCTGCCACCCTGTGCCCATCTTTGTGTACAAAGTATCTCCGGAAGAGCGTGTGCGAGGAAGCCGCGTCGGTTGAAGCCGGTGCCATACGCTCGAAGGTATCGGCGCACCTCAAATGGTGGGTGAACACTTGCTATCGGCCATAGGGGCAAGGACCGTCGCCTCGGTCTCCGCGTTCGGTCAGTTCGGGGTGTTCGGGTGGCAGATGATTCGGTGGTTGCTGCCCGGGTCATTGCGGCTGCGCACTTGGGTGCGGGCGATGCCTTTGTTCTATGAGGTGGGCAACCGCACGCTTCCCGTAATCATGATCACGGGGACGTTCGTGGGGCTGGTGCTCGCCGTCCAAAGCTTCGACCAATTAAAGGCCGCGGGGTTCGAGCAGCGGATGGGCGTGTTGGTAACCATCACGCTGGTGCAAGAGCTTGGTCCGGTGCTGGCGGGCGTGATGGTGGCGGGTCGGGTCGGCGGGGCCTTGACCGCCGAGCTAGGTACTATGCGGGTCACCGAGCAGATCAGCGCTCTGATGGTCATGGGGGCCGACCCTATCCGCCATCTCGTCGTTCCGCGCTTCCTGGCGTGCCTGCTGCTGACGCCTCTGTTAACGTTCTTCTGTGATTTGTTCGGGTCGGTCGCCGGTTGGTTTATCGCCGTTCAACTCAAGGGAATTCCCTCGACGCCCTACTGGTATTACATTGCCGAGGCGATCGAAAAATGGGACGTTATGGTCGGCTTCACGAAGAGCATCGTGTTCGGCGGGGCCATCGGAGTCATCGCCTGCTACAAGGGCTTCCACTGTCGTGCCGGGGCCGAAGGCGTGGGCCGGGCCTGTACGGAATCGTTCGTCGTCAGCTTCATTACAATCCTGATTACAGACTTCTTCATCGGGTATTTCCTGTCGGGTCTGTATCGCGGCATCTACGGCTTTAAGTCGCTTGTCTGATGGTAGAGCAACCCGCCAACGCCGCCGCCGACTCGGCCTCGAACCATCGCCCGGTTGTGCGACTGGTCAAGGTCCACAAGCGGTTCGGTGAACTCGTCGTGCTCAATGGCGTGAACCTGGAATTGCACAGGGGCGAGACGACGGTGATCATCGGCGAGTCCGGCTCGGGCAAGAGTGTGTTGTTGAACCACATCGTTCGTTTGTTGAAGCCGGACAGCGGAGAGGTATACTTTCACGATCAACGCATCGACGACCTGCCGGAGCGGGAATTGACCGTTTTGCGGCCCCGATTCGGGTTTTTGTTCCAGCTCAGCGCTCTCTTTGACTCACTGAGCGTTGCGCAGAACGTCGCGTTTCCGATCGTCGAACACACCAAAAAGGGCCGAAAAGAGGTGGAAGAGATCGTCCGCCGCAAGCTCGGTATGGTGGGATTGGATGGGCTTCAAGACAAGTGGCCGGCGCAATTGTCGGGCGGACAGAAGAAGCGCGTCGCCCTCGCCCGGGCGATCGCCTTTGATCCCGAAATCGTTCTCTACGATGAACCCACTACCGGGTTGGACCCGCCGCGGGCCGACGAAATCAATGAGCTGATCCTTAAATTAAAACGGGAGTTGGGAGTCACCAGTGTGGTGGTTACGCACGATATGGCCAGTGTCCGTAAGGTTGCTGATCGCATTGTGATGTTGCACAACGGCGAGTTCATCTTCGACGGCACGTCCAAATCCATCGCCCGAAGCGACGACGCCCGCGTACGCTGCTTCGTCGAGGGTCGCTGCGCGGCCGAAGTCCTTCAGACTCTACACGAAAAGGGAAAATCATGACCGAGCCGGCTCGTAACTTCTGGGTTGGGGGCTTCGTTGTCGTTTCTATTATCGTCATCGCCACCTTGATGGCCTGGTTCGGTGAGACGCCCGAGTGGCTCGGCGGCAATGAGTGGACGCTGGAAATCGTTCGTGTTCGCGAGCTTCGCGGCATCCAGCCGGGCAGTCCGGTCAACCTCAACGGCGTGGAGATCGGACGGGTCAAAGCGTTGGAGTTCATGAATCCGAAGCGCCCTGATGAAGGCGTGACCATCGTCACACGAATTCGGGATCAATACACGATCCCCGAGTACGCTACCGCGCGAGTGTACGGCGCCACCCTCGGTATCGGCACCGGCCACGTAGATATTCTTGTCGAGGAAGGCAAGGGCGATTACCCTCCTTTACCCAAGAAAGACGCCCGGATCAAGGGCGAGATGCGGAGTATCATCAACGAAATCATTACCAAGGACATGGTCGATGCCGTAGAACGCACTGTCACCAACTTCGGCAACTTCGCCGACGCCGCTACCCCCGCGGCCAAGAACCTGGCGGCCCTGTTGGACCGCCGCACGGTCGCCGAAGTGAGCGAATCCGGCACCGCCCTGCAACCCAACCTCGCGACCGTCGTCGAGCGTTTGGACGCCCTCGTCGCCAGCCTTAACGTAGTCCTGGGCGACGTCAACGTCCAGGGCGACTTGAAGGCCGTCGTACACGATCTGAAAAGCGCGACTACGGAGCTTCGGGAGACGATGGAGCTATGGAGGAGTTCCAGTCAGCAGATCGCCGACAACTTGACCACCGGCATCGACAAGACCGAAGAGAACCTGGAGCGTTCGTTCGTCAAGCTCAACGAGTTGCTGGACAACTTGGATGCCGGGGCCAAGAGTTTGGCAACCAGCCTGCAAGTCGTTGCGGATGGGCGCGGAACGGCGGGCCTGCTGGTCAGTGACGCGCGGCTGTACGAGGCCGCCCTACTCTCCATACAAAGGTTCGGCGAGGCGGCGGCGACGGCCGAGAGGCTCCTGAGCAAGTTCGAACGCGACGGTGGCATTACCATCGGCACTCTCAACTCCGGGCCCTTTACGAAGAAGTTCCAGATCCCCGCAGGGGCTGTGGACGACGAAGGATCCACCCGTGATCGGTCGCCGTCCGGGCTTGAAAAGGAAAGCCGAAATCCATAGCCTAGGTTGTTTCGAGAATTAAGTGCCTGGCGCGAGCTGCGAGAGGGGCTTTTCTTTGTCAGTGGTCGATACAGTCCGCGTCGGCATCGGGTACGACATCCATCGCTTAGTCGAGGGTCGCCGGCTGGTTATGGGCGGGATCGAGATTCCGCACGCCAAAGGCTTGCTCGGTCACAGCGACGCCGACGTAGTTCTCCACGCGGTAACGGACGCGATCCTCGGTGCGGCTGGCTTACCGGACATCGGCGACCTCTTTCCCGATTCCGACCCGTCGTACAAGGACGCCGACAGCCGCAAGTTGCTGGCTGAGGCGATGGAAAAAGTGCGGGCGAAGGGGTTCGTGGTGAACAATGTCGATATCATCGTGCATGCGGAGGCGCCGAAACTGTCGCCCTACAAACGCCGAATGGCCGAATCCATCGCCGCGTTGATCCATGTGTCCTCCGACCAAGTGAGCGTCAAAGCTAAGACCAACGAGGGGCTCGGCCCGCTCGGATATGCGGACGCCATCGCCTGCACGGCGGTCGCTACCATCGTCCGCGGCATCGGGTAGGAATTCCGTGACGGAGACTCAGTAGATATGGCCTTGATCGTTTACAACACGCTGACGCGTAAGAAGGAGCCGTTTGAGCCGGTAACGCCCGGTAGGGTCGGCATCTACCTCTGCGGCCCGACGGTCTACAAACCCAGCCACATCGGCCACGCGGTCGGTCCGATCATCTTCGACGCGATCAAGCGCTACCTCGTCCATTGCGGTTACAAAGTGACCTGGGTGGTCAACATCACCGACGTGGACGACAAGCTCATCGTCGAGGCAGCCAAGCAGAACACAACCACGATGAAGCTGGCGGAGAAGGTGACGCGGGACTACCTGGCCGCGATGGCGACGCTGCACGTGGACGGCATCGACATCATGCCCAAAGCCTCCGAGCACATTGCCGACATCATCGCCATCATCCAGCGGCTAGTCGACCGAGGCGCCGCATACCCCTCCAACGGCGACGTCTATTTCGACGTCACCAAGGACGCCGACTACGGCAAGTTGTCCAATCGTCGCCTCGACGACCAGGAAGGTCAGCGCGATTTGCAGAGCGGCGAGAAACGGAACCCCGGCGATTTTGCCCTTTGGAAGGCGGCCAAACACGAGGAACCCGAAGAAGTGAAGTTCGACTCGCCGTGGGGGAAGGGTAGGCCGGGGTGGCACATAGAGTGCTCGGCCATGGCCATGCGCTACCTCGGTGAAACTTTCGACATTCATGGCGGCGGATTGGACCTGGTCTTCCCCCATCACGAAAACGAAGTCGCCCAGTCGGAATCCGCGACGGATAAACCGTTTGCGAAGTATTGGCTGCACAACGGCCTGACCCGGTTCAACACGAAAAAAGTGGCCAAGTCCGACGCCGATCCGGAAATGCAGGCGGCGCTGGTAAAGATGACTCTGCACAATTTACTGGCCGTATACCCCGGCGAGCTTATTCGTTTCTTCGTCCTGAGCACCCACTATCGACGACCGATTGAGTATTCCGAGGCCGAAATCGAAAGCAAGAGAAAGGGGCTTGACACGTTTTATCGCCTCTTCGAACGGGTCGAACGCCTCTGCGGTCAAACTCCTTACATCGATGCGCCGCCGCCGAAGGCGTCGGCTGGCGCGGAGATCCAATCGCGAATTCTCTTGTCCGCAAGAGAGCAACACGCTGCGGCTTTCACGCAATCGATGGACGACGACTTCAATACCGCCGGCGCGATCGCGGCGTTGTTCGAGTTGGCCACCGCGATAAACCGCTTCATCGAAGAGCAGAAACTCGAATCCGGGGGAGGGGACGCCGGAAAACAGGATGCGCATTGGGCCACAGCCCACCTCGTTGGTCTCGGTCGACTGATCGGACTATTCCTTGAACCGCCGAGCAAGCGAATCGCAGCCGACGACGGTGTCGCGGATAAGGCCATGAAAGTGCTCATCCAAGTCCGCCAGCATCTTCGCAAGAAAAAAGATTTCGAGTCCGCCGATCTGATCCGCAATCTGCTGTCCGAACAGAAGATCACCCTCGAAGACCGCCCCGACGGCACCCTCTGGCGCGCGGAGTGACCACTGGCCTGCGGGTGGTCGACGCTTTATCCTACCTGTTCGGAAAGGTTTGGTGTGACCATGAACGGGCGGAACTTCATCGCGGATCGGGTCAAAGACATCGGAGCATCGGGTATTCGTCGCATTTTCGACCTAGGGATGCAGTTGACGGATCCAATCGACCTATCCATCGGGCAGCCCGACTTTCCGGTCCCCGACAATGTGAAACGAGCCATGATTCGAGCGATCGAATCGAACCGCAACGGATACACCCTTACCCGCGGCCTTCCCGAGCTCCGGCAACGTATCGCCCGGCAGCTCAAGGACGAATTCAGTTGGGAGCCGGACTTGTTCGTCACCTCGGGAGTATCGGGCGGCCTATTCCTCGCCATGATGGCGTGTCTGAATCCCGGCGACGAAGTTCTCATCGGCGATCCCTATTTCGTCTCCTACAAACACTTGGTGCGACTGGCCGG
>JAGVHG010000016.1 GCA_020056715.1 Phycisphaerae bacterium | reverse complement strand
GCCTGCCAGAGCAGGGATTGCTCATTCAACGCCGTCATGTGCAACCACGGGAAGAGCAACGTCGCCGCGATGGTCAACAACACGGCCGTGCCGAACAACAAGCTGATCTTACGGGCCAGGGAGACCCGAAATCGGATTCGCCGGTGCATGGCCATCAGTCTACCGCATTTCGCCGTCGGCGTTGACCGCCCCCTTTCGCCCCCTCGTCACCCCGTCCCCCCGTGCCTCATTTCGACGTTTCGACGTTTCGACGTTTCTTCCGCCCCTTCATCCCTCCGCGCCTCGCGCCCGTAGGGCGCATCCGCCTGCGCCGGGATTGCCAGGCGACTTCAGTCCCTGGAACCTGATCCCTTGCCATCCCCAGCCCCTCTGAGATCTCAAATCTTGTATTTCAAATCCCTTCAACCCTTCAACCCTTGAACCCTTCATCCCTCCGCGCCTCTCGCCCGGAGGGCGAATCCCGGCACGCCGGGATTGCCAGGCGACTTCAGTCCCTGGAATCCGGTCCTACCTTTCGCCGCCCCGCCCCCTTCACACCTTTCAAACTTTTCAACCTTCCAACCCCAATCCCTTGCCATCCCCAGCCCCTCTGAGATCTCAAATCTTGTATTTCAAATCCCTTAAACCCTTCAACCTTTGAACCCTTAAACCCTTCATACCCTTGAACTCTTCCCCGCTTCGCCCGGAGGGCGAGCGACCGTTGCCAGGCGACTTCAGTCCCTGGAACGCGCTCCTACCCTTCCCCACCCTTTCAGCCCTTGAACTCTTTAACCCTTCAACCCTTCGCGCCTCTCGCCCGGATGGCGAATCCCGGCGCGCCGGGATTGCCAGGGAGTTCACTCCCTGGAACACGGTCCCCACCCCTCACCCGCCTCGACCCTGTAAGGGTCCAAGAAAATAGCCGGGGGTAAACGCAGCGCCACCCCCGGACCACGACCCCAACCCCGATTCCGACCCTGTAAGGGTCGCCTTGTTCGCCCGGCAATTAAATACAGATTTTTCTGTGTAACGACTTGACAGCCCATATTTTCGTTGTATTATACCAGTATGGCTATTGCGAAACAAGCCCAAGAAGTGCTGTCTTCCGCGGAACGTAAGCTCCGCGAACTGGTCGGCATGGCCGCGGGAGGCGGGGATTATGACACGGCGGAACGGATTATGGCCTGGGCGAAGGTTCTCGCGGAACTTACTGCCGAACACACATCGCCGGAAACGCCCAGTTCCAAGGGAGTCTTACGGTCGCCCCAACCTGCGGCACACCGACAGAGCCGAACACCTACTAAAGGCAAATACCCTCAGTTCTTTCGGCGGGGAGATAATCTTGTTAAAATCGGCTGGTCTAAGACAGAACGCAAAGAGTACGAGCACAAAACGCCGCGACGCGTCCTCGATACACTGGCAAATGCGATCGCTCGTCGATCGAACAACGGAAAGGTCTTTACGGCCAAGCAACTTTTTCCCCTCAAAGATGGCGACGGATCTGAGTTCCCCGGCTACCAGAATTACGTCGCCCTGGCATGGTTACGAACTGTGGGGCTAGTCAAGCAACACGGTCGCCGCGGATATACTGCCAAGTTCGGGTCGCAATTGCCGAACGCGGTAATAAGTGCGTGGCAGACGGTTTCGCAGCATGACGACTGATCGGATCGAAGCCAGCATGCCAACAAACCCTAATGAACCACGTGACCTCATTAAAGTCGACCCCAAGCCACGCGACGATACTTCCGCGTTCTCGCTAGTCCATCTCACCGCGTATTCGGTCCATTGGCTCGACATGTGGCGTATACCTACCACTTACGAAAACATAAGTGTTCTTAATGCCCGGTTGTTTCCTGCCGATTTTGGGATGGCGGGTTTCCCTGAACTTCCCGACGGTCTTCGAACAAACCGAAGCCTCCTGCAAATGCGCCCCAAGTACCGTGGCTTCGCGACGTCGAACCCGCGCAAAGGAGTTTATTTAACCGACAAAGGCCGTGCAGAGGTCGCTCGCGTTATCAAAGCCATTGGACTCCCGACCCTTAACGGCAAACCCACAAATATCGAAACCATTGCAGTCGATCCGCGTGCGCCGAAAAACAAAGGACGCAGCTACAATCCTGCTCAGGATGTTGAAGACCGCCGTTCTCGGCTGCTTTTCCGGCGCTTTAAGGAAGGGCGGTTCGACGAGACCGATGTAGTCCACCTCCTCGGTCTTCTAGGTCTCTATGACCACACGCCACCGGTTGAGATACGGAAAGCATTTAAGGAGCTGCGCGATGCGGCAGACGCCGTGGGCGATCCGGAGTTCCTCCAATTCCTTGATGTAGTAAGCGACAAGTTCCGGGTCTACCTCGAAAGACCTGACCCCTCGCACCGAAAGGAGTAGCCCAATGGGGCATGATGTATTTCGTCCCCGTACCGCAAAGCGCGAAGAGAAGAGGCAGGCCAACGAAGCACTTGGGCGCAGCTTTTGCAAAACGATCGCTGAACCTGTTACCAATAGCGACACAAGCGCCAAGAAGAAGTTTGGACTAACCGATGCTAACGGGAACCTACTTCCAAGTGGTCTCGTTGAGCTCATGTTCAAGGCTGCAAAGGGAACGCAACTTGATACCGCAGAACTACGGGCCAAACTTCTCGGGGCACAACCGAAACGCCGAATTGTCGTCGAAGTTGTTACTGCAAGGTCCAGTGGCCGTCCCGTCGGTGAAGTGGTCATCATAGACCAAGCGGAGGGTATGAGTGCCGATGAACTTAAGCGAGCGCTCGAGGATCCCGCTGGTGATCGCTCAGATATAGCAAAAGGGATGATCGGTCGGAACCTCTTCGGTCGCGGCTTGTCGGATGTTATGCGAGCTTATGCCCTAGGAGAGTTGCCCAATAATCAACTGCCGGTAGTCCAAACTTTTGACGGTCGCCAGCTTACTATTGCCCGTGGTGAGTGGACTGCCGACTCTTGGAGCATCGACCGAACCTGGCATGACACACCGTCCAAGGCTCACTTCGAGAACACGTTCTTGCAACCAAGTACATCGGGAACGGCTGTTCGCTTTGTGATATTCGACCGGACACGGTGTCACATTCCCGACGCACCAGATATCGGATATCGCCTGGCCAACTTCTATATGCTTCGCCTGATTGCGAGCGATCCGAACGTGGAATTGGTTCTACGCCAACACCGTGCCGCACGACCAATCGAGGATCGTGTCCAGTACGACTTCCCCGTCGGACAAGTCATCGAGACGTTCTCTCGTAACTTTGATCCCTCCAATTTTGATCTGGCGTTCGCCGCCCTCAAGATTGACTTCTTGGTGGTCCGCTCCGATTCCGAGCGTGGGCTGCGTGGTCCCAGCCCGGTCCGAGATAGCCGAGAGAACGGCATGCTCATCGTCGACGATCTCGATGCTGTCTATGATCTTACCTTCGGCGAAGGTGATTACGAGAAGGCCGATTTTCTTTCGCGTATCTACGGTATTGTGCGTGTCAATGGTTTGCGCAGGGTTCTCGAATCCTATCTGAATGCAAAAAGTCCAACTTCTCCGTTGCGACCTGATCGAGATGGCTTCAACCGCGACCACGAATTCGCTGCTGCATTGCTGGCATTCATTTTCGAGCACCTTCGACCGATCTATGAGAAGGAACGAAAGTTACTTGAAGAGAAACAACACGGTGAATTCTCCAAGGAAATCAAGAAGACAATCGACGATGCCCTGAAACAGTTGAACAAGTACTTCCAGAGGATTACTGAGCTTGTCGGCGAGGGTACCGGGACAACCGACGAAAAACCGCCCGCGCCGACCGAAATTGCGACGTTTTTCCCAAGCCACACCAAGCTCATTGCCGGACGTTCCAAGCCGGTCCTTCTGCTTGTACGCGACGATGCCGTGAAGAGTGGCGCGGAAATAGTAGCCACCGCTTCTGAAGGGTTCTCGGTTGAACCGGAGACCGAACGAATTCAGAAGCGAGACTGTCCGCGATGGAGCGCGCATGAAAACTTTTTTGCGATAAGGTTCTCTGTTTCCTGCCCCGAAATAGGTAAGCGCGGTGAGATCGGTGCAGTGATCGAAGCCAAAGACGGCGATCTGTTGGAGGCTACTCTCAAGATCGACGACGTTTTGCCAGAACCGATCATCGAGGTTCCTGAGACCTTGGAGTTCCGACCGAAGATTGCCAATGGTCGACCAGGGCGACGCAACAACTTAGTGCTTTTTATAAACCCGGCTGTGGTCTCGGCTGGCCATTATGTGCGCGTTCAAATCACGAAACGGACCGGCAACGTTTCGCTAATCGCTCCCGAAGGAGCGCAGACCGAGCAGGTCGACGTCAAGCTTAGTACAGTGCCTCATCAAGTCAGGGGACAAAACGTCTTCCGTGTCCTGATTCCCTGGACCGGCACGGCATGGAACCAGCGCGCGCACGTCGTAGGAAGCGTTAAAGTCGGCGGACCGAAGCCGTTGACGGCAGATGCGAGTATTCGCCTTGACGAGCTTGAAGAAGGTGGCTTCTTCAAGGACGTGGACTACGATGATCTTGGCGAAACGGCTGCTCCAAGCATGTTCGCCGCAGGCAAGATCACGGTAAACGCTGGAGATCCCTTGAATCGTCTACTCTTCGGATATGGTGGATCGAAGGAAGAAATGCGCATCTCCTTCGACCGCCGCCTGAGAGAGAATCCGTCGGCTCAACAACGGTTAGCCGTCCTTTTGCTCGAGGAAGCATCTTTCCGAGCGCTCGAGTGGCTTCACGAACATAACCAGCTCCACCTTCCCCCGAAGCTCGAAGTAACTACGGTTCACGACGCCATGAACAAGTACAAATACGATTCTGCCATTGACATACACAAGGCGCTGGTTCGGACCATCTCATAGTACACTTACACCGCATGAAAAGGCGATCTGGTAAGTGTTGTGTTGGGCTTCGGCACGAACACCGGCTTACCCAATGGCCGACGCTTGAGTTTCCCGTTACCGGCGTCCTTAATCCTCTGTCGTGCAATCGCTAAGTACTTGTCCTCGACGTCTGCGCCCGCGACTCGACGCCCATGCATGACCGCAGCAACAGCCGTTGTTCCCGCGCCAAGAAAGGGGTCCACGACCAGGTCGCCCGCGCGTGTCAGCGCAAGGATGAGTCGTTCCGGTAGCTCCACCGGAAATTGGCAAGGGTGTTTGGTTTTCTCGATGTGATTCGCCTTGACGTTGGGAAAGATCCAGACGTCGCCGGGGTTTTTTCCGTTCGGGTTGCCCGAGTATTCCCCAATTCGCGGTCCTTTATAAGCACGCTTCCCCGGATACTTCTGAGGAACGCGAACCGCATCGAGGTTGAACACAAAATCGTCACCTTTTGTGTACCAAAGAATGGTCTCGTGTCGTCCGGAAAAACGACGCTTGCAATTTAGCCCGTGCTCAAAGTGCCAGACGATTCTGTTCCGGAACCTAACGCGATCCCGATCGGCATACTTGGCAAACAAACCATAAAACAGAATGTCGAGAGGCACGACTTGGTTATGTCCGTTTACGTGATTTCCAACCTGCCAGCAGATGCTCCCTCCATTTCGTACGATCCGAATGCATTCAGCGATTACTCTCTCCTGGAAGTTGAAATACTCTTCTAGCGATTGCGTTTTTTCGTATGCTTTTCCAACATTGTACGGTGGAGATGTGATAACAAGCTGAGCCGCACGATCCGGGATCTTTCGCAGTAGTCTCAGGCAGTCACCGTGAAACAACGTCACGCCGTTCTGTTTACTAAATCGTTTACGGATCCGGAGAAGCATTTGCTACCGCTCGCTGTAAGCCAGAATTTCCTACGCCGCGCCCCACGAGAACACCGGCGGCACTCGGACGATCTATTCAACCTTACCACGAGTAGCGGTCGAGATCCAGAAAAATCTTTCTTTTTTTTCGCCCCCCCCCTCGCGTTTTCCCCCTTTCGTAACTCGTAATTTGTAATTCGTAATTGGCGGTCGGCGCGTGATCGGTCGCGCCGCTTCATTCCACCGAGCGCCCGTGAAGTTATTAAGGTGGACCTGTGGCCAATACGCCCAATCCGCGCAATGTGCCGCAGCGGAGTTATGAGCCTTGCGAAAAAGCGTATTTACCAAACGAACCCACCGCGAAATCCATAACTCGCGGTGGACAAAGGCGTTACGAAATAGGAGCATCGGCCGGAAAGCCAGAACAAAGCCACCGCGAGCCAAACAATTGCTGGCGGTCGCGGTTCGGATCAATCGGCAATTGGAAATTGGAAATCGGCAATCCCCTCGTGCCTCAGTGCCTTCCAGGAAGTGCCACACAATGACACTGCGCGAAAAAACTGTACTTGCAAAACGAACCCATTTGACGCCCTTGCTTCAAAAACACAAGCATCGCCGTTGCGACCTTCAGTGCGTCCGTCGCCATTGGATGCCACTGGTGGCTCGTCCACCAGTGGTTTTCCGCGGTTGCAATCGAGAATTGAAAGGCCCTGGCTCCGGCCACACTTCCAATCCCCGGCCGGTAGAATATCCCAGTATGATTAGGTTCCCCATGATCCCCAAATTCCGTTGCGTGGCGCGTGCCGGTTTCGTCGTATCCGCAATCGCTTTCTCATCCGTTGTCGCATCCGCCTCGATGCCGGAATCCTTGCTCCGGGCGGTCCCGAAGGACGCCGTACTCGCCTACTTTGCGGCCAGTCCCAACACGGACGGCCCCAATACACAGTCCTCCCTCGGCTTGGCCACGTTTGTGATCGAGCGCGCCCAGGAGTTCGGCCTGCTCTCCAAACTCAATGAGCGCCCGAGGATGTGGGCGGACGTACTGGCCTCGATGTCCGAGCTGCTCGACTATCCGCACGCTGGGGTACTCCTGGACATCAGTGCCGCGCCGCGTCCCGACGGCGGCCACCAACTTTCCGGTCTTCATGCCGCCCTCATCATCCGCACCCGCACCCAAGGCGGTGGCGCCCGCATCGGGCAACGCATCCAGCACCTGCTCAGCAGCTACACGAACGACGAGAACTCGACCCTCTCTTCGCACATCAGCGATGGTTCCCCCGTGTTCACGTTACGCGATCGGCGACTGCCCGATTGGGTCGAACTAACCTGGGGCACCCACGGCGAGGATTACATCGTTGCCATCGGTGCGGGCAGCTTCGATCGGATCGTGCAGACGATCGCTGATCAGTCGCTGAGCCTTGCCGACGACGCCTGGTTCACCAACGCCTGGAAAGTAGCGGGCGGCCCGGATGCGTCCCTGACCGCTCTGCTTCGTTTCGACATTGCCCGCAGCGCAGCGGATGATTCTCTTCGGTCCAAATTCGAGCATGTACAGGAAAACCTACGGCTGGGCGGTGTGGACCGTGGACTGTGGACCGTCGGGCGTCGTGCAAGAGCCATTGAGGCCGGTGCGTTTCTGCGCCGCGGCAACGGTGACGAATGGCAACCGATTACCCGCCGCGAGGACGCCGACTTCGCCCCCGGCGTAATTCCCGACGAAGCCACCTGGTACGCCATCTACGACGTGGAACCGCGAGCGCTGGTCGATACCGTATCCAAAACGTACTTGGCCTCGAAGAGTCCCCACGCTCAAGACAAAAACCGAACGTTCTGGCGGAAGGCGGAGGAGCGCGTCGGCCTGTCCATCGATGGCGACATCCTCGCCCTACTTCGTCAGCCGATCGTAAGCCACAACTATCCGCAACACGCTTTGCGCCTTCCCCTCGCATGGACACGGCTCATCGCGGTTGCGGATCCCGATGCGTTGCGTCGCAATTTGGATCGGGTGTTGGAAGCAGCAAGAGAGGAGCTCGCCAAGGAGGGTCCGACGCAACTCCGCCACGACGCGGACGGCGTGTGGTATCTCTACCTCGGAATCGCAGGTCCGGCGCTTACCGTCGCGGACCGTTGGCTCATCGTGAGCTTCTCGCCCGATGCTGTCCGAAAGAACGTCGAGATGCTCTCCCGCCGCCGCTCGGTCACAACCACGCCCGTGCCAACTCCGGTCCAACCCTAATTCAGGGCCGCCAGTCTCTGGACAACAAAGAGGCCCGGTGGGGTGGACCGGGCCTTAGGGAACCGTCCAATGGGGGTTGGACGGCGAGTAAACTTTTCAGAGCGAGCGCGGCACAAACCGTTTACCAAAGACGATAGAACCGATAAACAGCCGCGTGCTCGCTATCCGGCATTCGTGATTCTAGCACAAAGCCTAACCATAGAAAAGCCCTCCGATAACTTTTTTCAGGCCATCCCTGGCTGTAGCCCAGCGGCCTCCGCTTAGCCCTGGTACCAGTTGCGTGAGTGAATCGGCCCTGGGGATAGCGCCGGGGCCGATTTTTCTCAGCAGTCTTCACTACATTTCCGGGGGTGTCCTTTCGATTGGTAAGTGGGGGCCGTTGGTATCGGTCAGGGGGCGGTCGGCACAATTCTGAGGTCGCCTCGCCGCACCGTTCACGGCTGGTGCGGCTGACGTCGGACGGGGTGAGCTTGAGGGCTGCCAGTAGCTTGGCCCGGTCGCCGTCAGGGTGGGCTACGATGAGCGATCGGTTCCAACCAAGCTGAAACTTCATTGGGAATCCCGTATGATTGACAGCACCGGAGAGCTGGTTGCGGATGAGGGATTTGCGTTTCGATGGCCGGTGACGGGCGGGTGCAGAGGCAGAGTGTCGATGGCGCGCTGGAGGCGCGCGTCGGACAAGTTCTCAACGACTTCCTCGATCGAAGGGAGCGGGGGGAACAAGTCAGCGAGGCGGAGCTTCTGGCGCAACACCCGGATCTCACGGTCGATCTGAGGGAGCACCTCGATCTACTCCGCGATATCGAACCCACGCGCCACGCCCTAGTCGAACTTCTTAACCGCGGAATCCTCGCCCAATCGGCGGACACTCGTTACCAGGGGCGGCTTGGCCCGTACCAAGTCGTGGGCTTGCTCGGGCGCGGCGGGATGGGGGTTGTACTCAAGGCCTACGAGGAGCGCCTCAACCGCACCGTGGCGCTGAAGCTGCTTCGGCCCGAGCTTACCAGCGACAAGACTGCGCTGGCGCGTTTCGAGCGAGAGGCCAAAGCCGCGGCGGGCCTTCAGCATCCCAACATTGTCGCCGTTCACGCCATCGGCGAGGAGAACGGGACGCACTTCATCGTCATGGAGTTCGTGAGCGGCCCGACGCTTGCTGCGCTAGTTCGTAAGGAGGGGCCGTTGCCTGCGGAGCGGGTTCGCGTCCTTTTCGGCCAGATACTTGCCGGGCTGAAGGCCGCGCACGACGCTGGTCTGGTGCACCGCGACATCAAGTCGTCGAACATTCTTCTTCACGGCCCGGAACAGAATGTGAAAATCGCGGACTTCGGTCTGGCGCGGATGCTGTCGGCCGAAACGCGGATGACCATGAACGGCTCGGTCTTCGGGACGCCGACATACATGAGCCCGGAGCAGGCCCGCGGAGACGAGAACATCGACCACCGTACCGACCTTTACTCGGCGGGAGTGGTTCTTTACGAGATGCTGACCGGCCGAGTGCCGTTCCGTGCGGATGCTTCCAGCGCGTTGATCCATGCGATTCTGAACACGGAGCCGCCGGACCCGCGTGCGCTCCGCACGAGTGCCGACAAGCACCTTTCGAGATTGGCGTTGCGGCTGATGGCGAAAGAACGCGGGGATCGATTTTCCGCAGCCGTAGATGCCCTCACGGCACTCGAACAAGGGCGCGGCGTGCGGCTCCGCTGGTCAAACAGGTTTCGACGACGAATGTTAGGCGCGGTGTGTTTGGTCGCCAGTGTTACCTGCTTGTTGTGGGCCGCGTCCTCGTACCTCTTGCCACTGAAACTGACTAAAGTTGGCGTCGGAATTGACAACGACAAGGCAACTCCCAGGATCGAGGCTCGATGGGGTTCGAATCTGGAATTCGAGGAGTTCTATACATTCCCTCCCGCAGCAGGATTCGTCGCTTCGGTCGAAAAGGTCGATCCTGGACCTGGCTATGAGACCATCGTCCTGGCTTCTACGCACGCGCCGGTGGACGGGAAGAGCCTTTTTGCATTTCGCGCGGGAAGGGTGAGTGACGAAAGACACAAACCGTTCTGGAGCGAATCTCTCTTTCGTCCGTTTCAGTGGCCGGATACGACAGTCACCGAGTTCTGCACCGGACCCATTCTGGCAAGTAATTACGACGGTAACGCGGGGGAAGAGGTGGTGTTGATCGCGTCGGACCAGAACCAGTATCCGTCCTACATTGCATTATTCGATCCAAGAGAACTGACCATTCGCGCGCGGTATTGGCACATTGGAAACCTGAACGAGATCGTGATCGCGCCTGACTTTCTCGGGCCGGGACGGCCCGCGATCATTGCTCTCGGAATAAATAACAAACTCGACGGTTTCCTGGAACAGCGCGCGGATGACCCTAGACCCCTCGCGAGTTTTGACTGGGTCTCCGTCCTGATGATTCTCGATATAAACGAAATGAAGGGAGAGCGGCTCATCAACATCCCTAACGCCAGAGGCCGGATGCCCGACCTTCCGCCCGTCTTACCCTATGCCTACGCATTTCTGAACGCGGCGCCGAACAAGACTGTACTTTACGTTGATCCGATGACAAGGGAATCTCGAGATCCCAATGTTGATCCCGAAGATGGCGAGGTCCTATGCTTCGCTGTGCCCTCGATCGCATCGTGTTCAGGATCGGGGCCGAGCGGCTCTTGCATTCAAGTCTCCTTGCATCGAGGCCCCGCCCCGACCTCTGGGGGAGCAGTTTTATGGCTCGATTCCGACTTTGTGGTTCGCGGCTTTGATCCTCTTGCCTCGGAGCGTGCCTTTCGAACGAAGGAACCATGGCTTGAACGATTCAAGCCGCTGGTTGTCCAGAGCAAGTACGTCGGGTCATCCCAGTAGGAGCGCGCAGACAAGGCGCGAGTCCGTAGACCCACGCCTCGCCCAGGGACACGGAAAGGCAAGCTGTCCCAGACAGTCAGCGCACGAATGCTCCACTTCAGCTTGGAGCGAAGGCCGGATCATCGAGATTGCATAGCGTCCGCCAGCCCCATTGGAAAGGGTGTGGCACCATGCCAGCGCGACCAGCGTCTCACCATTTCGGTTTACGGCGTTATCTCAACCGTCGAAGACCCGGTATTATCCCACCACGGGTCGTTGTCTACGAAGAATAGGAAAACGGGGGCACCCTCGTTCGCAGTCACGGTTACGGAGTCGCCGACTCCATTTAGGCTGAACGCCCTCCGGTCACCCAAGTGGCTGTTGGTCAACACAAACACATGCCGTTGCGGCGAGGGGTTGCCTGAGTTCTCCCTAAAGTCACTGGCGGTCAACGTGAACGTGTATTCCCCAGCCGTAGATAGCTCAGTCTGGACAGCATTGTCCATTTGCGATCCACCAATGACGTTTGTTCTCGAGTCAATCACATAGTTCCCGAGCAATGTACTTCCTTGTCGTACCTGGACTGTTGAGGAGCCGGTGTTATCCCACCACGGGTCGTTGTCAACGAAGAACAGGGAAACGGGGGTACCCTCGTCGGTCGTCACGGTCACGGAGTCGCCGACTCCGTTTAGGCTGAACGCCCTCCAGTTACCTGCATGGCTGTTGCTCAACACAAACACATGCCGTTGCGGCGATGGGTTGCCAGAGTTCTCCCTAAAGTCACTGGCGGTCAACGTGAAAGTGTATTCCCCGGCCGTAGATAGCTCAAGCTGCACGGCATTGTTCATCTGCGATCCACCGATGACGTTTGTTCCCGCGTCAATCGTGAAACTCCGCACGGTGCTCATACACGTGTCGGAGTCCTCATTACAGCTTTCGCTCGGCGCGCACGGCGATGTTGACGCCACACACCGTCCACTAACGCAGGTCTCTGGGCCGTTGCAGAATGCGCCATCGTCACAGTCTGAGTCGCCAGTACATTCGACAGATACGCAAGAGTCGGTGCTTTCGTCGCACGTTTTGCCGGATGCGCATGGGTTTCCGAAGGACTCGCACTGCCCCCCTACGCATGCCTCGAGTCCGTTGCAGAACGTGCCATCGTCGCAGTCTGCGTAGCTAGTACACTCGACGGATACGCAAGAATCGGTGCCTTCATCGCACGTTTCGCCCGATACGCATGGGTTTCCTGAGGACTCGCACTGCCCCCCAACGCACGCCTCGACTCCGTTGCAGAAAAGCCCGTCGTTCTCGCACTGCAAGGTCTCGCACGGATTGTCTACGTCGCGGTTGCGCACGATGATGATCACGGCATCGGTGTCCGCGCAGCTCGATTCGTTTGTAACGGTGAGTTCGAACTGCAAGTTGGTATCGCTGTCAACTTGCGGAGCGGCAAATGTGGGCTCGGCGTTAAAAACGCCGGATAATGAGACTTGTAGCCCCGAGATTTGGTTCCATTCAAAGGTTAAAGGCCCCCCGGCTGGATCGGCGGAGTTTGCTCCTCGGAGCACGATTGGCGCACCCTCGTTGACCTGTTGATCGACCCCGGCGTCCGCCCGCGGACATCCCGGACGAGGCCCGGTCCCTACGAAAACACGGGTAGTCGATTCATCCGAACCCCCACTTCCGTCCGTCACAGTCAAGGAAAACTCGTATGTGCCTTGTTCCGTGGGAACGAATCTGGCTTGAGCATCGTTGGGATTCTCCAAGTTCACGGAGGGGCCGGAGCGTTGTTGCCAGACGTAAGTAAGCGGATCATCGTCGGGATCGGTGCTCGCCAGGCCGATGAGCGTTACGCGCTCGCCGGTATCGACATTCTGGTCCGGTCCGGCATCCGCAGTCGGCGGATGGATGATCACAGGGCCTAGATCGGGGAACGTAATGGGGCAACCCATAACGAGTAACGCCGCCCCAGTGCCTCCAAACAGTCCTACTAAAGACACGCATCTTCGTCGGTACATTGGTGATCTCCTCCCTTTCCTGGAGTGATATCCATGCGCTGCCGCCGTCAGTGGTGGCAGCCGTGAGGGAACGGCACAAGCCGCGCCCTGGCGGTGCGATCCGACTCACCGGACCGTCCGCCTCTAACGGTGCAAACGCCGTTGCGAGCGAAATGTAACGCGGAAAATTTATTTTTTTCTGGGGTCCCTCGCTTGCTTGGCGAGCCCATTGGAAGAGGCGGAGCGGGAGCTACAGACGGGTAAGAAAGCGGGTAATCGAGACGAGGGACGTACGAAGGGCCTTAAGGCCCCGGTGGCAGAGCATGTGCACGGCCCTTTCCGACTTGTCCACCGCCAGGGCTACCTCGGCGACGGGGAGACCTTCGAGGAAACGCAGCCGAACCACGGCCCGCTGGTCATCGCTGAGGCGCGCCAGGCTGGTCAATACCGCGGCAACGGTCTCGCTTCGGGCGACCTTATGGCTGGGCGTGCTATCCGGCGCCGTCAGGCGGTCGGCAAGACCGGCGCAGGAGCTTGTGGTGCAATCGGGGTTATGACGGAGTCGACGAACGTCGCGCTTCCCGCGAGCGAGCGCACGCTGATGGTCCTTGAGCTGATTGAGGGCAATCTTCTCCAGCCAGCAGTAGAACGCCGCGGGGCCGTCAAAGACGCAACCCCTGACCGCGCGAAAAGCGTGCGCATAGGCCTCCTGCAGGATGTCGTCCGGGTCGACGAGATGCCGGAGCGCGTCGCGAACGCGCTCGCGGATCGCGGAACGAAGCGCAGGGTGGTAGAGGATGAGCAGTTTCTGAATGGCGTCCGGGTCGCCTTTCGAGGCCTCGCCGACCAACTCAGCCCGTTGCGCTTCGTCCATCACGGCATTCTATCCGATGCGTGAGCGATACCAGTTGAGGATCCCGCTGTGGGCCCCGGCCGGTGGCGGCTGGGCTTGCGTTCAATTGACACCCATAACCGGCCAATTATACTGCCCTCGTTCACCTGGACGGCGGCGGATGAGGCGCGGAACCTTCGCGTCGTCCAGGAATTGACCCCTCCCAAGGGTCTAACCCTGAATGTCGATGCCGCTACGGACCGCCCGGCTGGCTAGTGGATGGACGTCCCAACACTCAAGGGTGTTGGTCCTGTTTGGCTGTCTCGGTGCGGCCGCGTACGGGCAGCAGCCCGTACCGGTCGCCGACCGCGTCGAGCAACCCTTGCTTCCCAGCGGGATTTCCGACTTCCCGGTCAAGCTCAACGGTGAGTTGGTATACGTCTTCAAAGATGAGGACGGGACCGACGCCCTGCATTTCATTGGTGATTTCGTCTTAACCGTCGGCGAGAAGGAGGTACAGGAGCTACGCAGCAAGGAAGCCGTCGTCTGGATCGATAACCGTCAGTACGAGCAAAGGCCCTATCGGCACCTCCAGATTCTTCTATGGCGTGACGCGGAGGTCGACGAGATCGGCGGGACTCAGACCAGCGGTCCGGCGCTTTTCGTTACCATGAGCACCTTCGCCGAGATCACCACCCATGCCGACGATGTCGCCATGCAGTCCTCGGCCGAGACCCAGGTCTACCGCGAGGGGAACACCATCCGGCAGGCGTTCGCCTCCGGGAAACTACCAGGCAAAGACGAGGAGGTTTCGCTTCGCGTTTTTGACCCGTCGGGGCTAGGCTCGAAACAAGCGAAGCCCGCCCCGCGACCGATCATTCATTTTCAATCCCGCGGCGAGATGACCATGTCCGAAGCCGAAGACGGCCGCAAGGTCATCACCATGGTCGGCGGCGTCTACCTGGCCCGTGGCGTACCTGGTACGGGTGAATACCTGGAGCTTCAGGCCGACTCCGTCGTCATCTTCTTACCACCCGGAAAGACAGTGCCGACCACGCCGGAATCAGGCCGGGCGGGCCTGGGCGGTGAGCCGGTGCGAGATTCCGCGGCAACAACAACCCGCGCTGATGCCTCGGATCGCCAACTCATGGCCACCGGCTTGGGCGATGTGGAAGTCGAGTCCGCCTACCTCGAAGGCGACGTACAGGTGTCGCAAGGCCTGAACGCCATTCGCGCCTCGCGGCTTTATTACGATTTTCTGCAAGATCGCGCCCTGATCCTTGACGCCGTGGTGCGGACGACGCTCGTGGATCGGAATATTCCGCTTTACATTCGCGCGTCCGAAATCCGCCAACTTTCGACCAACGAGTTCAGCGCCAACGACGCGATCCTGACCACCAGTGAGTTTCACACCCCGCATTACCACGTCGGCGCGCGAAGGGTGGAACTCGTCAACCGCACTCCGCCCGAACCGGGCGGCGGGCGGGCCGGCATTCGCGCGGGCAGCTTCCGGATCAAAGACGCTACACTTAACGTGCGCGGGCACCCTATCGCCTATTGGCCTTTTATTCGCGGCGACGTGGACACGAGCGAGACGGCGATCCAGAGCGTGCGTACCGGGTTCAGCGGCGATTTCGGCCTCGAACTCGAAACGAAGTGGCACCTCTTCAACCTGTTGGGCCTGGAGACACCGAAAGGCTTCCAGGCGACGTTGGCTTTGGACTACTTTTCCAAACGCGGTCCGGCTGCAGGCGTCGACGTGGACTACGAGCGTGACCGCTATTTCGGGATGCTCAAAAACTACTTCATCGCCGACAGCGGCGAAGATTCACTCGGTCGGGAGCGTGAGGATACGTCGCAACACGACGTCCGCGGACGCTTCCTTTTCCGCCACCGCCAGTACCTCGAGGACGACTGGCAGATATCGCTGGAATTGTCGTATCTTTCGGATAAATCGTTCCTTGAGGAGTTCTTCGAGACCGAGTTCGATAATGACAAGGAGCAGGAGACGCTGCTCTACCTGAAGAAGCAGCGCGACAACTGGGCCTTCACGGCGGCGTTGCAGGCTCGGATCCTCGACTTCACCACGCAGACGGAACGAACTCCCGATTTCAGCTTGCACCTCGCCGGCGAGTCGCTGGCCAACGGGGCCACTTGGTTCAGTGAGAACCGCGCCGGGATTGTGCGCTACCGCGCCGCCGATCAGACCTTCCGCGAGTTCCTACGCAACGGCCCCACCCCCAGTTCCGGCCCGACCACCCGCGCGGATACCCGCCAGGAAGTCGGCCTACCGGTTGACGCCGGCCCATGGAGATTCGTACCCTTTGTCGCCGGAAGGGGCACAGTCTGGGATGAGTCGCCGTACGAAGGCGGACTCGTGCGTGGCTTCGGAATCGCCGGCGTTCGCGGGAGCATGTATCTCACGCGGATCTATCCCGACGTGCGGTCCCCCATGTTCGACGTGGACGGCGTCCGCCACATCATCAAACCCAACATCACCGCGTGGACTTCTGCATCCAATCACGACAAAGAGGATCTATTCCCCTTTGATGAAACCGTGGAAGAGATCGCCGCGACCGACGGCGTAACCGTAGGCTTTCGGCAGCGGTTTCAAACCAAACGCGGGGCCGGTGATAACCGCCGGATCGTTGATGTTCTAACGCACGATCTGGAATTGGGTGTGTTCAACAACGCCGAGGGCGACGAGATCACCAACGGCTTTACCTCCTTCAGCCGCCCCGAAAACAGTATCTCTCACAACTACGTCAACTCCTCGACCATCTGGCGGATCAACGACCGGACGGCCCTGCTCTCCGAATCGAACTACGACCTGAATGACGGTCAGATCGACGTCTTGAACGTCTCCGTCGCCGTCGAGAGGACCCCGCGATTCAGTTACCTCGTCGGATACCGATTCATCGACGAGAGCCAATCGAACCTCATCGGATTCGATATGAACTATCGCCTGACGGAAAAACACACCCTTGCCGTCCGCGAGTTGTTCGATCTGGACCGGGGCCGGACGTTGGACTTCACCGTAGCCTTCATCCGCAAATTCCCGCGATGGTACGGTGCCCTGTCGTTCGAACTCGATCAAGCCGAAGACGATTTTGGCGTTTCTATGAGCCTCTGGCCCGAGGGGTTGTCGCAAGCGGCGCTCGGCTCCCGCCGCTTCACCGGCCTGGCCAACACCACCAGCCTCCGCAACGATTGATCCCGTCGAAATAGAACAACTCACAGACTCTCCGTAGTTCGACCCGAGGAGATAAATACGCAGTGAGCGGATGTTTGCCTCACTGAACAATCTACGAGAAAACCCGATGTTCGCACGGTAAAATACTTGTGGATCTAGGAAGTTTTCGATTGACAGGTTTGTATCCATCACGGTAATATGCGAACCGCTGATAGGATCGGGTGGCGTATTGATCGTATTTTCACGAAACAAATACCCGACACTTCCAGCGGCGTTGGAATAGAGGGGAGACTGGCAGGAGGTGTGGTAGGACCAAAGAGCGTTTTGAGTACGCGTATCAGGTTTAATCTGGCGCGCCAACCAGAATAGTGGCAGCAGCCCGGTGACAACCTGTGATTTTCCCCGGGAGGGGGAGATAACATTCGGCGACGCACCTGTTCTCACGGGTAGCGGCGCTGAGTGTTTTTTTACGGAGCGTAGCTGGGTAAGCGCTTCGAATTGAAGCGAAGCGACGTTCACTGGGGTTGTATAGTCAGGTTCGTTGCGCCGTGGTTCAGGCCGGCCGGCTTACTTTTTCTTTGAGGCGCGTTTTGAGGCGCCGGCCGATCCGCTTGGCTTTTTCTTCTTTGTCTTGACCTCGGTCTTCAACGCGCTTTTGGCTGGAGCCGGTTTACGCGGCGGGGAGGCGGGCCGCTTGGCAACCACTGTAGGTTTCGCCGTCAACGCCGCTCCTTTGCCGCCTCGCTCGGTACGCGGACTTTCCTTTTTCGTCCCCTTAGGCTGCGCCGGTTGTTCAACCTTGGCATCGGCGTCAAGGATCTTCAAATCCGTGTAGTACCCTTCCCTTTGGGTACGCTCGAATTGGGCGTCCGCGTCCTCGCGCTCCACGGACTTGAAGAGGGTCAGCGTCATGTTGTGCGAAGTACCGATCAGCTTCCATTTGAAGATGATCGGCTCTTTCACTCCGAGGGCCCGTTTACCGGCTGCGGGACCGGCCGCCGGCGCCGCCAGCACAGCCGGCAGCTCGACCAAATCCGCCGCGGAGTCCAGCAGCGTGTCGTCCACTACGGGAACATCATCGATTTCTTCTTTGTTGAGATTCTTCGGCATCGCCCGTCCCGACCCCCGTGATAATCTTCCGCCATTCCTAATCGCGTCGATCCCGGCCGTACGCCTGGACCATTCTACGCATCATACTATAATGCCCAGTGCCTAATTCCGTCGACCCATCCCGGCAAGACGGAGTATATCGCGCCCGTAGCTCAATTGGATAGAGTACCTGGCTTCGAACCAGGGGGTTGCAGGTTCGAGTCCTGCCGAGCGCAGTACCGGCTTCGCTGGAAGGCGGAATGGTGAATTCGGAATGCTAAGCCGGCCCCCCTTTGCTTGACACGCTTCGCCGTTCCTTGCCGGCACGCCCGGTCGACGGTAGAATACCACAAGATGCATCCGAGAGAACTGTTGGCAATTCAGCGCGAGCGGCCCTTCGTACCGGTCCGGGTACATGTTTCGGACGGCGCCACTTATGAAGTCAGGCATCCTGAGATGATGCTGGTAACCACGTCCCTGGTATTCATCGCCCTCGGTGGGAAAAACGGCGACGTACCGGAATCGTGGGTGCGTTGCGATCCGATCCACATCACCCGAGTCGATCCGATTCAGAGTTAGCCAACCGGGCCATCGGATCCGTAAGGCTGAAACCTCAACCCAAGCGGCTCAAACGGCCGCCATCCAGTCCAAACTTTAGTCCTCCGGGTCGAGAATCGACATAAACGCCTCCTGGGGAATGGAGACGTTGCTGACGGTGTGCATTCGTTTCTTGCCCTCTTTCTGCTTATCCAGAAGTTTTCGCTTTCGAGTGATGTCCCCGCCGTAGCATTTGTCGGCTACGTTCCGCCGGAATTGGCCGCATCCAGCCTGACCTTTAGCGCATTACCAAGCTCACGGGCGAGTTTGACAACTTCGGTCATCTCGGCCGCCGTGATCTCCACCCAATCCCCGGGATACCGTGTTTGTACTCCGTGTACGGTCAGATCATCGCAGGTCTCCGAAAACCGGGAGAGTTCCGGCGCGAACGCTTCCGACACTTGGATCAGCCGTCGTAGATCGTGCGTCCGCGGGGCCTCGACCCCGTGCCGGGTGAGAAGCGCCTTAAGGAGTTTTTCGACGAATTGTTGGCAGTGGAAGCAGACGGTGTCCGCCGGACATCGATCGCTCGCCAGCAGAATCTCAACTGCGTTCCAGTCGCTCTCAGCCTTGGCACGCTACTGCCGAACCGCGCCGACCGTCTCATCCGGCATACAAGACCTTCCCGGTTTTCTCCGCGAAGTACACGATGGAGTTGACCACGGACCGTGTCCGAGCGTACTCCTTGGGGGTCTTGACGATGATATCAAACGCCGCCGGAACGTCGACCAGCAGACGCCGAACGGCGCCGTAGCGCTTTAGCGGCGGCAACAACGTTTGCGCGACCACCAGCAAGTCAATGTCCGAATCGACCCTCGGTGACCCGACCGCATAGGACCCAAAGAGTACGACCCGCTCCGCCCCAAACTCACGCGCGACTCGCCGCCCAAGCTCCTCGATCTGATGCATGCTTACCATGACGAAATCATCTTTGCACAAATGCAGCGTATCGGACCGTCTCCATAATTCAAGATCGCTCGTCAATCATCCGGATCCAGAATCGACATGAACGCCTCCTGGGGAATGGAGACGTTGCCCACCGTGCGCATGCGTTTCTTACCCTCTTTCTGCTTGTCCAACAGTTTTCGTTTTCGAGTAATGTCGCCGCCGTAGCACTTGGCGGTAACGTCCTTGCGGAAGGCCTTGATCGTCTCGCGGGCAATGACCTTCGTTCCGATGGCGGCCTGCAAGGGAATCTCGAACTGGTGCCGGTCGATTTGCTTCTTGAGCCGTTCGAGCAGCCGCCGCCCGCGGTATAGGGTCTTATCTCGATGCACGATCACCGAAAGGGCGTCGACGGGCACGCCGTTGACGAGGATATCCATTTTCACCATGTCGCCCGGGTCGTACCCGCGAACATGATAGTCCGCCGTCCCGTATCCTTTGGTGCAACTCTTCAGCTTGTCGTAGAAGTCGTAGATGATCTCGCACAACGGCAGGTCATAGGTCATCATCACCCGCGTCGGCGACAAATATTCCGTCTTGATATGCCGCCCCCGCCGCTCCCTGCTGAGCTGCATCACCACGCCGACACACTCGGCCGGGATGATTAACTGCGCGTTCACGAACGGCTCGCGGATTTCCTCGATGTTGGACATGTCCGGCAGCTCGCTGGGCGATTCGATGCGCGTGACCGTGCCGTCCTTGAGCTTGATCTCATAGGTTACGGTCGGCGCCGTTTGCACAACGGTGACGTTCCCCTCGCGTTCCAGCCGTTCCTGAATGATCCGCATGTGCAGCAGCCCCAGAAATCCGCAGCGAAACCCGATCCCCAGGGCGTCGGAACCGACCGTGGCGTAGGTATACGAACTGTCGTTGAGCCAGAGCTTCTCCATGGCCTCGCGAAGTTGGTCCGTCGTACTGCCCATCCCGGGGTAGAAGTCGCAAAACACCATTTGTTGCGGCGGCTGATATCCCGGCAAGGGGCGGTCGGTCGGGTTGGAGGCCAGAGTGAGTGTGTCCCCGATGGTTACATCAACCAGGGTCTTGATACCCGCCACGAAGTACCCGACCTCCCCCGCGGAGAGCGACTCCACGGCCCCGGGTTTAGGCGTGAACTTCCCGACCTCGGTGATGATGAAGCTGCGTCCAGCGGCCATCAGGTCGATCTTGTCCCCGCGTTTGAATGTCCCGTCGAACACGCGGGTGTGACAGATGACCCCCCGATGTATGTCCGACTTGGCGTCATAAATCAACGCCCTGAGTGCACCCTGCGGATCACCGTTGGGCGGCGGGATGTGCTCGACGATCGCCTTGAAAAGGTCGTCCATGCCCACACCCGTCTTGCCGCTGGTAAAGACGGCGTGGGAGGCGTCCAGTCCCAAGACCTGCTCGGCCTCTAGGGCGATATCCTCCGGTCGAGCAGCGGGTAGATCGATCTTGTTAATGACCAACACGATCGACAGACCAGCCTCGATCGCCGCAAAAGCGTTGGCGACGGTCTGGGCCTGGACCCCCTGCGTCGCATCCACCAGCACAAGAACGCCTTCGCAAGCGGCAAGCGCCCGCGACACCTCGTAGTGGAAGTCCACATGCCCCGGCGTGTCGATCAGATTGAGCATGTACGTCCGGCCTTTGTAGGGGTAGGGACACGTCGCCCGATTGGCCTTGATGGTGATCCCCATCTCGCGTTCCAGATCCATGTCGTCCAGGAACTGCTCGCGCATTTCCCGTTTGGTGACCACGCCGGTGTATTCCAGGATGCGATCTGCAAGCGTACTCTTCCCGTGGTCGATGTGGGCGACGATGCTGAAGTTGCGGATGAGACTAAGGTCTGGCATTGTCGGACAGTATACTGGCGCTGGAGCGATTGCGGAACGGGTCGGTGGGTAAGCCGGCCTTCTGTGGAGCGCCGGCTGGAGTTTCGATGTGACGACGAGTTTGGATGCTTCAAGATTACGAATCGCACCGGCAGCGCGGAAGGATGTTCCGGTGCTCGTCACCCTGATCCGAGAGTTGGCCGAATATGAGCGACTCAGCCACGTGGTGAGCATGACGGAGAAGATGTTAGAGGAGGCATTGTTTGGTTCTCGGTCTGCGGCGGAGGCGGTGATCGGCTACTGGGATGACGAGCCGGCGGCTTACGCGGTTTTCTTCACCAACTTTTCGACTTTCCTTGGCCGCCCCGGCCTTTACCTTGAAGACCTCTTCGTGCGGCCCGCGGTGCGTCAAAACGGAATTGGGCGCGCTATGTTGCGGCATGTCGCTCAAGTATGCGTGCAGCGCGGCTACCCCCGGATGGAATGGGTCGTGCTCAACTGGAACGAACCGGCCATCAACTTTTACAAGAGCTTGGGTGCGGCCGCCCTTACTGAATGGAGGGTCTTCCACCTGACCGGTGACGCGCTGGCAAACCTTGCACATAACCAGACGGCGTGAAGGTACGATGGACGGGGTTGAGCACGTTGCGTTTGTCGCACTCGGGTCGAATCTCGGCGACCGGCTGGCCGCGCTACGCGCCGCTGTCCAAGCACTCGTTGGGCAGCGGGAGCTTCGAATCAACCTGACTTGTGACGTCGCTTCCCTCTACGAGACCAGCCCGGTCGGCGGTCCTGCCGAGCAGCCGCCTTACCTCAACTCCGTCTTGCGCGTTCAAACATCGCTTACCCCTTCCGCCCTACTTGCGGTCGCACATTCGGTCGAAAACTCGCTCGGGCGCACACGTCAAGCGCGTTGGGAGCCTCGGGTCATCGACATCGACCTGCTCTTCGTCGGCGATGTGGTCATCGACACCCCCACGCTCACCCTTCCCCACCCCCGATTGCACGAACGCCGCTTCGTGCTTGAACCGCTGTCCGAGTTGGCCGCGGACCTGATCCACCCCTTAACCGGCGTCTCGATCGGAGCATTGACCCAACGCCTTCGACGTGAACGAGGAGCCGGTGTGGTGACACGAATCGCGGGACCGGAGTGGGCTTTGGAACCGCCAGCCGGGTAGTCGCGCTACCGCAGCTCATACGAGATTCCCATCTCGCACATTCCGTCGCAGTCCCGGCGCGCCGGGACTGCCAAGTCGCGGGAATGGATTCCCGCAAGAGGGGGTGCGAGAACGGATTCTCGCACCAGCCGCTCCGAAAATTTTCTGCGAAAAGCGCTCAACTTCTCGGGCGCTTACGCGCCCGAGCTAGACGAACCACTTCGATGGCCTCCGCGTCAAGATATTGTTCGCCGCACGACGAACAGGCGTCAACCTCCACCGTCACGACAGTGCCGTCGCGCAAGCGGAGGTCCGTCCCCACGCGCCCCACTCGGCGAGACCCGCACTGGGTGCACGTTCGCACGGGGGCAAGCCTAGTCGGCATAGCGGGAAGCCTTCGGACGACCTCGTCGCACGATGAGCTGTTTGATACGGGCCAGGACGTCCACGTCCGACCAATCCTAGCCCGTCCTCCGTCTAGTTTCCAGTCTCTAGCTCACCGCCGCCCGTCGACGCTTGGCGAGGATGCTCCCGCCCGCGGCCGCAACCAGACCGGCCATCACGATCAGGCCCCATTGGGAAAGCGTGGGAATGCACTGCCCTTCCGGGGTAATTGTATTCGTCGGATCAAACGGGCACTGATCACAGGTGTCCGCAATCGAATCGCCGTCCAGGTCCCCTCCACAGCTCGATCCCAATCCATGAAACACACCGCTCTGAGCGTCGCATTGACTTTGACTGGCGAGTTGCAGACAGGTTCCGTTGGTCAGACAGCAAGCGCCGCCCCCCTCCAGCGCCAGACTGTGGAACACGCCTGCAGCGACGGCGATGAATCCCGTATTAGGCACCGGGAGGGCGGTTTGCCCGAAAACGTCTTGCCCCCACACCACGATAGAACCATTGGTCTTCACGCCCAGACTGTGCTGATACCCCCCGGCGACGCCCATGAAACCCGTGTTGGGAGGGGGAGCATCGCGTTGTCCGTAGTTATTGCGCCCCCACCCCACAATGGATCTGTCGCCCTTCAGACCCAGACTGTACTGCACGCCCGCGGCCGCGGCGATGAAACCAGTATTGGGCTCGGGAACCCATATTTGGTCGTAGTCATGGAGTCCCCACGCAACAATTGAACTGTCGGTCTTCAAACCCAGCGCGTGTCCCCCAGACGCGGCTACCGCGATGAAATCGGTACCGGGCGGCGGGACGGTTTGTATTCCGTTGCCAGTGTATCCCCACGCTACGATGGTTCCGTTGGCCTTCAGGCCCAGACTGATGCCGTCGCCCGCGGCGACGGCGATGAAATCGGTATTAGGCCCCGGAAGGTTGGTTGTTTGCCCGAAATCGTTTCGTCCCCACGCCACGATGGATCCGTTAGCCTTAAGTCCCAGGCTGTGGCGCTCTCCGGCGGCTATGGCGACGAAATCGGTATTAGGCACCGGGATATTGGTTGTTTGCCCGAAATCATCTCGTCCCCACGCCACGATGGATCCATCCGCCTTAAGTCCAAGACTATGGTAATAGCCCGCCGCGACGGCCACGAAGTCTGCGTTCGGTGCAGGTACGTTGCATTGTCCGAAGTCCGTACCCCCTCCTTGACATCCCCACGCCGCGATGGATCCATCGCCCGCTCCACGCGCCGAGCTGGGTGCCGCAATTGAAATTGAAAAGGCCGCCAGAAACGAGAGAACCCAAGCTGCACTAACGTCATTTCGCTGTCGTCTGCATGACATAAGAAACGCCCTCCAAAATAACTCCCGTGCTGTTTAACACCGCGCAGACCGCACAGTCCGCGCTCCAAGCCAAAATCGAAATGTCCTGCTCCCGGCCCTGAGAGGACGTCACTCCCATGCCTCGAAAGGGTACAGGTCCAAAAGACATGGGGGCGATTTTGCGTGGGATTGGGGGCAAGTCAAGGAAAAAATGCAGGGAAAGCGCAGGATTTTTGCGCGATGTGGGTCGGGAGAAACTATCGCGGAAGGGCCTTGCGTTTAGCCCCCTCACCCTGCCCTCGGACCCTCCCTCCTCGGTCGGCTCGTCTGACTCCCCGAAGCGGGGGAGAGGGGTTTAATCCGAACCCGGAGCGCAAGCGACGGGCCAAGACCCCCCTTTGTCCCCCCTCAGAGAGGGGGGAGGCTGACCCCGCGTTCGCACTTGGGGTTCCGATAACAGGTCCGACTCCAGTACCGGGAGTCAGTGGCGGATTATTTTCAGCAACAACTCCGCAGTTCGATGCGCTGCGTGCGTGCCGCGAAGCGGTGCGACGGTTTTTGCAAGGTTGTCCGTCATCGTTCGCCGCGCGTCCTGGGATCGTAGTAAGCCGATCGCTCGATCCGCGATCGGGATCGTCGACGTGTAATAGGGCATGAACTCGGGCACGATCTCCCGTCCCGCGAGGATGTTGGGTAGCGATAGGTAGGGCAAGTCGATCATCCAGCGTCCGATGGCGTGGTAGAAGAACCGCGAGGACTGGTACATGACGATCATCGGTCGCTCGTGGAATGCGACTTCCAACGCCGTCGTGCCCGAGGCGACCAACACCAAATCGGCGGCCTGAATAAGTTCCGCATGATGACCGGGGAATAGTTCGACAGGCACGCGACACGCTGACACTAGACGTTGGATGATCGGCGCGACCTGCGCGTTGGCCACCGACACGCCGAATGTTGCCCCCGGAATCGTCGATGCGATCCGCTCGGCCACCTGCAACTGCCCCGGAAGAACGGACTCGACCACGTGCGTCCGCGAGCCTGGCAGTAGAGCGACGACCGGAACTCCGCGCCGACGGATGCCCGCGACGACCTCGTGATCGATGGACATTTGCGCGAACTGGTCCGCCAACGGGTGGCCGACGTACGTGGCGTTGACGCCCTGGTTGCGAAAGAATTCTTCCTCAAACGGAAGGATGACGGCCGCACGATCGACCCGGTTGCGAAGTTTGTGGATACGGTACTTTCCCCACGCCCACATCTGCGGGGCGATGTAGTACAAAACCGGCACGCCGGCGGCCTGGGCCTTCGCTGCCAGCGGTAGGTGGAGCATGGGGCTGTCGATCACTACCGCGGCCGCGAATGGGTACCCTCGAAGATGACGATCGCAGGTGTTAAGCATCGCGATGCCCCGGGCCACATTCTTCACCACTCCGAGAAGCATCGCTGCGTGGCGGGACATGTCGAAGATTCGCTCGCAACCTGCTTCGACCATTTTCGGACCGGCGACGCCCACGAATCGGACCGTCGGATCCATCGCCCGTGTGGCCCGGATCAAAGCCGCACCGTGTAAATCGGCGCTCGGTTCAGCTGCACTGATGAACACCAGGGAACCGGCGTTGGTCGAATGGCGATGGGTGGTCAATCGAGCTTCACGCAAATGAATTCACGGTGAGGAACCGCTAGGTCGGGGATCACCAGCGCACGCTATGACTAGCCCGTGTATCGGTCAACCCCACAGTAGTAATGGATCGCACTTGTTTCCATAAATGTATTATTCATAATAGGTTATGGATATTCCTGTGGTGCGATCCCTATAGCCGTACGTCGTACATAACGCAGGGTACGAAAAAGCCGATCCAACGGCCTTTTTAAGGGAAATTCTTCTGTCGATGGGTGCGCTTGCTCGCCGACCGCGTTCTGGTACATTCTGGGGTTCTGGTCGTGTGGTCTGTGAAAAGGTCTTCGGCGTTCTTTTGGAGGTGATGTTTGGCATCGGAGTTAGTTCGTCAACTAGTTGACTCAGGGATTCACTTCGGCCATCGCGTGAGCCGCTGGAACCCGAAGATGTCTCCGTACATCTTCGGCAAACGCAACACAATCCACATCATCGACATTCGAGAGACGGTGCGGGGGTTGTTGCGGGCGAAGAAGTTTATCGCGCAAGTTGTGGCCAAAGGTGAGGATATCTTATTTGTGGGCACGAAACGCCAGGCCCGGTTGCAGGTCATGCAACAGGCCACGCGGGCGGGTATGCCCTATGTGATTGAACGCTGGCTCGGTGGGACGCTCACCAACTTTCGGACCATCCGCTCCCGCCTGCAAAGGCTGGAGGAGCTGGAAAAAGCCGAGGCCGATGGTACGGCCGCCCAGTACAGCAAGAAGATGATCGCCTCGCGGACACGCGAGGTCCGCAAGATCAAACGGAACCTGGAGGGTATTCGCCTGATGGGCCGCCTTCCGGGCGCCCTCGTGGTCATCGACGTCCAGCGCGAGCACAACGCCGTGCGCGAAGCGAAAAAACTCGGCATCCCCACCATTTGTCTGATCGACACCGATTCCGACCCGGATTTCGCGGACATCCCCATCCCCGGAAACGACGACGCCATCCGCGCTATTGACACCATCTTGATTCATTTGGCTGACGCCGTCGAAGAGGGTAAGAAGGGCCGAACGTCAGGTGAACCGTCCGAAGGCGCGCCTTCTGAGCGAAAGCGGTCTCGTCGACCGACTACGGCCCGGGCTGACGGTAGCTCGCCCGAACCAGCCTCCGGCGAACGCTTCACTCCGGAAGATGATAAGACACGCGGCGCGGAACTGACCCCAGCGACTTCAGTGAGGCCTGACGGCGCTACCTAGCGCTTTCGGCGCCTGCACGATCACACCCGACGGAACGGACGTATCACGGCGGAAGAAGTGCCGCACATGCGGTAAGAACAGGCAAGGCACGGTAATCCGTGCCGATCCTTGGAAGGTTGAGGTATCCAACGATGGCGACAATCACCGCTCAGATGGTCAAAGACCTGCGCGAGAAAACGGACCTGCCCATGATGGAATGCAAGCAGGCCCTGACGGAATCCAACGGCGACGTCGAATCGGCCATGGATTGGCTGCGCAAGAAGCACAAGGGCAAGCTGGCTGACCGCTCCGGGCGGACGACCGGCGAAGGGCGGATCGCCATCTACCTCGACTCGGCCCGTAAGGTCGGGGCCATTATCGAATTGCAATGCGAGACGGCGCCCGTCGCCAAGAACGAGATGTTCGTGAATCTGGCCGCCGCATTTGCCAAGAAGGTCGCCCTGGCCAACGAGGCCTCTCCCGACCCGCAGAAGGTTCGCACCGATCCGGAGCTTGACACCATGTTCACGGACGTTTTCGGGCGGTTGCGTGAGTCGATGAACCTCGCCAAATGCCGGCGCGTCAGCGGGAACCACTTAGCGTCCTACGTCCATCACGACGGCAAAAGCGGGATCCTCATCGCCCTCGATGCTGCGCCAAAGTCGGACAAGAACATAGGGGCGGACCTGTGCATGCACTCTCTTTTCTCCATGCCCGTGGCCATCGACCGCGAGAGCGTGCCCGCGGTCGATATCGAGAAGGTCCGCACTCAGGCCCGCGAGATGGCCATCGCCGAGGGCAAGAAGGAGCAGATCGTCGATAAGATCGCCGACGGCAAGGTCAACGCCTTTTGCGCCGAGCGGGTGCTCATGGAGCAGTTTCACGTAAAGACAGACGACTACGGCAAAAACGCCAAGATCGCCGATGTCCTCAAGGCCGCCGGAGTGAACAAGGTGACCAGCATGGTTATCATGAAGGTCGGCGGGTAGGCTTAACCCCTCTCCCCTTGAGGGGAGAGGCTGGGTGAGGGGTGAAAGCACCGGAGCGTCTTGACCCTCACCCCGACCCCTCTCCCTTGAAGGGCGAGGGGGGTACAATCCTTTCTATGACTCAACCCCAATACAGTCGAGTTCTTCTGAAAGTCAGCGGCGAGGGACTATGCGCGCCGGGTAAGACCGGCATCGACGGTGTGGAGCTACGGAAGGTCGCCAACGAGATCAAGCTCGTCGTCGATCTCGGCGTGCAGGTCTGCGTGGTCGTCGGAGGGGGGAACATCGTCCGCGGAGCGGTCATCGCCAAAGATACGGCCATCGAGGAAACCACCGGCCACTACATGGGCATGTTAGCCACGGTGATTAACGCCCTGGCCGTGCAAGACACGCTCGAATCGCTTGGCGTCCCCACGCGCGTGCAAAGCGCCCTGCCGGTGCAAAACGTCTGCGAAAACTTCATCCGTCGCCGCGCCATCCGCCACATGGAGAAAGGCCGCGTGGTGATCTTCGCGGGCGGGACGGGCAACCCCTTCGTCACCACCGACACCGGTGCCGCTCTGCGGGCTGCCGAAGTCCGCGCCGACGTGCTCTTGAAGGCCACCAAGGTTGACGGCGTCTACACCGCCGATCCCAAGACCGATCCGACCGCGACACGCATCGAACGCCTCACTTACAACGAGGTGATCGATAAGCGATTGGGCGTGATGGACGTGAGCGCAATCGATCTGTGCCAACGCAGTGGCATTCCCATCATCGTGCTAGACCTCAAGCGTGCGGGCAACATGCGCGCCGTCGTCCAGGGCGAAGGCCAGGGAACCCTCATCGATGCGGGGAAATAACTGACTCCTCTCCCCTCGAGCGAGGGGGGTTGTGTTAGAACGAGTTAGTCCGAAAGGAGTCTTCGTGGGCGTCAATCTGAAAGGTCGTCATCTTCTTTCGATGTTGGACTTCTCCGCCGAGGAGATTTCCGCGGTCCTCAAGACCGCGCGAAACCTCAAGACCAACCCCGCCGAGCGGGCCAAGCTGCCTCTGAAGGGCAAAACGCTGGCGATGATTTTCCAAAAGCCTTCGCTGCGGACGCGGGTATCTTTCGAGACCGGCATGACCCAACTCGGAGGCCACGCAATATATCTTGCCCCCACCGACATCAGCTTGGGCAAGCGCGAGACCACCGAGGACATTGCATTGGTGTTGTCGCGGTATGCCGACGTCATCATGGCCCGCGTGTTCGGTCACGAAATCGTCGAGGAGTTGGCCAAGTATGCCACCGTCCCCGTCATCAATGGCCTAAGCGATTTTGAGCACCCCTGCCAGATTCTCGCTGACCTGCAAACCATCCTCGAACGCAAGGAACGCTTGTCCGGTCTCAAGATGTGCTACATCGGCGACGGCAACAACGTGGCCCATTCGTTGATGTACGGCGCCGCTCGGATGGGCATGCACATGACGGTCATCACCCCGCCCGGATACGAACCGAAGGAATCGGTCACGAAGAAGGCCAAGGAAGTTGGGGCGGCCACGGGTTCGACGATCGCCGTGACCTCCGACTTGTCCGCCGCCAATGGGGCTGACGTACTCTACACCGACGTCTGGGCCTCGATGGGTCAGGAGGCGGAGGCCGAGGCGCGTAAGAGGATCTTCAAGAAGTACCGCATTGACGCGGAGACGATGAAGATCGCCAACCGTGATGCGGTGATCCTTCATTGCCTCCCCGCCCATTACGGAGACGAAATCGACTACGCCACCTCGCGGCTGCCCAACTCCGCCATCTTCGACCAGGCCGAAAACCGAATGCACGCCCAAAACGCCCTGATGGTCCACCTCGTCGGGGCATCGTGATGGCAAGCGTGTTGAGAAAGCCTACTACGCCGCACGTGATTGAATTGATACTCGCAATAATCGCCTATAAATGACTTTCTGTGTTGCACCACCTGCGGAGTCTGTGGCCAACCCGATCACCGCCGACACCGATCCCACGATCGGTTAGCCGAAGGTTGGCGACGAAGCACGTCGATGATTGAGATAGCTGAATTATGGTGGCGGACGTGCGTGTACTGGGTTATACTATTAATTGGGTGTGGACGTTTTGTTCCAGCGCGGGCTACGATGTTCCGCCGACTGCGGAGGGCAGCGGACGACCAACTGTGGAGGACGTACGGTGATCAAGAGACGGATGTTTGGTGCGTTTTCATGTGTGGTGTTGGGTTACGCCGCGTTCGCATCGGGCCAACAACCAGCGAAACCTGCGGATGAGACCGAGCAGACGAAGGTGACGACGTCGGAGGCGACGATACCCGCTCCGCCATCATCGCGCGCCGCGGAGAGTTTGCTGAAAAAGCACGTTGACGCCATCGACTGGACCGATAAGACCTTCGAGGACATACTCGATTGGCTCCGTGACACCGGCGACGGTCGGGTCAACATCGTGCCCAAGTGGGTTCCGCTCGGCCTTGAGAACGTCACCCGTGAATCACCATTGGTGACCCTCAAGCTCAACAACACGACGGTGGCTGAAGTTCTGAAAGAGGTTCTCGACCAACTCTCCCCGGACGGCGAGATCCTCTATCGCGGAATTGAAAACAAGCTGACGATCTCGACGCGAGCGGACTTCGAGCGGAAACATTACCTGCGGGTTTACAACATCACGAACCTTATCTTCCGCGTTCCCGACTTCGGGCAAGGAGCGCCGGCCATCGACCTTAACAAGACTAAGGGCAGCGGCGGCGGCGGTGGTGGTGGCGGTGGTGGCGGGCAATCCGTATTCGGCGGTGGCACTGGTGGCGGACAGACCGGCGGTCAGAACATCGAAACGGAGCAGACGATCAAGCAGCGCCTGGTGGAGATAAAGCAACTCATCGAGAGGACAATTGCCCCCGAGACCTGGGATCTCACGGGCGCGGGTAGTGCGTCGCAAGCCGCCGGTGCCGGCGGGCGCGGCCGTATTGAGGTGTACGAACGCTCGTTGGTCATCAGCAATACGATTGAAGTGCATGAGGAGATCGCGGGGATGTTCTCACTCGATTAATCGAGAGACAACGAGGCTTTCAAGAAGTCCGGCAATCAGCAGGAGGATCCTTGAGTCCTCCTGCGACCTCATTCACAAGCTAATGGTTGCAGGGCGGCGCGAACCGCGTCGACCGTAACCCCTTCGATCCTGATTGTTTTTTGGGGGAAGGTTAGACCCGCGACGACGGTCACATCGCGTTTGCGGACGGAGAGCAGCTTAGCGAGAAAGGCCGCAAGGGCGGCGTTGGCCTTTCCTTTTTCCGGCGCCGCCGCGACGGCTATCCGCGCCCGCCCCTCCCACTCGCCCAAAAAGCGCGTTCGGGAAGCGCCGGGCACGACCTTGACCGGAAGTAAGACGGCCGAACCCTCCAGCGTCAGTTGCAGCACGTCGATAGTCTACAGGTATTCAAATAAACTTCACGATGGGAGCAGGTGGCGTTCGAGGAGTAGCGGCCATGCCCACGCAATATGAGATCGGAGTCATCGGCGCCGGCAACGCAGCCGAGGGAATCGTCCACGGCATTCTACGCAATACGATCCTCTTCGCCGACCGCATGATCGCGTCGGACCCGTCGGAGGCGCGGCGGAAGCTGTTCGCCGATCGATTCCACGTCGCGGTCACCGCTGACAATCGCGAAATCGTCGCCAACAGCGATATCCTGATTTTCGCGGTCAAGCCGCAGCAGTACGTGGAGATGTGTCGTACGATCGCCAACCTCATCCGTGAGGACCACCTGATCGTCTCCATCATGGCGGGCGTGTCGACGCGGTCGATCGAAGCGATGTTTCCTGGCCGGTCGACCCGCGTGGTGCGGGCGATGCCGAACCTTCCCATCCACGTCGGCGCGGGCATGGCGGGCGTGTGCAAGGGACAGTTCGCCCAGGCGGTGGACCTTCTCCGCGCCCAACGGATCTTCGACGCAGGTGGGCGGTCGATCGTCATCGAGGATGAGTCGCAGATGGACGCGGTGACGGCGGTTTCCGGCTCAGGCCCGGCGTATTTCTACTATTTCGTGGAGGCCCTTGTAGCCGCGGCACAGCGCGCCGGGCTTTCGCGTCAGCAGGCGGATATCTTGGCCAAGCAATCCTGTTTCGGGGCGGCGCGGATGATGCTTGAATCGGGCGAACCGCCGGACGTTCTACGGGCGAAGGTAACCTCCCCCGGCGGAACCACTCAGGCCGCCGTCGAGTCCATGACCAAAGACGGCGTTTTCGAGCACATTTGCGACGCCGTTCTAGCGGCCTGGAAACGGGGGCAGGAGTTGGGCCGATAGCCGAATATAAACGTACCATTCTTGTCGCCCTGGAGACGCTGCTTGACCCAAGGCGCCGGCGGCGTACAACTGAAAACCCGGAGCGACAGCGTGGAGCGAGAGATTCAAAAACACTTCGCCCAGTGGTATTCAATAAACTGGATCGCCTTCTGCGCATTACCTTGTTCAATCCTGTTGCTCGCTACCGGCTGTGCAACCGGGCAGAACCCGCGAGATGTTGGGGGAGGCGGTGCTCGAACGGCGACGTTGGCTCCCGGCGTGGACGCTACGCGGGCATATCTGCCGCTGGCGAAAGTCGAGCCTACGGTCGAGCAACCCAAGAAATCGGAAACCATCACCCCGTTGTCGGAACGGGGCGCCAAGCAGATCACCGAAGCCCGCCGACTGATCGACGATCAACGCTACACCGAGGCCTCGCTCGAACTGGAACGCGCCCTCCGTTACGACCCTAACCATTTTGAGATCCATCGCGCTCTGGCTCTATTGCACTGGCAAGCGGGCAACGTGGAGCGGGCCAAGGCCGCCGCGTCGCGGGCGATCGAGGGCAACCCCGACTGTGCCGCCGCCCATTACATCCTCGGTCGGTGCCACGCCCTGGCGGGAGATCGCACCGCGGCGCAGACCGCCTTTCGGACCGCGCTTTTGTGTAGCGATTTCGACAAGGATCCGGAGATCGCCGCCCTGTGTCATTACCATCTCGCCGAGGCGCTGGCCGCGGAAAGCTATCTTGATGCGGCCCTCGTCGAGTACGGAGCCTTCGAGAAACTCGCCGTTTCATTGAAAGCGACGGCGCCGCGCGGCGAGCTGGTGACCCTGCTGCGATCAACCCAGGGATCAGCGGGCGAGGAACGGTCGCGAATCCTTGAGAAGCTGGGTCGTTTCGCCGAAGCCGCCGCCGCTTTCGCACCGGTTGTCGCCGCCTCGCCGCAGGACACGGCCAAAAGTACGCGGTACACCAAGCTTCTCGCCGCCGCGGGACGCCTCGACGACGCCCTCGCGGCGGCGCGGGCGATTCCCTCCGACGATCCCGAAATCATTACGCTGCTGTTCGATCTGCACGAGCGGGCCGGTCACCCCGAACGCATCGTGGACGACCTCAAGGCCAAGCTCACCGCCCGGCCGGACGAGCCGCGGTTGGTGCTTAACCTTGTCGACGCCCTCACACGGTTACGCCGCTTCGGCGACGCACGGCGAGAATTGGAGGGCTTTCTCGCCCGCAACGGCGATGCTCACGACGTCCGTCTGCGTCTGGTCGACGTTCTTTCATCGCTGGGGGCGTGGCCCGACTTGCTCAACGTCTGCGCGGACGGCGTCCGCCGCCAACCTGACCGAGCGTCCGAGTTTGAAGCCCGAATCCTAACCCTTGCAGCCGACGAAGGCGCGGCGAGGAAACTCAACGATCTCGACGTCGGCGAGCGGGACGACTTCGCCCTACTTTATCTGCGTGGCGTTTTGGCGACGAGCAGGTTGGAAGTTGCCAAGTCCGCGGCAACACTCAAGGGTGTTGTCGCTGAGTCCGACCGTGCGGAACTACTTTTTCGCCGCGCGGTCGATGCCAACGCTACATTCGTGCCCGCGCGGATTGCACTGGCGGAGATTTACTTCAAGGAGTATCGCTACGACGATGCCTTGAAGGCGGCGGCCAGAGCTGATGTCGACCGTCCGGAGGATGCCCGGCTGGAAAGGCTCCTCGGTCGAGTGTACGACCGGCTCGACGACGTGGAGAATGCGGAGCAGCATTACCGGGCGGCCACGCAACTCGATCGAACGGACACGGAGTCGATGCTGGCCCTTGCCCAGTTGTTCCGCCGTTCTGACCGCGGCTTGCAGGCCCAACGTCAGCTTCGCGTCCTGCTCGAAAAAGACCCGGACCATGAGGCCGCCCGCGAACTGCTCGCCCTCACCTACTTCAAAGAGAGCAAGCCGGACGTCGCCTTCCAGGAGATTGAGGAATTGCGGAGGCGATCGAAGTCGCCGACGACGGTGGCGCGGTGCCGGATCCTGTTGGAGCCGGGGCTTCGTCGAGATCCGGCGGCGAGTCGAGAGGTCCTGTTCGAAGCGATGAAGGCGGGGAAACCTGACGCGGCAACGTGGATCGCCGTCGCGGAGAGTTACGACGACAACGAACCTGAGCAGGCCCACGAGGCCTATGTAAAAGCCCTTACCATCGAACCGGACAATGAGGAAGCGGCGGTCGGCGCGGCGCGGGTTGCACAACGCATGCTCCTGTTCGAGGAAGCAGCCGAGCGGTTGCAGGCGCTATTGCGTCAACGACCAAACCGCCATGACTGGCGACTGGCGCTCCTCGAACTCTACGCCGTCATCCAAAATCACGACGGCGCCATCGAGCTAGCCCAAGCGCAAGAGGCCCGCGCCGATCTCCCCTCCGCGCGTCGCAAGGACTACCGCCGGGCGATGGTCGACGCGCTTCAGGGCGCGGATCGAGCCGAGGAGGCCTTCGCCCTGTTGAAGACCTGGGCCGACGCGGAGCCGGATAACCCCGACTGGACGATACGCCTCGCAAACGAATACCTCGAAGCAAAAGAAGCGTCGAAGGCCGTACCGCTCTATGAACGTCTCTTACAAGCCGACCCCAAGGACAAGGCTATTCGCCGCAATCTGATCGCGTCCCTCGTCTTGGCCGGTCGGCATGACCGCGCCGCCCAGTATGTCCTCGAATCGCTAGACGACGACCCCGAGAGCGACCAGTCGCTGTGGATGCTGGCGACTGTTCTCGCCGACGCCAAACGCGTGGACGACGCCCTCGAATTGGCGCGGACAAGATTGCTGAAGACCACCAGTCGCGAGGACTTCCAAGATTTTATCCTCGAAACACTCAATCATGCGAAGCGGCACGACGAATGCATCGAGATGATTGAAACGCTGATGGACGAGGTGATCACCATCCTTCGGGCCTTGCCGGAAGGAGGCCGACGTCGCCCCGTTGAACGGCCTCGCGACGAGCAACTTGTGAACCGCCCCAACGAGCCGGCGACGCTTGAAACGCTCACCGACCGTCTGGAAAACCTGCGCGCCCGCCTCGGAATCCAGCTCATCATCGCCAAACGGTATCGGGACGCGGAGCAGAAACTAACGACCTGGCTCGAGGTGGCCACCGACCCGCTCACGCGAGTCCGTTATCTATTGAACCTTGCCGAAGCCCAGCGATCCCAGGGCAACGACCAGCAGGCGGGCGCCAATCTGGAACGCGCTCTCGTTCTGCAACCAATGGATGTGACCCTCAACAACGATATCGCCTACATGTGGATCGATCGCGGCGTCCGCCTCCCGGAGGCCCAGAAGATGATTCGATACGCCGTCGGGCGTGCTCCGCACCAGGCCGCCTATCTCGACACCTACGGCTGGTTGATGTACAAGAAAGGGGAGTTCGCCGAGGCCAAGAAATGGTTGCTACGCGGCAACCGCGGCCGCAACGGGGAAGACCCCGTCATCCACGACCATTTGGGCGATACTTGTTGGCGGTTGGGACAGTCCGCCGAGGCGATTGAGCACTGGACGACCGCGGTTCGGTTGTCCAATGAGCGCGACGAGGATCGGCGGATCGCCGACGATGAGCGCCGCGTTCGGATCGTGACGCCCAAGAAGATCGAGGATGCGAGCGCAGGCCGTGAGCCGACCGTCGCGCCCTTGGCGGAACCGGCGCCGCAGACCGAGTCCGGCTCGGGCAACGGAACGTAATAGTGTGCCACTGCCGTGTCGGCAGTGGCGGAGTGTGGCACTGCTCTAAAGCAGTGGCGTGCGGAAAATTCTGGCAACGGGCCCGCGTTGAGCGGTTTTCGCCCCAGCGGGGCGACGGAATGTAGCCTGGGGTGGAGTCCGCCGAAGGCGGACGCTCGACGCGACCGAGGAGGAAGCGGCGAGACTGGTCGCGTTGTCATTCCAACCCCCGCCCCGAAGGGGCGGAGGAAGTTTAGACATAGGGTGCATCTTGATGCACCCTTGTACGGGGAGTTGCGTCGTGTCAGGTCATTCGAAGTGGTCGACGATCAAGCATAAGAAGGCCGCCCTCGACTCCAAACGGGGCAAGGCCTGGAGCAAGCACGCCCGCGCCGTCACCATGGCCGCCAAGATGGGCGGCGGCAATCCCAACGACAATCCGCGTCTTCGCCTCGCCATCGACAAGGCCAAGGCCGACAACATGCCCAAGGACACCATCGAGAAAGCGATCAAGAAGGGCACCGGCGAACTGGAAGGCGAAAGCTATGAGGACGTGCTCTACGAGGGCTATGGACCGGCCGGGGTCGCGGTGATGGCCCGGGCCATGACCGACAACCGCAACCGCACCAGCGGGGAGATCCGCAAGATTTTCGAGCGCTCCGGCGGCAGCCTGGGCAGCCCCAATTGCGTCGCTTTTCAGTTCACCTCCAAGGGGGTCATCATCGTGGCCCGCAACCAGGCGAGCGAGGACCGCATGATGGAGCTGGCCCTCGAGGCCGGGGCCGACGACGTCAGTTCGTCGGAGGAAATCCACGAAGTCACCTGCCGACCGGAGGTCTTCCTCGAAGTGAAGGACGCGATCGAGAAGGCCGGGGTCGCTGTTCAATCCGCCGACATCGCTATGGTCGCAAGCAGCTCGATTACTCTTGACCTCACCGCCGCCCGCAAGGTGAAGCGATTGATCGACGCCCTCGAAGATCAGGACGACGTGGACTCCGTCTACTCCAACTCCGACCTCGCCGATGACGTGGTGGCCGCGCTGTCGAAAGAGTAAGACCGGTTTCGGATGTGCGCACAGCGTGGGGAACAAACTATGAACTGGCAAGATTTCATTACGGTCGATCCTAACGTGTGCCATGGGAAAGCCTGTATCAAGGGTACGCGGGTCATGGTCTCGGTCGTCATCGACAACATCGCCGCCGGTCGGACCGTTGATGAAATTGTCCGAAGTTATCCATCCCTGACGCGGGAGGGGATCGAGGCCGCGATTCACTACGCCGCAGAGCTTACCCGCGAGCGAGTCGTTCCGCTTTCTCCGGAAGCCGCCTGATGCGCTTCAAGATCGACGAGAATCTGCCTAACGACGTGGCTACTGTTCTTACCCGATCAGGACACGACGTCGCTACCGTGCATGGACAAGGCTTGGTCGGCGCTGGCGACGACACGATCGGCGACATATCGCAGCGCGAGGGCCGTGTTCTCGTCACCCTTGACCTCGACTTCGCGGACATTCGCACCTTTCGTTCGGAACAGTTTCCAGGGCTGGTTGTGATTCGGGCAAGGATACAAGAGGCGCGGCATGTCTTGAAGATCGTCGAGCGACTGATCCCGATGCTTGGGCGAGAGCCGCTTGAGGGAAGCCTTTGGGTGGTCGACGAGACCGGTGTGCGAATCCGAGGACCGGAAACGCGCGGGGAATAGCGACGCCCGGCATGACCCTTGCTTGCGTTCGGCGCACTCACATTCGCACTTCGCTGGTATATGCTCACGCTTGCGTGAGCATGGCAGCGGGCGACTGAAGGACGATGAATCACCAAATATACCGTCCGATTCCGGTCCACCGCTTTGTGCTAAGCATTCTATGCTGCGTAGGCGCAGTCTACATCGTCGTGTTGCTCGACAATCTCGGCGAAATGCAGATTGGACCGGGCATCTACCACTTTGGATGGGTTGTGCTGCCGCGAGGTCAACTGCTTCCCGCGGGGCCTAGCCCAAGTTAGACAGTTGGAGATCCAAATCGGCCTTAGCGGTGGTGCCAGGGGCCGTTTGCGTTCAAAGTCGTGACTACATTTGCTCGACCTCGT
>JAGVHG010000009.1 GCA_020056715.1 Phycisphaerae bacterium | reverse complement strand
TGCCGTATCCCATGGCGATCTCCCGGCGGCTCCGCCGCCAGTACCAAGGTCGTCTGAAAGTCGAAAAATGGATGAATCATTCTGCGTTCCTACTTAGTCAGCCCCAACGCCCTTGAGCGTTGGGGCGAGGGTGGATCGCGCGTAGCTCGACAGCGGCGTGCGAACCGTATTGAGCCTAGCCCATGATGCCGTGACTGGGGGGGGAACTTATTTCGTAATTGTCGAAGGCTGAACGCTACCTGGCAGCCGGCGAACAAATATCGCGCTAACTACATGTAAATAAACGACTTATGTCACCTCTGGCCTCCTGGAGATATGGTCACTAAAGGGTGCCGTTGGGGAGTTTATTCTGGGTTGCCTTGACCGCACGCCGTCTCATCGACACAATACTATGCTTTCCACTGATTAGTAAAGGTGAGGACTATGGGTATACATCGAACGCATCGCAAAAAAATGGAACAGATGGACGCTTTGGAGACCAAGGCCCGTAATCGCGTTTTCAAAGATCGCGAGCGGGCGCGGCGAGACGCACGAATGGTCGACGCGGTTCGGGACGGCAAACTGCCCTACTCACCCACGGTGATGAGTTGGCTCAGCCGACAACTCGACAAACCGTCGACCAAAATAACCTCCGCGGACGTTAAGACCATCCTGGCGTAGTCCGCAGCGAATGGAAGCACTCGGGCTCACCCGAGTGAAGTATTTTTTGGATCGCGGCCGGTGTTGGGGTTCACACCGGCCGTTGGTGTGTTTGGACCATCTCGTTCGCTCCCCCACTCTGATCGGTTAAGCTACTTAAACCAACCCTACGGTTTTGGACTTGGGATCGTAGGCGTCGCGCAGGGCGTCGCCGATGTAGTTTAGCGCCAGCAGCGTTAGAACGAGCACCGCGCATGGAAAAACGATCAACCACCAGTATCCGACGAACGTATTGACGGCCTGGACCCCGTCGGCGGCGAGTCGGCCCAGCGAGGGCGTCGGCTGTTGGATGCCGATGCCGAGGTAGCTAAGAAACGACTCTTGCAACATGGCCTGGGGGATGACCAGCGTTGCGTACACCGCGATCGGCCCGACTAAGTTGGGAAGCAGATGTCGGCGAAAGATATGAAACGCCCCTGCACCACAGGCTCTGGCCGCCTCGACGAAGGGTTGACTGCGAAGCGACAGCACCTGACCCCGGATCACACGGGCCATCGTCAACCAACTCACCCCGCCGATGGCGAGCAACAAGATGACAAGGTCCGTCCCTCGCGAGTGACCCCCCAATAGAATCGTCAGCGGACGTGTTAGTCCGACCTTCAGCAGAATCACCATCAGAATATACGGCAACCCGTAGAGCACATCGACAACGCGCATCATGATGAAATCCACGCGGCCGCCGGCCAGTGCGGCCGCTGCGCCCCAGGTTACTCCGATGGCGACGGCCATCGCCGCCGCGGCTAGTCCTATCGCCATACTGACCAAAAACCCCGGCAATAGTCGGTAGAACAGACTTCGCCCCAGGTCGTCATGCCCGAACCATGAGACGGCGTGGTAAGCCACCCGAGCCGCGGGCTTTAGCCCGCGCGGACCTTCTCCGATGGCAAACCGCTCGCTAGGCACAACCGGTCGCAGAGACGGCGGGTGGCGGACGGCCGCGCCCAACTCCTGCACGTTGTACCAGCGGTGCGACAGCGGCAGCGTGCCGACGCTCGCCGCCAGAAGCCCAGCGAGCACGATCACACTTGCTGTGGTGATGTGCCAAGCTTTGGTACTAGGCTTCGTGCTCGGCATCAGACGGCCCCCGAAATCCGTGGATCAACCCACGCATACACCAAGTCGATCAGCAGGTTGAACGCTACCAGCATCGCCGCGAACACGAGGACCGTACTGAGAATCAACCCGGGATCGCGGTTGAGCGCCGCGTTGACGAAGTGCTGTCCGATGCCGGGCACGCCGAAGACCTTCTCGACGACGAAGGAGCCGGTCATCGCCTGGGCCATCGCGGGACCGAGGTAGCTGAGCACCGGCAACAAGGCGGGTTTCAGGGCGTGTTTCCATACCACCGTCCGCGGCGACAGTCCTTTGGCAAGCGCAGTGCGGATGAAATCACTCCCCAGCACGTCCAACATGCCCACCCTCGTCAATCGTGCGATGTAGGCCACAAAGGGCAAGGAGAGTGTGAGCACGGGAAGCGGCAGGTGGGCGAGCGTTCCCCAACCGCCCACCGGCAAGATCCGAAGGAATACGGCGAAGATCGTCAAAAGCGCCGTTCCCGTAACGAACGTGGGGAGCGATATGCCGAGGAGTACAAGCGCCAGGCTGGCCGCGTCGAGCCAACCGCCGCGTCGTACAGCGCCGAACACGCCCAAGGGCACGCCGATCATCAATGCGACGAGAATCGCCAGGAATCCGATCAACACCGAGACCGGCAGGGCACTGGCGATGATTTGATTACAAGTCCACTCGCTGTAGGTGAACGTGGGGCCGAAATCCAACCGCGCCGCACCGGCCAGGAATTCGCCGAAGTAGACCCAGTTGTTGTCCATATTATAGCGGGCGCGGAGAGCTTGTTCGGCCTCCGGCGGCATGTTCCGGGTACCGCTCTGAAACGGGTTTCCCGGAATCGACACCACCATGACGAAAGTCAAGGTGTACACGCAGGCGACGGTAATGATCCCGGCGATGATCCTACGAATGATTCCGGCAATCATCGCTCGAGGACGCTCCCTCTTTGGTCGCGTCGTCCGACGGTGACGTAGCGGAAAGGAAACCACAAGCGAGCGTTGGTGTGCAGGCCTTTCACATAGGGCTTGATCGCAACCGTCGTGGAGTAGTGCAGGATGGGTAGGATGGGACAATCCTCCTCGACGAGGATGCTCTCGGCCTTTCGCAGAAGCTCGGAACGGATCGATGGGTCGGTCGCGACGCTCGCCGCCGCCAATAGTTCGTCGTACTTCGGATTCGAGTAGCCGCTGTCGTTGTTACCATTACCGATCCCCAGGCAATCGAGGAACGTGGTCGGATCATTGTAGTCCGCGTACCAGTTGCCGCGGGCGATCATGAATCGCTGATGGGCCTTTTCCTCTGCGAAGGTCTTGCTTTCCTGGCTGCGAAGCTCGACGCGAACACCGAGAGCTTCCTCCCACATCCGTGCCAGGGCCTGACATATCCGCTCATCGCTTGGCACGTACAGCAGCTCAATCGGTCCCAGTCCTGCTCCTTGTGCGTAGCCGGCCTCGGCGAGCAGTCGCCGTGCCTCGTTTACGTCACGGCGCAGTCCGCCGGGAGGGACGTAGCCCGGTATTGCACCCGGCGGTACGAAGGAATGGGCGACGGCGTCGCCGCGTTTCAGGACGTTCTCGACGATCCGCTCCCGATCTACGGCCAGGGTAAAGGCCTTCCGCACACGGCGGTCAATAAATGGATTTAATCGACCGCCAACCTCCGGGCTAACGCAATTGAAGCTCAGAAAGTAGGTCGCGGACAGTACGCAAGAATGAAAATCCGGCCGCTCGCCGCTGAGGGATAGACGGGCGAGTTCATGGTCGTACGGGACGCTCATATCCGTCAAAAAGTCCACGTCGCCCGCCTCGTAGGCCATGATGGAAGCGCTGATGTTGTCATATTCCAACATGTCGATCGTTCGACACATGATCTGGTCCGCCGCACGGAAGTAAGGATTCACGCGGAGTCGAGCGCGGCGCTTGAACGTCCAGTCGGCGAGCATAAACGGCCCGTTTGTCAGCAATCCAGGATAGTCGTTGCGATGGTAGTCGGGCTTGGTCCATTGCGGATCATAGACCACCAATCCCTGGGCAGTGATGGGTAATCCGTGATGCCTCTCACGAAGAAGCTCGATGCTCTCGTGGCAAGGGAGGAACGTCGGGAACGCGGTCAGGTCGAGGAAGTACGGGCATGGACGCTTTAATCGTACCTCCAGCGTGCGAACGTCCAAGGCTTTCACGCCGACTTCGTCAAAGCGGTCGTCCAGATCGCCGCCGTGCGACGTTAACACAGACTCATGAAAAGTAGGCCGGTCGACGGGCGTCGCCGTCAGTATCGCCACGGTTTCATTACGCCAGTGGACGTACTCAGCGGCCCCGGCGATATGGTCGGTGAACAGGAAGGTGTAATCGGTGGCCGTTCCGGGTTCCATTCCCCGTCGCCAACCGCGAATAAAGTCACGGGCGGTTACCGGATCGCCGTTCGACCAGCGCGCGTTTTCGTGAATAGTGAAGGTGTAGACAAGTTGGTCCGACGAGATGTCCGGTGGAAAAACCGCCGCCCCAACGATTGGCGACAGGGTTTTCGGATCCCACGTCGTAAGCCCTTCCCAGATGTTGAGTGCGACGCGGAAGTCCTGCGTCCAACTCATCCGCGCGGGATCGAGGGTATGAATCCCCGACGGGTTAACGTAGGTGAAATCAGCACGAGGCTCTTTGGCGGTGAGGGCGAACAGCGACACGGACGCGAGGATGAGACTCGTACAAACCAGCAGAAGTCTTCGGAACATGACGGCTCATGCAGCGGAAACACACTTGAGTGTTGCCGCGATATCGTCAGCCCGCATCGGCGACCGTCCAATCAGCCACGGCGCCCGTGAGTGTCGTGGCGACAATTATCCTACGGCGCTCCGGGGGCGACATTCCACGGGGAGGCGTTTAGGGCGCCGGGATCCTTGGACTGGGGGTGGCCGACCCATTTGTAGGCCTCGGCAAGTACTTCCGCCCGTCGATCCTGCCCGCCGGCAGCGATTTCGTCGCGGATTTTTCCACCTTTGCCCGCCCCGACCAGTTCTGTGAGGATCGCCTCGACGCTGTCCATCATCCGCTCCAGCCGATCCACTTCGTAGAAGTCTAACCCGGTGGTGTTGTAGCGTTCGGCGTCCAGACGCAGAAAAACGGCGAGCGAACGGGCAAGCTGTTCTCTCTGGCTTGGGTTATTAAGCACCGCAAGGACACTTGGAGTGCGGAAGAATTCGAACGCCTCGACCTCAGCGCCGTCGGCAGTCACCGCGCCGCCCCGACGATCCGTAAGACGCTTTTCGAATATGGCAAGGTATGCGTCCAATACCGCCGGAACCTGGGTCGGGTGGGCGAGGGCGAGGTAGATGCGACCAAGTACGATGGGACTAGACTCAGCCAATCCCGCTACTTTAAGTACCTGGACCACTTCGTCGAGCTTCGCTTTGTCGGCCGCAATTGCCGTTTTCTGTGCCGATAGCCCTTCCGCGCAAAGATAGCGGGCCGGCTCGTGCTTTGACTTCAACCCGGCGAACAGACCCGCCGACGTCTCGACTCCTCCCATGTCCACCAACACCCGCGTAAGGGCGTAGGCGACCCACTGATCAAGTTTGGCGTTGTCGAACTGGGTGGCGGCGATCGTCGCCGTCTGTGCGGACAATTGGGTCTTAAATGGTGGCGAATTCGCGGGATTCTCAAACTGTGTTTTGAAGGTCTTACGGAAAGCGACCGCGGCCGCCTGGCGCTCGGCGTCGGGCGTTGCGGCCAGCTTGTCCGCCTGGACCTGTACCCAGAGTGCTATTCGACGTTGGTCAGCGGGGCTGATTTGGAGAAGTGTACGGATCGTGTTGATCGTTTCGTCCTCGGGAGTCGCATCCTGGGCGCGGACCGATCCGATGAGGAGCAGAGGGACGCCGAGGCCCCAGGCGACTTTGAAAAGGACACGGTTCTGCATAGATGACATCTCCTGTTTAAGCGATCCTCGTCTCGGGCTTCGCAACATCGACCGGGGAATCAAAGATGACGCTCGCCAGGACGCCGACGCAACGCTCCGTCAGCGGCAATCCGCAGTAGGCGGATGAGTGTTGACGCGAGCAGTTCATCGCTCCAGTGGGTTCCCGCGCCAATCCCGACTTGTCGGGACTTGGCCGATCCTACCGGTGCAGAGACTAACGAAAACCCCCTAATAGTGTCAAGCCTGGGCGTTTTAAGAGGCCGCTCCATTCGCCTTGACTCGATTTTTCAGCCACGGCTATGGTCCCGGACGCTGGCGAGCGCGATGGTGAAGCGGTGACCGAGGACGATGGAGCAGTGGCACACTACGATCAAGGCGAGGAAACGAGCACGTCGGTAATGGCCGCGGCGGCGATGAGTATGCTTACGCCGCCGTTGAGGGAGAAAGCGAGATTCACGCGGCGCAGGTCGGTGGGACGCACGAGGATATTCTGGATTAGCAACAAAGTAGCGGCGAAGGCCACGCCGATCCCGTAGATGATCCCCAATCTCGCCGATATTCCCAGTCCTATTAATCCCGCGACGGCCAACAGATGCGAGGCCCGGGCGATCCAAAGGGCGTTGGTCACGCCGATGCGTGCAGGCAGACTGAACAGGCCGTCACGACGGTCGATGTCAATATCCTGGCACGCGTAGAGGATGTCGAATCCGGCGATCCAGCAGGTAACGATCAGCATCAGCAACAACGCGGGCACGCCTAGCGTCGCTGGATGGATAGCCAGCCAGGCCGCAACGGGCGACAGGGCGATCGCCGAACCAAGATAGAAATGCGACCACTGGGTGAATCGCTTGGTGAACGAGTATCCGCATAGGTAAGTCAACACGGGACCGGCAAGGAGGATCGGCCAAGTGTTGCCATAGAACACGTGGAAGCCTAAACAACCCACGCCGAAAGTAATCGCGGCAAGCACCAACATTGCGTAGGCCGCGACTCTGCTAAGTTTTCCCACGGGCAGCGGTCGTCCGGCGGTTCGCGGGTTACGTGCGTCGATCTCCGCATCGACGATACGGTTGAACGTCATGGCCACGCTGCGGGCAGCGACCATACAGAGGACGATCAGTCCGAGCTGTCCCCAGTAGGGTCGGCCGCGGCCTTCGATGCTCCGTCCCGCGAGGAAGGCGGCCGTCAGTGCGAAGGGTAATGCAAAGACGGAGTGGGACAGCTTGACCATCTCCGCCCAGACGCGAATCGAAGTCAGGGGCGACTTCATGTTGGGGGGCGATTTCCGCTGTGTATTGCTGGGGTTTCGAGTCGATCGGCCCAGCGGGTGTTCAATTGATGTGCAACGTCCACCAAGTCGAGAAGTTTGCCCACCACAAAGTCGACGAGGTCTTCGATCGTTGTGGGCAACATGTAGAAGCCCGGTGAGGCCGGGCATATGATCGCCCCGGCTTCGCTCAGTCGTAGGGCGTTTTGCAGCTCGATTCGGTTCATGGGCATTTCGCGGGGGACGAGGATGAGTCGCCGGCCTTCCTTGAGTGTGACGGCGGCGGCCCGGTCGAGCAGATTGCCGGCCAGCCCCGCGGCGATGGCGGCCAGCGTGTTACCGCTGCAGGGGCAGACGATCATGCCGTTTGTCCGAAAACTGCCGCTGCCGATCACCGACCCCACGTCGCGGTAGGGGTGGATGATGATCCGATCACAGTCACGACCAAGCAGTGTGCGGACAGAGACTTCGGCTAGGCCCAGTTCGTCGGAGAGGAGCCGCTTGCCGTTGGGCGTTACGACCAAGTGGACGGTCGCACCCGCGTCGCAAAGACACTCGATGAGTCTTCGAGCGTAGATCGCCCCGCTGGCCCCGGTCACGCCGACAATGATCTGCTTAGCATCGCTGGGTGGCTTCATATTCCCGCCTTGCTCAAGCGTGTTCGAGCGGTTCCCGGTACGAAGCCGGCGGCCTGGCGGGCCCAAATGGAATCGGGCCAGTCGCGTGTCAGCCTTGCGAACGCATCGTCGCTACGCGCCTCATCTTCGCCGGTTTGATAGGCCATACCGAGTCGCAACAAAGCCTCAGGCGCCGCATCGCCACGGGGGAACTGACGCAAGAGGGCTTCCAAGCGATCAATGCGCGCCGTCATGGATGTGGTGGCGTTGGCAATTTCCAGCTCGATGTTGTCCTCGATCTGGCAGTTCGGATACTTCGTTTTAATCGCTTCCAGATGTTCGACGTACCGTTCGTGTCGGGGATCGAGGTCCAGCAAACCCCATCGTAGTGAATCGTCGGTGCGGCGCGAACCGCATAGTGGATCGTACCCATAGATCGTGTCGCGGTTGGCGACCAGGAGCTCGCGCAGACGATGAGCCTCCAGGACGACTCGCTCGAGCCGGATGTTCAGACTCGCCTCCGGCGCTCCGCGGGCGAGCACACCCTTCGACGCTCTAGCGGCCTTTGAGGATGACGAAGAGGTCAACGGAGTGCTATCGAACGTGTCGAGGAGTGTGGTGAGCTTGGTCGTCGCGCGTTCGACGTCGCCGTCGCGCGCTTCGAGTTGTGCGAGTCGAAGCAATGCCACAGCGCCGAGGGCCGTGTCGGGTTGGTTTTCAGCGATAATTCGCCATGACTCCCGCGAGGCCGGGCTGGGGAAGTCTTCATAAAAACGAATCCACTTTGTCGTCTTGAACTCCGACCAGTCGACGCGTCGATCCCACGCCCGTGCCTTAATGAACAACGCATTGGGGGTATACGGGCTGTCCGGGAAAAAGCGGTGGAAGCGGTCACAGCGGTCGGATAATTCAGCCTGATGCCGCGTCAATTCCGATTGCCTAGGGCCGATGTCGGTCGCCAACTCGAACAGCCACTTTTCCTCCTCGACCGCACGGATCGCATCCCAAGCGGGGCGCGGGAGCGGGTGTCGCTCCCACGCTCGGCGGGCGGCCTGCTGCCATTCTCCTGAAGCCTCAACCTCCGCAAAGTGGGCCTGGTCCAGCTTCTCCAGGAGTCGGTAATAGAGTTCGTCTCGCCCGACGTGAAACTCGAACAGGGCCACGGGCAAACCGAACATAACGGCCAGCAGCGGGGTGACCGCTCCGGGGCGGTAATCCACCATCTTGGCGATGGCCAATACGATCGCGAACACCAGCGTGGAGGCGACGATGGCGAGCACCCACGGGGCGACAAACTTGATGCGATCCACGGGGTCGATGCGGCCTACGACCGCGTCCGTTGTTCCCGACCATGCGAGCGTCAGGTAGACGATCGCGGGAACCAATCCGATCAGCGCGGACATGAACCGCAATCGGGTGCGGAACGGGCGGACAGAGGCAAGAATGCACGAACCCAGAAGCGTCACCGCCAACCAAGGCATCACGGCGAGGAAACCGACCACGGCGATGAGCGGTAAGCTCGACCAAAACCGGTATAGGATCGCGACGAGGATGGGGATGGAGATCAAGGCGGCCATCAGCAATCCGACGATCGGAATTTGGATGGGGACCGCTTGCACACTGATCGGCTCGATGAGCATCGAGCCTAGCGATACCTCGGCCCGACCCACGCCTTGGAAGGTCTGGGCAAGTAAGTCCCAATAGCCCTCGCGGGCCGGCGCGAAAACCTCTCCGCTTCGCAGCCAGAAGGCGAAACTCCCCACCGCCGCGAAAAGCACGATGTTCACGGTTAGGAGGAGGATCGAGCGGATGCGGTATTTCGAGCCGGAGCGGGACCAGACGTCCATGAGGTCGAGGGGTGCCGCGGACGCCGTTTGGGGCCGAGGCGGCGTGACGTTCGGAACGTTACGTGGACCAATCTTGGCCATCCCTAGCTCCGCGTGGCGACGTATACCGTGACCACGCCCCAGGTCAGCGGCGTAGCCGTCGCTTGGACGAAGCCCGCCGCGCGCAGCCTGGCGCACATCTGGTCAGCGTCCAGAAAAGTTACCACGGATCGCGGGAAATAGCGATAGGCGCCGGAGGTATCTCCGCTGACCCAAGACGCCGCGATGGGCATCACACGGTTGGAGAAGAATTCATAGAAACGACGCACGACGGCGTTTGTCGGGCGCGTGAATTCCACGATGATCGCGCGTCCGCCGGGGCGTAGAACGCGGAACATCTCCCCTAACCCCGCATCGAGATCCGCGAAGTTTCGCACGCCGAACGCACACGACGCAATGGTGAAGCTGCCGTCCCCAAAGGGCAACCGCAACGCATCCGCTTCGACCCAATCCGAACCCGGAGCGCCAGCGACGGGTCCGCCCCCCGACGCGCTCGACCGCTCCCTTACGGTCGCGGCTCTGATCAGCATCTCGTGCGCGAAGTCACAACCGACCACTCGTCGCGGCCCCGCTTGGGAAAACGCCCGGGCGAAGTTCCCAGTTCCACAGGCGACGTCAAGCACCTCGTCCTCGGCACGGACATCGGCGAATTGAACGGCCCGTCGTCGCCAGTACGCATCCCGCCCGCCGCTGAACAGCGAGTTGACGAGTTCATACCGTGGGGCAATGGCGTTGAACATCCGTCGCACGCGCGGTGCCTTGTCGGCGGCCTCGTGCGGGGATTGAAGCAGATCAGGCGTCCAGACCGGTTTGTCGGTCACGTCCCGCATCATACCCTGCTACACGCTCGACACCCTATCCGAGTGTTGCATGGCAGTCCGGTGAACCCAGGCCGCGACCCATTTGACATACACACCGATCGTGTGTATAGTTTATTACGATGGGAGCTGCGCTACGCCAACGAATCAACGTGACCCTGCCCGTGCCGACCGTTCGGCTCCTCGACCGGGTCGCAGGCAAGGGTGAGCGGAGCCGCCTCATCGACTACGCCGTGCGTTCCATTATTGATCGTCAAGGTCGCCGCAACCTCAGAAAGCTACTCTGCGAAGGCGCAACCCAGCGGGCAGAGCGCGATCGGGTGCTGGCCGAAGACTGGTTTCGGCTTGACGGCGGCGTATGACACGGAAGAGGCCTTCGTACCCTCGGCGAGGCGACATTTACCTCGTCAACTTCGATCCCAC
>JAGVHG010000017.1 GCA_020056715.1 Phycisphaerae bacterium | reverse complement strand
TCATCGCGAAACGCATCAATGGCTCTTGGGACGCCTTTTGGGCCTCCCGGCCACTCCACCGCGCCGCATAATCGCCACCCAATTTGGGATGCACCCTTCAGTCTAAAGCCTGCCCCAGGCCTATTTGACTTTGCCCCGAAATCGGATACGCTACCCCGTATGTCGCGTTTGATTGGCCTGTGGTGCAATTGGCAGCACGTCTGACTCTGGATCAGAAGGTTCCAGGTTCGATTCCTGGCAGGCCAGTCGAAAGGCCGGATTCCCCCGGCCTTTTCTCTTGCGCTCGTGATGAACGAGCGTCCCGTACTTCCGCACGTTCCGGCGCGCTGCGGCGTGGTTGCGACGAACCGGCGCCATGAGCGATCGAGCTTTACAACTTTCGCTCGGAGCTCTGATTCGTCGTCGCTTACGACGGCAGCCCCTTGGCGATGACCGTCTCCATGGCGTCGCAGAAAGCGTCAACTTCGGAGAGCGTCGTATAGGTATTGGGCGTAACGCGTAGGCCGTCGATCTGTTCGTGGACGATGGGCGTGGTCAGGATTTTCTTCTTGTCAAATAGGAATTTGTTGAGGTCTCCGGCCTTGATTCCTTCGATGCCCACCGTGCCGATCGCGCAAGAGTGCTTGGGGTCGAGGTTGGTGTACAGTCGGACGCCCTTCTGCCCCATCAAACGTTTGGCCCAGCGGTCGCGGAGGTATCGCAAGCGAGCGGCCTTTCGCTCGGCGCCGATCCCTTCGTAGAAGGTCAACGCCTCGGCGATGGCGAGGCGTGGGGCCGTGGGGTGTGTGCCGATCTCCTCGAACTTGCGGATGTCTTCGCGCTTCTCCGGCGGCGCGGCCATCAGCGGCCAGAGGTTGGCGATCTTGGATTTCCGCACGTACAAAAAGCCCGTCCCAATCGGGGCGCTCATCCACTTGTGCAGGCTGGTCCCGAAATAATCGCAGTCCAGGTCGGCGTGCTTGAAGGGAAAGTGCCCGAACGAATGCGCCCCGTCGACGATTACCTCGATGCCCCGCTCCCGGCCCAACCGCACAATGTCCTTCACGGCCAGGATTTGTCCCGTGATGTTGATGATGTGGCAGACGAGAATGACCTTGGTGCGCGGCGTGATGTTCTGCTCGTAGAGTTTGGTGATCTCGGCCATGTCCTTGGGCGGCGTGGGGATGGTGAAAGTCTTGAGCACGATTCCCTCGCGCTTCTCACGCTGCTTGAGGGTATTGATCATTCGTGGGTAGTCGTGGGACGTGGTGAGGATTTCGTCGCCGGCCTTCAGGTCGATCCCGTATAGGCAGGTCTCCAACGCCTCGCTGGCGTTTCGCGTAATGGCGATTTCCTCAGCATCGCATCCGAACACCCTCGCCAACCCGGTGCGGACCGTTTCCACCTGCGGGTCGAGCACTTCCCAAAGATGCCGAGGCGGCAGGTGATTGGTGAACTTGTCGTGGCCGTGCATGGCGTCCATGACCATGCGCGGCGACGGCGCCACCCCGCCGTTGTTGAGGTTGATGATCGAGCGATCGACGTCGTAGGCCCTCTGTACGTTGACCCAGAAATCCTCATTGCCGGCCAAGGCGTCCGGCGGGGTATCCCCCGCGTCGGCCACCGCCGCCCGAACCCGTTCGATCGCATCTTCGCGCAGCATCGCGTACCCCAACGCCGTCATCGCGGCCGCCCCTTTCATAAACCGTCGTCTGCTTGTCGGCATAACCTCACCCTACCTATCGACCCAACCACTCATTTTCGATCGCCGCCGCGCGATTATAGGTTTCCTCAAATCTACCGATAGACTCCGCCGCCGGCATTCTTGAATTCCTTCGCTTTTTCCCGCAGCCCGATCCGAACCGCCTCGGATTCCGAGACTTTCAAGCTCGCTGCGTAGTCGCGGACCTCCTGCGTGATCTTCATCGAGCAAAAGTGCGGGCCGCACATCGAACAAAAATGGGCGACCTTCGCCCCTTCCTGCGGAAGCGTCTCATCATGGAACTCGCGGGCCGTATCGGGATCGAGCGATAGGTTGAACTGATCCTCCCAGCGGAACTCAAACCGCGCCTTAGAAAGTACATCGTCACGAAGTTGCGCACCGGGATGCCCCTTGGCCAAGTCCGCCGCATGGGCGGCAATCTTGTACGCAATCACTCCCGCCTTGACGTCCTCCCGATCGGGCAAGCCCAAATGCTCTTTCGGCGTCACATAACACAGCAATGCACACCCATACCACCCGATCATCGCCGCCCCGATGGCGCTGGTGATGTGGTCGTATCCGGGTGCAATGTCGGTCGTCAGCGGGCCCAAAGTATAGAACGGCGCCTCCCCACATACGGCCAACTGCCTGGTCATGTTCTCTTGGATCATGTGCATGGGGATATGACCAGGCCCTTCGATCATGGTCTGTACATCGTGCTTCCAGGCAATCTGCGTCAGTTCTCCGAGGGTATCCAATTCCGCGAATTGGGCTTCGTCGTTGGCGTCGGCTATGCACCCCGGCCGCAACCCGTCACCCAGCGAAAACGCCACGTCATACGCCTTCATAATCTCGCAGATTTCCTCAAAGTGCGTATAGAGGAAGCTCTCCTGGTGATGGGCGAGGCACCACTTGGCCATGATCGCCCCGCCGCGGGACACAATCCCTGTCAAGCGCTTCGCCGTGAGTGGAATGTAGCGCAACAGCACTCCGGCATGGACCGTGAAATAGTCCACGCCCTGCTCGGCCTGCTCGATCAGCGTGTCGCGATACACTTCCCAGGTCAATTCCTCGGCTTTGCCGTCTACTTTCTCCAAGGCCTGATAAATCGGGACCGTGCCGATCGGAACGGGCGAATTCCGTAGAATCCACTCCCGCGTCTCGTGGATGTTCTTGCCGGTGGAGAGGTCCATCACCGTGTCCGCACCCCACCGCGTCGCCCACACCATCTTGTCGACTTCATCTTCGATCGACGACGCCACCGCGGAGTTACCGATGTTGGCGTTGATTTTCACCAGAAAGTTTCGCCCGATGATCATCGGTTCGCTTTCCGGGTGGTTGATGTTTGCCGGAATGATCGCCCGTCCGCGGGCGACTTCGTCGCGTACAAACTCCGGTGTGATCCGTCGGGGAATCGCGGCCCCGAAATCGTGGCCATGATGTTGTTTCGCAACGGGTTCGGAATACTCTTCGAGGCGTTGGTTCTCGCGGATAGCGACGAATTCCATCTCCGGCGTAATGGTCCCCTTCCGCGCGTAGTGCAACTGCGTGACATTCATCCCCGACCGTGCTCGAAGCGGCGGGCAGCGCGAGGCGTCCGGAAATCGTTCGACTTCGAGCTTGTGCGCGGCAACCTTGTAACCGTTATCCTCGGGACGCACGGTCCGGGCCGGGTACGACTCCACGTCGCCCCTGGCTTTGATCCACGCCTGTCGCAGCGGCAGCAATCCTCCTCGGAGGTCGATCACCACATCCGGGGCCGTATAGGGTCCGGACGTGTCGTACACCGTAAGCGGCGAGTTGGCGGTCCGCTTCCCGTTGTCCCCGCCGTAAACCACTTCACTAGCCGTTAGGGAGATCTCCCGCATGGGCACGCGAATCTGCGGGTACAGTGCGCCGGACACGTACACCTTCCGCGAAGATGGGAACGGATTGGTCGAGGTCGTTCCAGAACGAATCTCGGTCAGCTTTCCACGATCATCGGAGTGTAACCCCTCGTGGGTCGATATGCTCTTCGGCGACACAGTCTTCGATACAGTAATCGGTAACGGCGTCATGATTAAGCTCTCTTTCTGGAGCACCGACGAGGCGAAGTGACGAGGCGTCGGACGACTCCCCGAAGATCAACGGCGGAGTCGGCAACGGGCGTCGCTTCCCTACGCAGGTTTCCGGCGGACCCGGCACCTGCCCGGCGGTCCCTCCAACCCTGATCAGGTTCAAAGGCTCTTTTCTCAGCCCGCATCCCGCGGGCACACCCAGCGACCCGTGCTTTCTACCCCCGCGACGCCTGAGCGTCAACCCCCGCCCGTGGCTCTGCATGCCCCGAAAGACCTAATACCACCGGATTCCTTGGCCGATGGTAGTCGCAGGGGCAACGCCGCGGTCGGCGGCGCCGATGGACCGCCCGAATCGAATCGATGGGTCAATCGCGCTTTTTTAGGCACGAACCGGAATGAGTCGGATCAATACCAACGTTGAGTTGCGATCCGTTTCTCCCGTCGGTATCGTTCGACCTCGGCTCGATCGTTGGCCCGTAATCGGGGACACGAAGCGTTTCGGGTGGAAGTTATGATTCGACGCAAAGTACGATTCCTCACTCCCCTCTTCGTTGGTGCCATACTCTGTCACGTATTCGGGCAGGTCCGAAGACCAATCGAGCCAAACCTCACGGGGTTTGGCTCTGACGCTCCGTCCGACGCCAAGCCTTCGCCGGAGGAAGCGTTCCGCGCCGCGGAGGAGACTATCGTTCAGGCTGAGCAACAGGATGAAGGCGTGGTCCCTCCGACAGTAATAGAGGAGATCAATCGCCGGCTCACCACGCTCCAGGGCGTCGATCCCACTCACCCGTGGCTGTCTTACTTGTATGGCCGGGCGTATGCCTTGGCCGGGCGCACCGGCGACGCCATCGACCACCTCCGCAAATTCGTCGAGACCCGCGAAGGTCGAAACGAATGGCAGGCCCATCGACGGCTCGGTGATTTGTTCGTCGCGGAGTTCCCCCGCCTTGCGAAGGCGAGCTACGACAAGGCCCTCGCCCTGAAGGCGGGTGAACCGACCGCGCTGATGGGGCTTTCGACCTGCGCGTACAAGACCGGTGACGTGGATGAGGCTTTGCGTCTTGCTCAGCAAGCCGTTGACTCCGACGGGCGACAGACGGTGCGGATCGTTGGTCACCTCACACGAATGTTCACCGCTAAGCAGCAGTGGGCCGACGCTGATCGCACGGCCGTGCTCGCCATGGAGCTTGCCGAGGCCGCCGTGCGAAAACGACCCGGCGTGCGCGGGCCGGTGCAGACGCTGGATGCCCAATACGACTTGGTGGCGGACTTGCTGCAAGCGCGGATCAGGGAGAAAGTCGCCGGCGCGGAGGACTTCGTGCGTCTCGCGGGGTTCATCCGCAAGCGCAACGAGGTGGCCGCTAGGCTAGCGCTGCACGACGCGCTGAAGGTACTTGAACTCGGCGTCAATTCCACGGCCCCTAACACTCCGGCCCGGTTGCAGGAGCAATACGCCGTCACACTCGCCGAAGTCGGCCGTACGGAAGACGCCGTCGTCGCTTTTGAAAAGCTCCTCACCCTCGACCCCTCCAACTCCACGGCCACCGATTGGCTCGAACGCCTTCGCTCCACGCCGAAACCGTGAAACACCGAAATTCCCGCAATGGGGGCTTGTTTCGATGTACACCATTTGGTACAATGCAACGCCGTCGAACGAATGTGATTTTGGGGCAAACACTGGAGGCGATTGTCAAAACAATAGGTGACTAGCCCGAATTACCACAGATTCCATTTTTTACCGCCCCGAAGAATACAACGGCTGGAACTTCACGACCGGGATCCGATACCGGTATTGAGGCAGTTTCTCTGACCTTTTTCGGGCCACGGTCATCGGACCCTTCCATCGTTACACATAGCAATGCTGTCGTTTCACACGACACGTATAGGATACGACGATTCATACGGAGAACGAATTGTGGACGACTTCGCTTCGTGAACCACGCGGCGGCCGGATTACCGTTTCGCGGTCTCGATCAGTCGCCGCTGTACCCGCGCCCGCTCAACAGCGCCTGTACGCGCAACGAAAGCTGCGTCGTCGGGGATGCTCATCGCCAACGCGTCGTTGAGCGACTGTTGAACGCCCGCTATATTTAGTTCTTCCACTCCGCGGGCCTGCTCCGTAAGGATCGTCAGCCGATTGTTGAGCATCTGCGCGAACCCGCCGTCGACAAACAACACATGTGTCGTCTCGCCCGTCTGCACGCGAAGTGACCCGATTCCCATCTTGCAGACGAGTGGCGCGCGATTGGGCAGCACGCCCACCTCTCCGTCGTGAGCGGGAAAAGCAACGAACCGGGCCTCGCATTCAAGGACCGCCCGCTCGGGGGTAATCACGCTGCAATGGAACGTGTCGCTCTTAACCATATGGATTTAATTCTGAATGTCGAATTGCGAAAAGCGAATAGCCGTTTGGATCCCGTAGCTTCATTCGACATTCGCTATTCGCAATTCACTATTGCCCCTTCGCCAGTCTCTCCGCTTTTGCCGCGGCCTCTTCGATCACGCCGACGTACATGAACGCCTGCTCGTTGAGATGGTCCCATTTCCCATCACACAGCTCCTCGAACGACCGAATGGTCTCTTCTCGTGGAGTGTAATTACCCTTGAATCCGGTGAACTGCTCGGCCACGAAGAACGGCTGGGACAAGAACCGCTCAATCTTGCGGGCCCTGGCAACAATCACCTTGTCTTCTTCGCTCAACTCGTCCACACCCAAGATCGCAATGATGTCCTGCAAATCCTTATATCGTTGCAAAGTCTGTTGTACACGTCGCGCAACGGCGTAGTGACGCTCACCGATGAATTCGGGAGAGACCAGCCGGCTGCTCGACGCGAGGGGATCAACGGCAGGGTAAATGCCCTTCTCTGCGATCCCGCGTTCCAGGTTGACCGTGCTGTCCAAATGGGTGAACGCCGCGGCCGGGGCCGGGTCCGTGTAGTCATCCGCGGGGACGTAAATCGCCTGAATACTGGTCACCGCGCCGCGACTGGTCGACGTAATTCGTTCCTGCAATTGCCCCATCTCCGTCGAAAGCGTCGGCTGATAGCCGACGGCCGACGGCATGCGACCAAGCAGAGCCGACACCTCGGAGCCTGCTTGTGAGAATCGGAATATGTTGTCAATGAACAACAATGTGTCCGCGCCGGTCTGATCACGGAAATACTCGGCCATAGTGAGCGCCGACAGAGCGACCCGTAGTCGCGCCCCCGGTGGTTCGTTCATTTGCCCGAAGACCATGACAGTTTGGTCGATAACGCTCTTCCCCGTGTCACCGATCTTGGCCTCCTGCATTTCCAGCCACAGATCGTTGCCCTCACGTGTACGCTCCCCTACCCCTGCAAAACACGAATATCCGCTGTGAAAACGGGCCAACCGTGCAATCAGTTCCTGGATAATGACCGTCTTTCCCACGCCGGCCCCGCCGAACAGTCCGGCCTTTCCGCCTCGAACCAGCGGACACAATAAGTCGATGACCTTAATGCCGGTCTCGAAGAGCTCAGTCTTGGAAGTCAAATCTTCCATTTCCGGAGGTTCGTGATGAATCGGTCGCCGAGACTGAACCTTGATTTCTCCGCGCCCGTCGATTACTTCCCCCACCAGATTGAAAACCCGGCCGAGCGTTTCTTCACCGACGGGGACGGTAATGGGCTGGCCCGTATCGCGTATTGTAGCGCCACGCTGTACGCCGTCGGTTGATCCCAGTGCAATCGCCCGAATCCGGCCGCCGCCCAGATGCTGCGCTACTTCGCACCACAACGTTTCCTGGGTCGTCTCCCCAAGAACGGTGCGCGTCACCTCGATCTCCAAGGCATTGTAAATCTTCGGCATCCGATCCTCTGAAAACTGCGCGTCGAGGGTGGAACCGATGACTTGTGTTACTTTCCCGATATTTCCGTCTTCCATGTCATAAACCTTACGCTAACGCGTTGGCTCCGCCCACAATATCCAAAAGTTCCATCGTAATTTGCGTCTGCCTCGCGCGATTGTACTTCCGCGTGAGCGCCGTGATCATTTCCGCCGCAGCTTCCGTTGCGGCCTTCATCGCCACCATCCGCCCGATCTGCTCGCTCACCGCCGCATCAATGAAACACTGGAACAGTCGCACGCGGACGGTGGCCGGCAACAATTCCGCAAGCAGCTCTTCCGCAGATGGTGAGAACTCGTACAGGACCGTCGACTTCTTTCCTCCCGTCTCTTTCACTCCGGCTTCGTTGGTCAACGGCAGCAGTTGCAGCACCGTCGGTCTCTGCCGCCCCGCCGAGTAAAACCGCATATACACGGCATACACGGCGGAGATTTCGCCTTTGATGAAACGATCCATCAGGGTATTCGCAATCGGCTCCACTTGCTCGAAACGCGGTGCATCCCCGATATGCGTAATCTGCTCCAGCATCGGACGACGGAGGAACCGAAAATAACTTATTCCCTTTTTCCCCACCATAGACACGTCATTCTCGACGCCCTTTGCTACTTCACTATCGAGGTGGCCGACGGCCGCCCGCAGCACTCCGGTGTTGTATCCGCCGCACAGACCGCGCGAACTGGTGAGCACTACCACTGCCGAACGCTTTACATCTCTTTGGGCACGCATCAACGGGTGCGCCGCTTCCTCCCCAATCGCATTGGACAGGTCGGCGACAAGTTCGGCCAGTCGCTCGGTATAGGGTTTGGTCGCCATGGCGCGGGTGAACGCCGCCTGGAAACGCGCCGTGGCGATGAGTTGCATCGTCCGCGTAATCTTGCGGATATTGCGAACTGATTTGCGACGTTTAACAATGACTCGGGCATTGGCCATCGGTTATCACCGCGCCGAAGCGCTGCTACAAGTCCCTTACTTTCGCTCCGCCGCCTTCTCACCGAAATGACTCTTGAAATCCTCAATAATCTTCTTTAACTTCGCTTGCAGATCGTCCGGCAAGTCGCCGGTATCCGTGATCGCTTTCAGCACTTCGGGGAATTCGTCGCCCACGTGCTTGAGTAACGCCACCTCGAACGCCAGTACCTTGTTGAGCGGGATGGTGTCCAGATAACCCTTCGCCCCGGCGAAAATACTCACCACCTGGTCACTGAGTTTATACGGCTTGTACTGAGGCTGCTTGAGAAGTTCGACCATTCGCGCCCCGCGGTCGAGCTGACGCTGAGTAGCTGCGTCGAGTTCCGTACCCAATTGCGAGAATGCCTCCAATTCGCGGTAGGCGGCCAAGTCCAAGCGTAGTGAACCCGCGATCTTCTTTATCGCCTTCCGCTGGGCATTACCTCCTACACGGGACACGCTAATGCCCACGTTGACCGCCGGCCTGACGCCGGCGAAGAACAGGTCCGGCTCCAAGTAAATCTGCCCGTCGGTGATGGAAATCACGTTAGTGGGAATGTACGCCGCCACTTCCCCCTCCATCGTCTCGATCACCGGAAGCGCCGTCATCGATCCGCCGGAGTCCCTAAAGCGCATCACCTTATACTTGTCTTTATCCGGCAAAGTGTTGAGCCATGCCTGCGCCTTTTCACGACCATGCGGACGATGATACAGCCCATCGATGTCATCAGGCCGATGCTCATGTGGCGCCTTCAGTCCCTGTGGATGCTTCCGTCCCAGAGATCGATCGCGGTTGTCGTCCTTCGTATCCTTGGGGACCACCGCATACTCCTCGCGAAGTTTGCAGCTTCGCTCCAGCAGTCGTGAGTGCAGATAAAACACATCACCCGGATAAGCCTCGCGCCCCGGTGGACGGCGGAGAAGCAACGACAATTGCCGGTACGCGTGGGCCTGTTTGGTTAAGTCGTCATAGATGCACAACGTCGCCCGGCCTTGCAGATACATGAAGTACTCAGCCATCGCCGCACCCGCGTACGGGGCGATGAACTGAAGCGGCGCCGGATCGGACGCCCCGGCGCTGACCACAATGGTGTAATCCATCGCTCCCTGTGAGCGAAGTTTCTCCACCACGCCCACGACCGTGGATTCCTTCTGTCCGATGGCCACGTAAACGCAGATGACGTTTTCGCCTTTTTGGTTGATGATCGTGTCGATGGCGATGGCGGTCTTACCCGTCTTGCGGTCGCCGATGATGAGTTCACGTTGGCCTCGACCGACGGGGATCATGCTATCGATCGCCTTGATGCCCGTCTGCAACGGCTCGTTCACCGGTTGCCGCTGGGCGATCCCTGGGGCCTTGAACTCCAGCGGGCGACGGTGCGGCGTCTCAATCACACCTTTCCCGTCGAGCGGCCGACCCAACGGGTCTACCACCCGCCCGACCATCGCGTCACCACATGGCACGCTCAGTACTTCGCCGGTTCGACGGACTTCGTCGCCCTCCTTGATACCCAGGTAATCTCCGAGCACGACGACGCCGACGGAGTTCTCCTCAAGGTTAAATACCTGGCCGGATGCGCCGTTTGCAAAATCCAACCGCTCGCCGGCCATGGCGTTGCTCAGGCCGTACACGCGGGCGATGCCGTCGCCGACTTCGAGCACCTTCCCAACCTCGGCCACGTCTACCGTGCCGCGATACTGCCGTATTTCTTCCGTAATGACCGACGAGATTTCATCGACTCTGAATTTCATACCGTCTCTTCCGCCGCTTTGTCCTACCCTTGGCCCGCGTGCCCGACCGTGTACGTCCGCCCGCTGTAAATCTCCTGCGAAGCCCGGTCGAGTAAATTCCGACCTAGCGTCCGTAGCTTTCGCAACACGCTGTTGTCGTATTTCTCATCATGGATTTGTACGATCAGACCACCGATCAAAGTCTCGTCCACTGTCTCCACCAGCTCGGCCTGCTTGCCCGTCTTGGCCGCGAGTTTCGTCCGAAGTTGGGTACGCAGTGCTTCGTTCAATGGCACCGCTGTGCGGACGTGAACTTCAATGCGTTTCATCAGCTCATCGTGCAGCAGCCGATACGCGTGCGTGATGCTGCGAATCAGGCCCAGGCGGTCCTTGCGGTTCAGAACTTGCAGCGAATCGACCAGCACATCGCTGAATCGCCCGCGGAAGACTTTCTCGATCATCCGCTGCCGGGCCTCGGCCCCGACCGTGGGATTCGACAGGAACGCCTCGAATTCGGGCTGACCATCGAGTAGCCCCGCCACGTCCGCCAACTCTTGGCGCAGACCATCCGCTTGACCCGACGGCTTGCTGAGATTCAGCATGGCCGTCGCGTAGATTCTCGCGATCCCGGATTCTCGTTCGTTTCCGCTTGACAAATCCTAGACCCTCAACTTGCCTCGATCTCCTGTAACTCATTGATCGACTCGGTAATTAAGCGCTCGTGCTCGTGCGGATTAAGCTCCTTGCGAAGGATGCGCCCGGCCAACTCCGTCGCCAGCTTCCCGCTAAGTGTGTACAGCTCCTTGATCGCCGTGTCGGTGGCTATGACGATTTCACGTTTGGCGCGTTCCAGATTGGCCTTGGCCTCCGCCTTGGATTCTTCCTCAAGCCGACGCTTCACGACCTCCGCATCGCGCCGACCCTCTTCGACGATCGCCGTCGCCTCGGACCGCGCCGCGACGATCTTGTCGCTGTACTCCTTCAGCCGCCGTTCGGCTTCGTCGCGATCGTGCTTCGCATGAGCCAACGAGTCACGGATGAAGTCCTCTCGCTTCTGCAACGCGCTGAGGATCGGTCGCCAGGCAAACTTGCCGAGAACAACCAGCACCACGAAGAAAGTTAGCAGGCTCCACAGAATATTCCCCAAATCACCGGTGAACAGTGTCGGCTGGTCGCCGCCTTCCGATGCAAAAAGGGACGCCGTCGTCCCAAACAGCACGCCGACCGCCACCAACCGCGATTCTATACTTTGCATTTGCGTCATCCGCTTCGCCACCAACCAGCCAAGGCTGCGCCCGGCAATCGACAGTGGTCTCTATTTAATCGCCGCCAGAAAGCACCCTAGCACAGCGAACAGCGTCGCCCCCTCGATCATGGCCGCCGTAATAATCATCGCTGTACTGATGTTTCCCGCCGCCTCGGGTTGTCGTGCCATCGATTCGACGGCGCTGCCTCCGATGCGCCCGATCCCGGCCGCGCCGCCCATCACCACCAACCCAGCCCCTATTGCCCCACCGAGATTAGCCGCGGTGTTTCCCGGGAAAAAGGAACCTCCGCTATTCGCTGCGGCGCCGCCTGCCGGATCGGCCGCCATCGCCGGAACCGGGTCAAGCATCATTACTACACCCAACACCATCAACAACAGACTCGCCTTCGCTACCATTCGTTGCACGTTAATCTCTCCAAACCGTTCGCCTTCGTGTGGGAGCCGAAGGCTGTTTCCAGTCGCCATCGCAGTCACGCCTTACGACCCGAGTGTCCCACCGCTGTCCGGGCATGGCGATCTTACTTGTCTGATATCTCAAATCTCAAATCGTCGCCGAGATAAGACTTCTGATTTCCAAAATCACAAATTCTCGATTTATCCATCGATCCTCAATGCGGCGCCGCATGCGCCGGCTCGACCGCGCCGTGTCCGTGCTCCCGCGCATGTTCGTGTTCACCCTCATGTTCATGGTGAATCACAACCGCCTGCCCGATAAACAACGTCGTCAGGAACGTAAAGATAAACGCTTGCAAAAACGCGACGAAAATCTCCAGCAGATAGAACGCCACGCTCACCAGGACCACCACGATCCCGATCCCCGTCGCCGCTCCCGCGCCCAGTCCGGTGTAACTCAGACTGATGAAGCTCATCAGCACCGCGAGCAGCACGTGCCCCGCCACCATGTTGGCGAACAAACGCACGGTCAGCGCGAAGCACTTCGCCACCACGCCGACCACTTCGAGGAACGCAATCAGAGGCGCGATGTAAATCGGGCCTTGGAAGAAGTGCTTGACGTAGCCCATCCCATTGTAGCGAAAACCGTTGAACACAACCATGATGAGCGTGCAAGCGGCAAGGCTTCCCGTTACCCAAATGTTTCCCGTTGCCGATCCGCCAATGCCGTGGTGGGCGTGCGGATACACACTCTTCACCAAACCGCGGGTGATCGGCTCAAGGGGAAGCAGTCCCAGCAAATTGACGAAGAGGATGTAGAAAAACGCCGTCCAAATGTAGGTGATAAATTGGTCAGTATGCTCACCAAGGATCGGCCTGGCCACCGTGTCACGGAAGTACGCGCAGATCGCCTCAAAAAAGTTCCCCAATCCCCGCGGCGTCAGGTCCTTCACCGAATCCCCGCTCGCCCTCATCCGTGCAAACCGTGGGATCAAAAGAACAAGCAGTAGGACCGCGATGATCTGCATGATGATATGGTTGGAAACGACACTGATTTGACCGTTCGGCGTGAACACGTTGTTCGCGTCGGTTAGGTGCGCACGTTGGTAGACCCACTGGTATACGTGGTCCATGGGATTGGCGGCGGCGAGAGCGACGAAGTTCATCTAACCCTTCTGCTCCTCGGCCCGCCGAATCATCCGAACGGCCAGCAACGTATCCACCATCAACATCATCAGATAGCTAACCGCAACAAACAACACCAACACCGTTCGGTCGAACCAACCACTGAGCACCAGCGGTACGACCAACACGAGTGCCGTAACAAACCGCACCATCGTTGAGGCGAGGACCGCTGTCCCCGCCTGCTTCGGCCGTGACGACAACGCCGCCGCCGTCGGCAGCGCTCCGATACAGCTTGCGATCCAACTCACAGCGCATCCGACCGCAAGCGCTGCCGCTCCTTCGCCGCCCCTAATCCGCACCGTCGGGAAGTACCCGATCGCCGCGACTATCGCCGCCGTCGCCAAACCCATCCCGACGAACGCCGCGTAGTACCCGCCGAACGTCGCTCGCGCCTTGGTCATGGCTTTGACGGCGGCTGCCGCGATCCGCGATCCACCGGCGGTTTGAACGCCCCCAGCGACTCCCGGATCAGGTTATACATCCCACCGACCAAGCCCAGCACCGCGCCGATGACCAGGCCCCAAGGCTTTGTATCCCAGTGCCGATCTACCCAATAGCCGACGAGCGCAAACCCCGCAATCGCCGCGACAAACTCGATCCCGATCCCCGAAAACCGTAGCCCGGACGGTCTATCTCCATCCTTTTTCGCCATCGGGAAGCCGCCTGCAGGGCAAGGACTTTGTACTAAAATAGCACGAAGTCGGCGACAAAAGTGGGCGCGACGCACGCGCCCCGACCCTCTCCGGCGGGTTAATCCGCTTCGACGAGGGTCCGCAGTCTAGCAGTGCGATTCTGTCGATTCAAGTGGGGTGGACCCTTGATTTTGCGCTGTCAGGGCCTCCCCACCTGTGATTTCCTCCCGCCCGGTCCGATATCATTTGCGCACAAGGTGCGTTGAGTTAGAGTGGCGTGATGATTCGACATTTGGCCGTCGTCGGTGCGACCGGGGCCGTCGGGCGTGAGGTCTGCGCCATCCTCGAAGAACGCGGGATGCGGATCGAAAGGTTATCACTCCTGGCCTCCAGCCGCGGCGCCGGGACGAAAATCTCCTTCAACGGCCACGCCCTCACCGTCCGCGAGCTTTCCGACCACAGCTTCGACGGGGTCGATTATGCGATCTTCAGCGCCGGCGGCGAGCGCAGCAAGCACTTCGCCCCGATCGCGGCCAAGGCCGGGACGGTGGTCATCGACAACTCCTCGGCGTTCCGCATGGACCCCGATACGCCGCTCGTGGTGCCGGAAATCAACCCCGGCGATGTGAAGAAACACCACGGAATCATCGCCAACCCGAACTGCTCGACGATCATCATGGCCATGGCCGTCTGGCCGTTGCACCGCGTGAACCCGGTTCGTCGGATCGTGGTGAGCACCTATCAATCCGCGAGCGGTGCCGGTGCGGCGGCGATGGAGGAGTTACGAACGCAAACAGCTGACCATCTCGCAGGGCGAAAAATTGTCCCCCGAGTCTTCCCCCACCCCATCGCCTTTAACCTCTTCTCGCACAACACCCCGATAGGCCCGGACGGATACAACACCGAAGAAAAGAAAATGATTGAGGAGACGCGAAAAATCTTTCACACCTCGTCGATCGCCATCGCCCCAACGTGCATCCGTGTTCCCGTACTCCGGGCACACAGCGAGTCCATCAATCTGACCTTCGAGCGACCCATCACACCGCAAGAGGTGCGGTCGATACTATCCGATGCGCCGGGAGTGAAGGTGGTGGACGACGTGGAGGCGAATCATTTCCCAATGCCCGTCGAGGCTTCCGGGCGCGACAACGTCCTCGTCGGCCGCATCCGCCAGGACATTAGTCAACCCGACGGCCGCGGCATCGAGTTGTTCGCAAGCGGCGACCAACTCCGCAAAGGCGCGGCCCT
>JAGVHG010000157.1 GCA_020056715.1 Phycisphaerae bacterium | reverse complement strand
TCCCCTGGACACGATCCAAGAGGCTCTCAAAACCTACTTGACCACCGGTCTTTTGCCACCGCTACCACCGAAAATCGCTACAAACGGCTAAAGAGTTACTTTTTTTCTTGCTATTGGTTCGAAAATCGAATCGTTTGTCGGTAATCGGAATTGTGTCGGAGGGGGAAGCCGGTTCCGACCTGGCCTCCGATCAAGCCCCTATCATGAACCCTCTCTCCCCCGTTGCGGGGGAGAGGGTTATGAAAGCCCAGTTCTTGTACGAAAGGTGATGGACCATGAAACCACGGTACTTTCACGCTGTCCTCATGGGCATTGCGGTCTTTCAATTCATATCCGATGCTCAGGCCGCGGACATCGGCACGGTCTTTACCTATCAAGGGTTCTTGGAAAACGAATCGGGTCCGGTAACGGGCACATGCGACTTTCAGTTCGGGCTGTGGGATGCGCTGACCGGTGGAAACCAGAAAGGAACTTCGCCGCAAACCGAGACCGCCGTCGATGTCGTAGGCGGCGTGTTCACTGTGGACTTGGACTTCGGCGCGACTGCGATCAACGGTCAGGGCCGCTGGCTGGAGATTGTAGTCTGCTGCCCCAGCGGATGCGTGCTGGAATCGCTCGACCCGCGGGTGGAGCTTACCCCCACACCATATAGCATCCGCGCCGGGGAAGGCGTTGGCGGCCCCAATGCGCTGAACGTCACCCCGTCAGGCAACGTAGGCATCGGGACGACCGCGCCGGCAGCGAAGCTGCACGTCGCGGGAATCGCCGGAACGGACGGCATCCGTTTCCCCGACGGAACATTGCAAACTACGGCCTCAACACTCTGGGCTGCATCTGGGAACGATATTCACAATACGAACAGCGGCAGCGTGGGAATCGGGACCACGACGCCCGCGGCACAGTTGGATGTGAATGGTGCGGCCCGCACGACTACCCTGGAAATCACCGGCGGATTGTCGGTCCAGTACCCGCTGGCGGGGTGGGGCTTGAACACTTATGGCCAGACCGACGTCCCCGCCGGCACGTTTATCGCCGTGGACGCAGGGGCGAGTCACGGCCTGGCGATCCGCAGCGACGGGACGCTAGTCGGCTGGGGCAACAACTTCAACGGCCAGACAAACGTCCCCTCCGGCACGTTCATCGCTGTGGCCGCAGGGTGGAATCACAGCCTGGCGATCCGCAGCGATGGCACGCTGGTCGGCTGGGGCAACAACGTCAGCGGCCAGATCAATGTGCCCTCCGGCACCTACGCCGCCGTGGCCGCAGGCGGCGCTCACAGCCTGGCGATCCGCAGCGATGGCACGCTGGCCGGGTGGGGGTGGAACGGCAATGGCCAGATCGACGTCCCCACCGGGACGTTCACCGTCTTGGCGGCAGGCGACGTTCATAGCTTGGCGGTCAGCAGCGACGGTACGTTAGCAGGGTGGGGGTGGGACTTCTATGGCCAGAGCACCGTCCCTCCCGGCACGTTCATCGCCGTGGCTGCGGGCGCGTATCACAGCCTGGGGATCCGCAGCGACGGTACGCTCATCGGATGGGGGTACAACGGCTATGGCCAGATCGACGTCCCAGAGGGGACGTTCACCGTAGTAACGGCGGGTGGCTTGCAGAGCCTGGGGATCCGCAGCGAAGGCACACTGGTCGGATGGGGAAACAACGACTATGGACAGATTGAGGTCCCTTCCGGCACTTTTACCGCCGTGGCTGCGGGCGAATCTTACAACCTGGCGATCGGCACTGCTCCCCCAAGCTTTGCCCTCCTGCTGGCGAACGACCTCGCCGCCAAGCCGGGCAGCAACACTTGGACAATCTTTTCCGATCGGCGGCTCAAGAAGAATATTGAACCGCTCTCCGGCGCGCTCGAGCGTCTGCTGCAACTTCACGGGGTCACCTTCCAGTGGCTGGACCCGGCCTCGCAGGGCGGGATCACCGGGACGCAGATGGGCCTGATCGCCGACGAGGTGCAGCGCGCTTTCCCGCAATGGGTGGGCCGCGACCCCAAGGGCTACCAAACCCTCACCGTCGGCGGCTTCGAGGCCCTCACCGCCGAAGCCCTCCGCGAACTCCGCGCGGAGAAGGATCGCCAGCTCCATGAGAAGGACTGCGAGATTGAGGAGTTGAGATCTGAGATTGTAAGTATCAAAGAACTGGTGCGCGCCTTGGGAAAGGAGAACGGAGGAAGCCGATGACCGGCGTAGCGACGAAGCGACGGCGGGACGAAGTGGCATTTGCCATTCGCTATTCTGCATTCTCTGTGCATTCGCTACCGCGAAGGGACGGAGCGGCGGGGGCTAGAACATCAAGAAAAGCACCGTCGACTCCGGGGGTGTGACTGTCACGGGAAGAAGCTACCGTTTTTCCGGCACCGTCGGCCAGCATGACGCCGGCGATCCTACCGGCGGATTCTGGTCGCCTGCCGCGACCTGCACGCCGCCGGGCGACATAATTTGGAACTCCGATCCGCTCAGCGCCGATCGTGGCGGTGGTGGACGCGGTGAAAGGTGTGAAGTATGGATTCAGCGGACCGCGCGTGTCCGTCGGCGGTGACATGTGGGAGTACGGCCTGTTCGACTGATACGCCATGCGTCACGGCGTATGGCGCCGGGGCCAAGTGTGTGAAGTCATGCACCGTTGGGACCAATGCCGGCGACCCGTGCATCAACAACACGCACTGCACGGGCAGCGGAACGTGCGGCGCCGGTTTCTGCCGAGACCGTTGCGGGAGGTGTAATTGAGGCAATAGTGCAGGTTAATATTTCGTGTAGCGAACGCCGTCCAGGGCGCATTGTGTAGACGCAGATGTCTTATTCCGTAAACATCGCACTGAGCGGAACGGCCCAGCGCTTTGGTCCAAAAGGAACGACCGTATTGCCCTGATACAGCACAACTCCGGCGAGGAATCGCTTTCCGACTGTCTCCTCTAGGTCCGCTAGACCTTTGAGATCGTCGCCGCCGAGCTTGACCGCGGCCTTGACCTCGACGCCCACGATCCCTCCACCGCGGCGCTCGAGGACGAAATCGACCTCGCGCCCGGCGGCCGTGCGGTAGTAGTAGATCGACGGCCGTGTCCGGCTCCAGGTGATCTGCTTTCGCAGCTCCTGGCACACAAACGCCTCTAGCAATCGTCCTAAACTCGAGGAAGGGTCCGCGAGCTGTTCCGCCTACTCTTCCGAACGAGAATCGGGATATGCAGTTGCAGCCTGCCGACGCCATTCGAGCCGCGGCTCCGGAGGGTTCCCGCGACTCCAACCCTCGCGTTGCCATGATGGCGAACGCGGAAAGCCCGGGGATCTCGCCTGCCGGAGCTTCCGTGGAATCAGCGTTGCGAGAGCCCGTCGTCGCCGCACCGGCACTCGACGCGGAAACCGACGACGAACCCTTGCGATTGGAAATTAACGACGGTCATTTCTACATGGAAGGCCACTGCGGCGTGCTGGAGTTTCGCATCACGAACTGCTCGGATGAACGGATGAAGGAACTCCGACTGACCGCCGTGGGGCAACGTTTGGGCGTGGCCAACGAGATCAAGATGAACCTTGCCGCTCACGGTCGAAGGGACGCTCGCATCCAAATCGAGCCGCAGCGTGGCGGTGAGCATGTCATCGACGTGACCATGGAATCCACGTTGGGTCGCAACAAGCAATCATGGACCTCCCAAGCGCGCCTGAAGATCCTGGGACGAAACGAGAACCCCTCCACCATCGTCGTGGACCAGAGCCTTCATGCAGGCAACAACATTGGCTACGGCATGAGCATGCGCAACGAGGTCCGTGATGGGATCGCCAGCGGCCTGATCAAAGACGTGAATGATCTGATCCGCCAACAGTATTCCGAGTCATGGAAGCCCTTGCAACTTACCCCAACGGACGCGGTGAGGTCGGGCGTTGTGCAGCTCGTCTCGGAGTTTGCCAACCAACCCGCCCTGCAGAAGGCGACATTGAGCTTCGAGAGTGCCGGGGCCTGCTGCCATGTCCACGTGCTTGGGCTTCCCGAAGTGCGCCTTGGCCGCAGCCGTGAACAAAACGACCTCGTTCTGAGGCGCCTCCCACGCTCCAAGGAGAGTGACCAGCTCAGCTTGCAGATCAGCGACAGGGGACCGCATCTTAGAATCTCGCTACGGAAGGAAGGCCTTTTCCTGATCGACCACATGACCGCGAACGGTACGTGGTTCAACGGAAACCGGATTCGCGATGAAGTCCAACTGCCGCTCGATCGGTCCTCCGAAGTCGATGTTGCCCACGCGCTGCGGCTTCGCCTGACACCGCACCTTGATTCGCATAGCGTCGGCGAGTTTCGCCTCGGTCGCTACGTGGCGTTCGGCGCCGCCGACGATCTCTGGCAGACCGCGGAACGGCTGAGTCTGCGTGCGCTCTCGATTGAGCGTTTGGACAATCTGACGCAGGAGCGATACTTGATCCTCTACCGCTGGGCGGTATGTGGCACAGAACCAACGAACGAGTTGGCCTGGCCGGCGAGCGCGAAAACCGGACGCTTGTTCCGCATACTTCGCCTCGGTGGCAGGCTGTGGATCGAAGCCCTGGCGGCGGACAACGTCCTGAGCGTCGATGGAATCCCGTTGGAGTCGGAATCCGGCGTTCCGCTGTCGAACGGTCTCAAACTCAGCGATGGAGGCTCGTTCTTGAGCTTCGGGGAGTTTCGCCAGGTCGGGCTATAGTGCGGCACCGCGCGACAGCGGATCGATGACCCGCGGAAGGATCCTTGCGGCGTATGGTTATGTCCCCAGACCGCCCTGATGACACGTTGAACGACGGCCCAACGCGACCGGCACCGCCGCGCCCGCCCGGGGACGGTCCCCAGACCTTGAGCTTTGCTAAGACCGTCTTTGCCGACCGCAATTCGTCCGGCAGAGTGCTCGCCCACCAATACCGGATCGTCGGAAGCGCTCCGCTGGGGGCTGGGGGCATGGGCGAGGTCTGGCAGGCCGAGGACACCGAGCTGCGCGTGCCCGTCGCCGTAAAGCTTCTTCCTTCTATGCTGGCCCGCGACGAATCCGCCGTCGAGAACCTCCGCCGCGAGGCGCTCATCAGTCGTCAGCTTACTCACGACAACATTTGTCGGCTCTACAGTTTCCACACCGACGGCGAGTTGAAGTTCATCGTCATGGAGTACGTCGATGGGCAGACCTTGGCAGGTCTGCTTCGTCAGCGTCCCGATCGGCGGCTTTCCCTCGTGGAGCTTGAGCCGATCGCTCGGCAGGTTGCCGCCGCCCTGATACCACCTCCCGCGTTAGTCATAGCCGAGCCTCGCTTCGCACCACCGGTCGGCTCAGCTCGGCTATGACTAACGCGGGAGGTGGTATCAGAGTTGTCCGCACGGCGGACTACCCTGGGATCATGGGGCATCAAGCCATACAACCCCAACGGGGTTGTGTCCTTATGACGCAATTCGTCTCTACGGTGTACATCGAGTTTTGAAGACGCGTTGGCGATTGCGCCGCAATCCCGTTGGGGTTGTTGGTGTTCGTCGCCGTTGACCCAGGGTAGCGCCTTCGGGACAACCCTGGGCTTGAAGGTCATGACCCCGTTGGGGTCGATCCCTTGTACACGCTAAACACGAACCTACCTGGAAGGGAGAGGGAATTTTGTGTGCATCCGAAAACCCCCTCACCCGCCCCTCTCACCCTATGGGGGAGAGGGCTTTTGATACACGCCTGAGGAACAGGCGGGAGGGCTACCAATCCAGGCCGATTTCGGCGAGTTGGCGGCGGAGGACCCGCAAATCCCACACGTGCAGAAGGTGCCCGGGCGTCTCATTGGGAAAGATCAGACGGTTGCCGTCAGGCGTGAAGGCCAGGGCGTTCAGAGTAATCGGAGTCGGGCACCGAAGATGGGCGACAGGCTCCAATCGCTCCATGTCTATCAGTTCGATCGTGTCTCCCGCTACCCACACGGCCATTAGCTTGGAGTCGGGCGAAAAGACGAATTGACCGAAATGGCCCGTGGAGGGAGGATCTCGGAATCGAGTGACCGGTTCCCACGACTGCACGTCCCAAAGGCCGCGTTCCATCCCGCTGGTGGCGAGCCAGCGGCCGTCCGGACTGAACGCGACGGGCGTCCAGACGGGAATCGAGATCGTATGGACCAATTCGCCATTCAGCCAATCCCATACATGAGCATCAGTACCCCCTCCCCCGGTTGCGAGCAAGCGGCCATCGGGGCTAAGACTCAAAAAACGAACGCCGGGGTGCACTCCAAGAACGCGCTGGCGCGATGGGTCTGCAAGATCGACCGCCCAGAGCGTGCCGTCCCCGCCGCCAACGAGCAACGTCTTACCATCCGGGGTCACCCGCAAACAGTTTGCCCCCTGAGGTATGGGCAGTACAGCGGGCGTGCGATCCGCGAAACTGACGGTTCCACCCTCTTCCTTCAACGCCCAAAGCAGGACCTTTTGGTCTGGACCACCGGCCGTCAGGAGACCCGAACGGTCCGGTAGGAAATCGGCGCCTTCACCGCGATCCTCGTAGGCGGCCAGCCCCACATAACGCCGCATGGCCAGGTCCCACAATCGAATCCCCGCACGGCTCGGGGTTGCCGCCAGTCGGCCATCGGCGCTTAACCAAATATATCCGGACCCATCGGCGGGCATCGGGTCATCTGCAACAATCGTGGTGAACGCCTGACTGGGAACGAACTCCGCGAGGCCGAGGGAAAGTCCACCATCCTCCGAGCGATACGCCCAGTTGAGCGTGTGAGAGGTGAATGTTCTTAACTCCACCGGCGCTTTCAGAAGCTCTTCGCCAGAACGCGGATCCCAGAAACGCGTCGTGCGACCCCACGCGGCCGTGGCGAGCACGGAGCCGGCAGCGTCGAACTGCACGCGGGCGGGCACATTCTTGTTCCCACGCAGGGTGTGAATCAACCGACCGGTGACAGTGTCCCAGACATAGGCATTGTGGTCGCTGCAGCCCGTCGCCAGCCGCTCTCCCTCCGGGTTCCAGGCCAGCGTCCAGACGCCCGCAGGGTGGTTCAGCGTGTGAAGCACGGCGCCCGATTGCACGTCGCGCACGAAGACCTCGCCATTCTCCGTCGTGCAACTGGCGAGCCTGTCCATCTGCGGCGACCACTCAATAGACCAGATCCGTGAGTGCAAGGCCGGCAAGAACGTCGTTTGCCCCGTGGAGATTTCGTAGAAGGCAATGGCGCCGTCGCGGTCTGCGATCGCGAGTCGTTTTCCATCCGGAGAAAACCTAAATGGATCGCCAACCGGATGCGTCTTAATGGGAATCGTGACACTGAGTTGTGCCGCATCGATATCCCAGATTTCGCAGGCTTCTTCCGTGGCACGAGCCAGATACCTTCCATCGGGAGAGAACCGTGGCTCTGGCCGAATTCCTGCAACGGCGTTTTCGGGTATGGAGACCAGCTCGCGGTCGTCCTGCGATCGGCGTACGCTTATTCTTCCCATCGGCCGATAGTAGATGAAATAGCGCTGCAAGCTGCTGTCAAAATCCACTATCGGATCCGGCAGACCAGACTCCCTCGGTTGCCACACCCTGTCCCATCGAATGTCCGGCAACGCGAGGCACGCGATCGCCTCGTCGCGCAGCTCGATGGTGGGACGGATCGTCGCCGCCTTCGCCAATGTCGCCACCGCCTCTAACCGCTGACCGATCTGACCGCTGGAATGTTGCGCTTTTGCCTGGGAAAGGTAAGACTCCCACAATCG
>JAGVHG010000112.1 GCA_020056715.1 Phycisphaerae bacterium | reverse complement strand
ATGCCGTATCCCATGGCGACCTCCCGGCGGCTCCGCCGCCAGTACCAAGGTCGTCTGAAAGTCGAAAAATGGATGAATCATTCTGCGTTCCTACTTAGCTACGGCGCCATGAAAGTCCGTCGAAGCGCGCTGTTCGCGTTTGAGAATCCGCGCCACAGCCTGATGGGTCCAGGCTGCGGACTTGCCGGTCTTGGTCGGAACGGTGCGGGAGCTCAATTCCTGCGCGATGCGTTTGAGGGTCCGGCCGGTGGAGCGCTGGGATCGGATGTCAGCGATTACGGCCTGTTCGGATTCGTTCGGGACAAGTGTTGTCCGGTCGTCGGCAAGATCGTAACCGTAGGGGACGGTCCCGATCCTTTGCCCGTTTCCGCGTTTGACGGCCATTGCGGACCGGGTCCGCTCGCGGGTGAGGTTCCGCTCCATTCCCGCCGCGCCGGCCAGCACTACTAGCGCGTGTCAATCGCTGGCACAGATTTACTACAACGTGTCCGTTGTAGCATAAACGGTGTCACCGAATGGCACGGAGACGATGCGAATGGTTTGCGGTCTGTTTACGGCTTGTTTTTACGCATCCCAAAAATTAACCGCGCTATGCTATTGGGGAGGGCGAGCCTCTTGGCGAGCGGCGGCTCAGCGGGAGCTTCGCCCTCCCGTCCAGCTGCCGCGCGGTTAATTGTTGGGATCGGTATTACAGGCTGTTTTCGCGTCGTTTGCGAACGTGCCACGCGATGACACTTCTGCGCTTGGGTCCCGTTTACATTCGCCTGCGCGAGAATCCGACCCCCACCCTCTTTGGGGACTTCCAATGTGAGTTACCTTCTTCCCTCGCATGGGACCCATTTGCGCCACGTTTTTTAACCCACGACCCGCCCTTTTCGCATGGTACCGGAGAAGCTAACCCCCTCCCCCGATGCGGCGGTTTTTGAACTGGAGCGTCGATTCCGCAGAGAAAGAAAAGTTGAACAAGATCAGAGCAAAGGTGGTTTTCCACGTGAAGTACGTGACGCTTCAAATGGCGGAGGTCGCGGTGTCACGTGAGCTGTTCGTAGCGATCCTCGATCGTATCCAGCGGTTCGGTGTGCCACCGCCGCTGATACAACGGGGCTGAGCGTTCGCCGAGGCGAAATCCAAACGAGAGAGGAAACAAGAGCGGCGACGGTACGCCCGAAGGCAGCCAACGGGCGTTCCCGTCCAAGCGCCACCTGTGATCATGCCTCTCGTAAATGCCGCGAAAGCGCGCGAGAAACCGGCGTGAACAAAAGGAAAAGCGTTTTGTCTGATGCTTGGTCACAATACAATCCCCGGTTAAGCTGAGAGTGTCGTTCAAACAAGGGCCAAATGGGAAATGTCGTAGTAGGTCTGTTTCGTTTCCCACAGTCGGGAGCGTTACGGAGGCAGTTATGTTATCACGTCGAGTGAGAAACGTTGCCATTCTTCAATTGATCACGTGGGGATTGATGATGGTTTCCCTCGCTGGATGGGTGTTAACAGCCTTCTTCTTTTATGTGGCGCATTTGATTCAATCCACCGCCGAAATCAGCTCATGGTCTGTCCCGGTTGATCCTCAATGGCAAGTTAGCAAGACAAGTTTGGTCGTTAGCGCCGTTTGTTCGCCCTTGGCGATAGGCTTTTTCATATGGCACCGAATTGCCAGGAACGTTCTCGAGCGATACGCCGCAACGCATTGTTCTGAATGTGGTTTCGATCTGGGAAATATCATTGAAAAAAGAAGGAGAGCGCGAAACGCACCCCTCGTGGACGAAATGCCTCCCACTTCACTTTATTTTGAAGTCACGTGTGAAGTTTGCAAAACACAGCGTGTGATTCGCGAATAGTACATGTCGCCTGAAACGATTTGGTATGGTAGAACCCTCATCATAGCGATTCCGCCGGTTCAATTGCAAACCGTTGACGGGTAAACCCCCCGCCCCCGGGCCCGCGCCGTCGCCCCCCGCGGAATCAAACTTCCTATCAGTCAGTTTACGCGAGGTACCGGTGAAGCTATCCCCCTCCCCCGACACGCGACATTTCAGCATGGGACCCATTCTCGTCTTGCGTTTTTTGCCCACAACCGACCCGCGCGCGAAGGTACGGTGGGAGTCTAGTTTCGTCCAACAGACGACGCATTTCGAGACGGGCTTCTTCGGCGGGTGTCCTACCGGGCGGCGCGGCCGGGCCATTGGACGCAGACAACCTCGCCGTGGGCGCACAACTCGCCGCTTGCGAACAAGTTGACCAAGACGACGACCTTGCGGTCTTTGATCTCCTTGAGCGTTGCACGGAGTTCGAGTGGAGGGCCGAGGGGTGTAGGGCAAAGGTAATCAACGTGCAGGGCCGCCGTGACGAAGCGTAGCAGCGGGTTGGAGCCAAGCGGGCGACTCGCGGCGCGATATGCGGCGGCAGAGGCTGTTCCGGTGGCGTGGCAGTCGATCACGGAGGCGATAAGTCCGCCGTAGACAAAGCCGGGGATGGCGGTGTGGTGGGGTCGGGGCTGGAACGTACAGACGGATTCGTCGCCGTCCCAATAGCTCTTGATGTGCAGTCCGCGTTCGTTAAGCCGCCCACAGCCGTAACAAACGGCCCAGTCGTCGGGATAGTAGTCTTGGAAAGCGAGGTCGGTCATACGCTGCTCCCGATCATAATATTGCTCGCAGAGGGCATCATAATTCAAGACCGATCTTGGGTTCAATGATGCTACCCTGCTGATCAACAGGTGTGAACAATCGCCTTCTAGACATCCGCTTCGAACCTCTTGACCGACATTTCCCAGAGGGCTTGTTTCTCGAACAAACCGAGCTGACAACGGGCCATGATAACGGATTCAGTGTCTCTGATCCAAGGCGTTGAATTCACGTGCTGGGCAGCGTACGCTGTCATGCCATAATGGGCAGACGGCTGATCCCCGCCGAACGGATCCCGGCGCTGTGCCTCGCATTTACGGACGGTGTTGAGCGATTGCCGCAGGGTACGGTGGAGGGCGACCAGGAGAAGCTCGTCTCGATGGGTCACCTCAAGAAGATGGCGCCCAAGACAAAAGGGGTCGTCGTCTACGCCTCAGCCGTCAAAAACGCATCCTAGCAGTACAGTGTAAAGTTGCTATCCAAACACGAGCGGATTCGATGCACGTCGATGCCACGTTGTGACAGTTCTGTGCACGTTGTCCGCGTGTGGTTGATCTTCGCGGCGGTGTTGTGCTTGCGATGATAAGCGAGCACCGCGGCGTCATCCTGGAGAATGACCCGTCCGGCGCGTCTCCCCAGCCGGTGGGCCAACAGCCATTGCGACAGTGCGTACCGAATCTGCTCCGCCGTCAAGCTTTCCGGGGGATAATCCGGAGCCGAATCTTCGATGCTCCGGACGGACTCACCATCCTCCGCGGCGTGGGGGAAAAAAAGCTCCGCCGGTTCTTCGATAGCCTGGGTACGCTCTTCTTCGACCAGCTTCCTGCGCATGCGGTTCCACGAGCCGATGTTCATCCCAGGACAATAACCCCAAAAACGCCTGCAGTGAACGAGGCGGAACTCCGCCGCGCAAGGCTATCGGCTCTACGCTATTGCGCTGCAGGTCCGACATCTGACCCTTCGCGTACACCTGCAGATACTCACGCGTGTCGCATCGCCCGAAACAACCCACAAACTCGTCCAAGAAACGCGGCGACACGCGCCCAACCGTGCGAATCTATCCGACATCCATGCCTTCACTCCTGTCAGAATCCTAAACTCTTAACCTGACAGGAGTAATCGTTCGCTACCTATCACCCACTTGAGCCCACTTTGCGCGGTACTGCTATAACCCCTCCCCCCCAAAGGGGGGGGGAGAGGGGTTATAGGAGGTACTCTATTGGCGAAGGAAGTTTGCGAGGAGGCGGCAACCTTCGGTGGTGAGGAAGCTTTCGGGGTGGAACTGGACGCCGTCGATGGGCATGGTCTTGTGGCGAATGCCCATGAGTTCGTCGCAGTCGGTCCAGGCGGTGACTTCAAAGTCGGGGGAGAGGGTGGCTCGATCGACGGTGAGGGAGTGGTAACGTGTGGCCGTGAAGGGATTGGACAGGCCGCAGTACATGCCTTTGCCGTGATGACGGATGGGGCTGGTCTTTCCGTGCATCAGCCTTGAGGCGCGAACGATCTTGCCCCCGAAGGCCTGACTGATGCACTGGTGACCGAGGCAGACACCGAGGATGGGCACCTCACCCGCGAAGCGTTTCACCAGTTCTACGCTGACCCCGGCTTCGTTTGGCGTGCAGGGGCCGGGAGAGACGATGATGTATCGTGGTTTCCACGAAGCCAACTCCTCGAGCGTCGCCTCGTCGTTGCGCACCACCTTCATCTCGTAACCGCCGTCCAACCCGCCGATGGTCTGCACGAGGTTGTAGGTGAATGAGTCATAGTTGTCGATGATCAGAATCACGAGTACAGCCTAAGAGTGCATCTGAAAACCCCCTCACCCTACCCTCTCCTCCCGTGGGGAGAGGGGTTTTAGGACGCAGCCTTAAACGTCGTTCGCGGGGAACACCCACGATCGATCGGGCGGGGCGTAGTCGAGCAGTTCCTTCTCCTGAAAGTATAGGGCGATTTCCGTCTTGGCGGATTCGGGAGCGTCGCTGCCGTGGATGAGATTGAAGGATCGGCTCGCCCCGAAGTCGCCGCGGATGGTGCCCGGGGCCGCCTCATATCCGAAAGTCTTGCCCATCATCGTCCGCGCGATCTCGATGCACCGCTCGCCCTGCAACACCATCACCACCACCGGGCCGGAGGTGATGTAGTTGATCAAACCGGGATAAAAGGGCTTACCTTTGTGGGGGGCGTAGTGCCGCTCGGCCAATTCCCGGGGAATGCACATCAGTTTAATTCCGCCGACGGCGAGGCCCTTGTCCTCGAAGCGTTGGATGAGCCGGCCGATCAGGCGGCGTTGAATCGCATCGGGCTTTAGAATGATTAACGTTCGTTCCATACTTATTGGTTCCGTTTGAGTATTCATCCGCGTGTTCATTGACGCATTACGCCTGTCTCAAGCGTCTTCAACAATTGATCGTACAACGCGTCCAGCGAGTCGGGGACGACGCGGGTGTCGCCGATGACGGCCATAAAATTCGTGTCGCCGGACCAGCGCGGAACGACGTGGGCATGAAGGTGTCCCGGCAGACCGGCGCCCGCGCAGTGACCCACATTGTAGCCGATGTTGAAGCCCTGCGGCCCAAGCGTCGCACGCAGAAGCTCTACGCTGCTAAGGATCGTGCGAGTCATCTGCACCAACTCGTCGTCGGTCAACTCCGACAGGTCGGATTTGTGTTCGGCGTGCGATACGATCAGGTGCCCGTTGGTGTAAGGAAAGCGGTTCATCACCACAAACGAAGACTTCGCCCGCCACACGACGTGGTTGGTCCGGTCCGCGGCCGGCTCACTCCAGTAGCGACACAGGAAGCAGCCTTCATCGGTCACGTCACCGGCAAGTGAGCGGATGTACTCCATCCGCCACGGAGCCCACAGGTTGGTGCTGTATTCCGCCATCGTCGCAAACGCCTTTCGCCGTAAGCGAGTTTAGTGATCGGATCACCGAGCAACAAGTTTGCGGCTGGGTAACTCGGTTGGCAAGACGTTTCGGCGCGGTTAGAATTCGGCCATGGGTAGGAACAAACGAGGAATTCGATCGATCTGGGCGGCGGTCGGGTTGACCGCCACGGCCGCTGGGGCGTTGGTGGTTTGGTGCGGCTGCGGCGACGCCCGCTTGGCCGGCCACAAGATCCGCAGCGCCACGGTGCGAAGCGTGACCCATTACGGCGTCACCCTCGATCAACAGGCTACCCCTGAGCAAGTCGCTTTTGTGGTGCTGCGCGCCATCCGTGACGACGTGTCGGCAAAGAGTAAGGAGGAGCGAGAAGCGGCCCTCGACAAACAGTTTGACATTTGCGCCGCCAATGTTCTACAAAAGAAGAACCGCACGAGTATGCCGCGCGACGAATTCGTCCATAGCGTTGTCTACCACTGGGCGCCAACGGTTTCGCATTACGTTGGAGACTTTGAAACGGATTGGGGCCGGGCCGCCGCGCGATTGGTTCGTACGAAGCCGAACACGGACTCGAAGGCGAGTCCGGAGGAGACCGAGGTCTACATGGAACTCGCCGACCCCAGCGGCGACCCGAAGGCCCGCGTCGTCATGGTGATCTGGATGGTGCAGGACGGAGGGTTTTGGCGAGTGACGCACTTGGGCTTTGATTCGACGAGGCGCTCGGTGGGGAATAAAGGAATGTCGAATGGCGAATAGCGAAAGCAACGAGGCCCATGAACATTCGACATTCGCTATTCGACATTCGCCATTCCCGGAACGCATATGGAACCTCGCACGATCACGGTCAAAGGCGCTCGCGAGCACAATCTCAAGAACGTCTCGTTGACGCTTCCGCAGGGTAAACTGATTTGCTTTACGGGAGTGTCGGGAAGCGGCAAGAGCAGCCTGGCTTTTGACACGCTGTTCGCCGAGGGGCAGCGACGCTATCTCGAATCGCTCAGTTCCTATGCTCGGCAATTCCTGGGGCAACTCCCCAAGCCGGACGTCGATCAAATCACGGGATTGAGTCCCGCTATCTCCATCCAGCAGAAAACCAGCGGTTGGAACCCGCGCAGCACCGTCGGGACCATCACGCAAATCCATGATTATCTGCGGGTACTGTTCGCCCGCGTGGGCCGCCAGCATTGCACGAAATGCGGCCAGCCCATCCGCGCCCAGTCGCGCGAACAGATTATCGCACGGGTTTTTGAATTGCCCGCCGATACAAAAGCGTTAATTCTCGCCCCCGTGGTGCGCGGACAGAAGGGTGAGTACCGCGACCTCTTCACCGATCTCATCAAACAGGGCTATGCTCGAGCCCGCGTGGACGGTAAAATCGTGGCCCTATCCGAGGCCCCGTCGCTGGCCCGCAACATTCGCCACAACATCGAGGCGGTGGTCGACCGGCTGACGCTTACCCCGAATGTTCGCCCGCGCCTGGCCGAAGCAGTCGAGAACGCGCTCAAACTCGGCGACGGTACTCTCATCGTGCAGACTGAAGGAACGCCGGATGTACCTACCGACCTTCTTCTGTCGTCGCACTACGCGTGTTCAAAATGCGACGTGAACTTCGAGCCGCCCTCTCCCCAACTTCTCAGCTTCAACTCGCCGCAGGGCATGTGCTTAACCTGCGACGGGATGGGCACGACGTTTGACTTCGACCCGGAACTTCTGGTGCCCGACCCACGGAAGTCCTTCTTCAAATATGCGGTCGATCCGATGCGTTTTTGGGGCCGGATGGGGCGTTGGCGCCGGCACATCTATCGTGGGGTCGCCCGGCATGTCGGGTTCGACCTCGACGCGCCCTGGGAGAAATTGCCCAAGAAAGCCAAGGATGCGTTGCTCTACGGATTGGGTGAGACGCATGTCACTTTCGAATGGAAATGGTCGGGCGGCGTCCATCGACATGGGGGTACTTTCGCAGGGGCGTTGGCCGAGCTGCGGGAGAAACATCGGCGTTCGAAGTCAGACTTCGTCCGCCAGTACTATGAGAAATTCATGCGTAAATCTCCCTGCCCTTCCTGCCACGGGGCGAGACTCAATCCCCAGGCCCTGGCCGTGAGGATCGCAGGCAAGAACATCAACGATGTCTGCGCACAGTCCATCCGCGATGCAGGCGGTTTTTTTGATACCTTGACTCTCACGCCTATCGAGCAAATGATCGGCCATGACGTGTTGAAGGAAATCCGAGGACGATTAACTTTCCTCTGCGACGTGGGACTGGACTATTTGACCCTTGAGCGCACCGCCCCGACGCTCTCCGGCGGCGAATCTCAGCGCATTCGACTGGCGAGCCAAATCGGCGCTGGCCTGGTCGGCGTGCTGTATATCCTCGACGAGCCGAGCATCGGACTGCACCATCGCGACAATCAGCGGTTGTTGGATTCGCTGTGTAAACTGCGGGACATGGGCAACACGGTGATCGTGGTAGAACATGACGAACAGACCATGCGAACCGCCGACCAGATCGTCGACTTCGGCCCCGGTCCCGGCGTGCGCGGCGGCGAAGTCGTCGCCCAGGGTAGTCTCGACGATTTGATGCGCTCGAAACGATCGGTCACGGGGAGTTTTCTTCGCGGCGACGACCAAATCGACGTGCCCGCCGCTCGCCGGTCCGTGACCCTGTCGAGATCCCCAACGTCAAGCGTTGGGCGGCGAACCGCGAAGACTGACGATCGCAATCGGATGATCCAGAGGAAGCGAAAGCGATGATCTGCGACCCGGAGGCGATGGAGCGTGTTCTGAAGCTAAGAACGATAATGAATGATTGGTTGCGCAGTAGAAGCGCCCAACAGCGGGATCGTGACATGCAGGTGCATCTTGCAGAAGCCCGTGGGCCGATCCAGAATGCACTCTTGCTTCGTCACGCGTACAACTTCGCGATCCGCTTGCGCACGAGTCAGACTGCTCCGGAGGCGCATCATGCCGGATGACCCGTTTCTGGACGTGATCCAATGTGTCGTGGAACACCTGGACAGGCATAAGGTGTCGTACGCGATCACGGGATCGGTGGCCAGCGGTGTGCACGGTGAGCCGGTTCAAAGTCAGGATGTGGACATTGCGCTTCGGATGCTGCCATCCCAGGCGCGGGATTTGGCGGCTTCACTTCCGGCGCGTTTTTATCGGAGCGCCGAAAGCCTCGAGGACGTGGCCAGAGACGGCGGCATGGCGAACTTGATCGATTCCAGGACGGGTCTGAAGATCGATCTCTCAGTTCTAGAGCACACCCCCTATTTCAACGAGGTCATGGCACGGCGCGTGCTCATGCCATTCGATCCCGATGGAACGTCGTTCTATGTGGTGACGGCCGAGGATGTCATTCTCATGAAACTGCTCTGGCGCCGCGAGAGTAGATCGGAAAAACAGTGGTCAAACGCGCTGAGCGTTGCCCGGGTAAAGAGGACGACGCTGGACTGGAAGTACCTTTTGGGGCACGCGCGTTCTCTGGGAATCGAGGATGATCTCGTGAAGCTTCGCGGCGAGGCGGGCATCTAAAGCCGAACAGAAATGCCGACCATCAGGGGAAAGAAGCGATCACCGAGGGCACAACTCCGGGGGCGACCTGCTCCCGCCCCACACACCGACGGGTTCCTCCTGGCAACAGGCACAGGCACTCAACCACCGAGCTCGTTGGATGGAGTCCCCTGGCTCACTGTCGTCGGAGCAAAGCACAACAATCTCAAGAATATCACTGTCCGCATTCCCTTGGGACGATTCGTGGGGGTGACCGGCGTTTCCGGGTCGGGCAAGAGTTCACTGGTCAATGACATTCTCCGCGAAGCCCTTTCCCGCGATCTGAACGGGTCCGCGAACGTCCATCCCGGCCAACACGAGCGGATCGAAGGGCTTGAGCATCTCGACAAAGTGATCGACATTGACCAGTCGGCAATCGGCCGGACGCCGCGCTCCAATCCCGCGACGTATATCAAGGTCTTCGACGAAATCCGCGACCTGTACGCCAAACTGCCGGACTCCAAGGTTCGCGGATACAAACCCGGACGCTTTAGCTTCAACGTTTCCACCGGCAAAGCGGGCGGCGGCCGATGCGAAGCCTGCGAAGGCAACGGCAGCAACAAAATGGGAATGGAGTTCCTCGCCGACGTCTGGGTGACCTGTCCGGTCTGCAACGGTCGCCGCTTCAGCCGCGAAACCCTGCAAATTCTGTTCAAGGGTAAATCCATCGCCGACGTGTTGGAGATGGACATACAGCAAGCTCTGGAACATTTCGCCAACGTGCCGAATATCGCGAGAATGCTGCAAACACTACACGACGTGGGATTGGACTACCTAAAGCTCGGCCAGGCATCGACCACACTGTCCGGCGGCGAGGCCCAACGCATCAAGCTCGCTCGCGAACTGGTCAAGAAATCCACCGGACGAACACTGTACCTGCTCGACGAACCGACCACCGGTCTGCATTTCGCGGATATCAAGAAACTTCTGTCCGTATTGCACGGTTTCGTCGACGCTGGAAACAGCGTGATCGTGATCGAGCACAACCTCGATGTGATCAAGACTGCGGACTGGATAATCGACCTGGGGCCGGAGGGCGGGGTTGGCGGCGGTTTCATTGTGGCCGAGGGCACACCGGAAGACATCGTCCGGAACATGCAATCGTTCACTGGTCACGCATTGGGGGAGGTACTCACGCAGTCCCGAAGATCGAAGATCAAAGATCGAAAGAAGACTCGGCCTTTCGATCTTCGATCTTCGGACTTCGCAGTTCGCCGCCGCCGCGAAGTAATTTCTGTCGTCGGCGCAAGGCAGCACAACCTCAAGAACATCACCGTGGAATTCCCCCGCAACAAGACGACCGTATGCAGCGGTCCCAGCGGCAGCGGCAAAAGTAGTTTCGCCATCGACACTGTATACACCGAAGGACAGCGGCGATACGTGGAGTCGCTCAGTTCCTATGCCCGGCAGTTCCTGGGTCGCTTGCAGCCCCCGAAAGTGGATCACGTCCACGGCCTGTCGCCGGCGATTTGTATCGAACAGAAGAATACGAGCAAATCCCCTCGATCCACCGTGGGCACGATCACTGAAATCTACGACTACATGCGCGTCCTATGGGCGCGGATCGGCACGCCTTATTGCCCCAAGTGCAAAGTCCCCATCGGCACGCAGAGTGCCGATGAGATCGTGGAAAGAATCCTCGACTTGGGCGAAGGAACTCGTCTGCTGCTGCTTGCCCCGATCTCGCCTTCGGGGAATGAGACCTATGAACACCTTTTTCACCGCGAGCGAGCCAACGGTTACGCTCGCGTGCGTGTCGACGGCATGTTGCACTCTCTCGACGACCCCATCGCCATTGACGCCAAGCAAGACCACGACGTGGAATTGGTCATAGACCGCATCGTCGTCCGACGCGCCCAAGCCTCGCGCCTCACAGACAGTGTGGAGCAGGCACTCGCCGTCGGGCAGGGTGTAATCTTCATACAACTCGTCGAAGAGGAAAATCAGAGCCGCGACCGACAGGGAGCGGTGCGAAATGACAGGGCCGCGAATCCATCGCCCGGACTGAACTCCACAGCACACGAGGGTGACTTCCGATTCTCCCAACATCGCTCCTGCAGTCGCTGTGGCCGCAGTTACGACGAACTTACGCCGCACCATTTTTCCTTCAACACCCGCCTTGGCTGGTGCGAATCGTGCGAAGGGTTAGGTGTTCAGCGCGGGGCCAACCCGGCCGCTATCGTCGTTCACCCGACTCGCTCGATTGCCGATGGCGCGATTGCCGGTTGGGGCGAGCTTCAGACCGGTTCCAAGTTGTATATTCTGCTGTCGGCCCTCGCAGATCATTTGGGCTTCCACCTCGATTTGCCCTGGGACAAACTCACCGCCACGCAGCAACTCACCTTCCTTCAAGGCTGCGGTGACGATTGGATCGCAGCGTCGGGTCTACGATTCCAGTGGCGTGGGTTTTTCCCCACGATTCATCGCGCAACCCTAGCCAGCGCCGCATATCGGGAACGACTTGCCGCGATGGTCACGGATGTGCCCTGTGGGACGTGCGCGGGGTCGCGCCTTCGCCCGGACACCGCCGCCGTTCGCCTCGGTGACGCAACCATGCATGACCTTTGTTTACAACCCTTCGACAAGGCGCTTGCGTGGTTCAAACAACTACGGCTGGATACCCGGCAGCGGAAGGTCGCCGGAGAACTTCTTCACGAGATCACCTCGCGGCTTCGATTCCTGGTGGATGTCGGCCTCGATTACCTAACGCTCCATCGAACCGCCGCGACGCTATCCGGCGGCGAGTCCCAGCGCATCCAACTGGCCGCCCAGATCGGAACCGGCCTGACCGGCGTTTTGTATGTCCTTGACGAACCAACCATCGGACTGCATCCCCGCGACAATCGGAGGCTGATCGGCGCCCTCCATCGCCTTCGCGATCTTGGCAACACCCTTCTGCTGGTGGAGCACGATCGCGAAGTGATTGAGTCCGCCGATCACGTTTTGGACTTCGGGCCAGGCGCCGGCGACTTCGGGGGTCGCATCACCGCAGCCGCCGATCCTCAGCGGCTGCGCACTCAGCGCGGGTCCCTGACCGGGAAATACTTGTCCGGTAAAGAAGCGATCCCCGTTCCCTCCAATCGTCGTCCGGTCGCTGCACCACCACGTACCGATCTGGTTGTACCGCCGGACGACGAAACCCCGCAACAATACCGTGACCGTAAGGGGTCAGACGAGCCGACCGAGGAGGGAGGGTCCGCGATACGAAGCCTGACTGCTGCCTCAATGACCAAACAACGTAACCAATGGCTCACTGTCCACGGCGCACGGCAGCACAACCTCAAGGAGATCGACGTTGCCTTTCCGCTCAGTCGCTTGACCTGCGTCACCGGAGTTTCCGGCAGCGGCAAGAGCACCTTGGTCTCGGATATCCTCTACAACGCCCTCGCCGCCCGGCTCCATCGGGCGAACGTCGTACCCGGCGGCCACGACCGCATGAGCGGAGTGGAATTAATCGACAAAGTCATCAACGTCGATCAAGCACCGATCGGAAACAGCCCCACGAGCAACCCGGCCACATACACCGGCGTCTTCGACGCCATTCGCGAACTGTATGCCACCCTCCCGATGAGCAAAATCCGCGGTTACACCGCAAACCGGTTCAGCTTTAACCGCCCCGGCGGACGTTGCGAGGAGTGTCAGGGAATGGGCCAAAAATGCATCGAAATGCATTTCCTTGCCGACGTGTGGATCGAGTGTGAGAACTGCCACGGTACGCGCTTCGTCCCCGAAACACTGGAAGTGCAATTCCGCGGCAAGAGCATTTCAGACATACTCACTATGCGCATCAGTGAAGCAGCATCGCTCTTTGAGAACGTCCCTCGCGTGCGGCGCATGCTCCAGACACTGCAAGATGTAGGACTTGGGTATCTGCAGCTCGGTCAGCCCGCCCCCACGCTCTCGGGCGGAGAGGCCCAGCGCGTCAGGCTCGCCGCGGAATTGGGACGTCCATCCACCGGCAAGACGTTATACATTCTCGATGAGCCGACCACCGGTCTGCATTTCGATGATCTCAAAAACCTTCTGACCGTTCTCCACCGACTCGTCGATCTTGGAAATACGGTCATCTGCATCGAGCACAACCTCGATGTCATCAAGACCGCTGACTGGGTGATCGATCTGGGTCCGGAGGCAGGCGACGCAGGGGGAGATGTCGTTGTGGTAGGAACGCCCGAAATCGTCGCCTCCACCCCCGAATCCCACACAGGAATCGCCCTGCAACCGATCCTCATCATGGGACCACTTGTTACTCGCGAAGTGTACGATGGTAAGCATCATGTAGAATCGGCACCCACCTTTGGACCTATTAGCGACCTTGAAAACCAGGTGAAAATGCCTTGGGAAATGGACGGGCAAAAATGGCACACCGTCGACCACTGCGACGCCAAGGGCGAGCGCGTTCAGTGGGATTCGGAGATGCTATGCTGGCTCGTCGCAACAATCGAGTCCATGGGTGGTTGCACACCGACGGATTGGAACCATCGTACGCGCATTGAGCTTAAAGCCGTGATTACCCCACTGTGGTTCTGCCATATACTGACCGGCTTCCAGGAACTGTTGGAAGTCGCCATCCGCGTTCCCTCTACCACATTTCATGAACCCAAACTGCGTGCGATGCTCAACATCCAAACGCTCGATGAACGTGGCGATCTTCCCGTTTACGGTCAATGGAGTCGCGTGCGGATTCGGTCTCTCGCGAACGGGTGGGACGACATCCGCCTATCTTTACGCGATTTCAAGGACATTCAGAAGATCGCATTCCGCGCGTTTCTGAAAACCGCGGTCAGTGCATATTCCCGTAAAGTTTCGGTAATTCAGCAACAGCCGGAGCAGCAGCAGCCTTGGAAGTCGGATGGCCAAGAGTGGCATTTATCCCAGAAGGCCATGAGCCGACGTCAAAAGCCGAAATGGAAGCCTCCGCTTCTTCTGACCTTGATCGGTCGCTTCAAGAGTATCCAACCCGAGCTTCAACTCGACTGGGGCGGCAAGACAGCGGTAATGCTCAGAACGCCAGGTCTGGGGGCTTACGCGGGAAAAATCGTCACCAACATGGGACGCGGACTGCGCGTCGAACTGCGCGCGCCGCAAAACGTCGTGACCCCCGCTCAAGTCGACCGTCTTGGCGAAGACGTCGAGATACGACCCCGCGGACACGATGACTGGATTATCTTCTGGGTCCGTTCTCTTTCGGACATGGACGCAGGACAGTTACGATCTGTCTGGCGGCAATGCATCGGCGTCACACCCACAGAAAGTTTGCAATCCGCATGAGCCTCTTGGTTCCCAATCGCTTTTTGTTCCACTTTGAGTTCCCGTTGAACTATCGCCGCGCGCAGCCGAAGATCGACGGCGACGTACACGACTGGTCGGACGAGTTCCTGCTTCCTCGATTAGGAGAGATCGACGGTCGAAGAGACTTCGCCGAGGTATGGTCTTGTTGGAATGAGCAGGGTCTGTGCGTTGCCTGTCGCGTGGTCGATAAACGCCGCCCGCTTCGTTGCGATCCGCGTTCCTTTTGGACGGGCGACAATCTACGGCTTTGCACCGATATGCGCGACGCCCGCACCGTGAAGCGGGCCACACGATTCTGTCAGCAGTTTTATTTCCTCCCCACCGGCGGAGGATCCAACGCCGCCGCGCCGGCGGCCGGCGTGAACAATTTCCAACGCGCTCGCGAGGACGCGCCGCAGATCCCCGCCGAGCGGATCACTGTCGCTGCGAAGGTTAACGCCTCCGGTTATTCGCTCGAAGCCCACATCCCCGCGGACTGCTTGATCGGATTCGACCCAATTGAACATCCCAGAATCGGCTTCTACTACATCCTGGAAGACGGCGATCGTGGGCAACAGTACCTCACCGTCGGCGACGATCTCTATTGGTACGTAGACCCCTCCACCTGGGCGACGGCCGTGCTCCAACGGTAAGGCGCCATCGCGACGTCCTTGCCGACGTCAATGCTGTAAAGCATCGGCCTGATGGGCCGGGAGCCATTCATCGAGATAGCGTTGGACGGTCTGCGCGACGATTTCGTGCCCGTCCGGCGTCCAATGTTGGTCATAGGAGAAGTAGACTTGCTTCCCGTGTGCGACGGCCTCGCGGAGAGGGCCGGTTAAACTGACGAACGGGATCGCCTGCCGCCGGCACCACTCGCCGACCACCTCCTCGCGGGCGTCCGCGTTCTCCAGTAGGTTCAGCAGAAACTCACGCGGTTCGGGGAGTTCGTCCTTATAGCTGATCGCCGTAAAGGCCCGGACTTTTTCGGGGACGAGCCGGTCGGCGACGATCGGCAAAGTGACGTGGGGCTTGGTCGGAGCGAACACAACGACGAGCTGACATCCCGAGTCGCGGCATAACTTGTTCATCTCCCCAATCTGGCCCTGCGGGTTCAGCCAGTGTTTGTCGGCCGCGAACTCATCGCGGCCTTCGTACAGGTCGCGGAGTTGTTTGGGCTCGAATGCGTAATATCTCGCATCAGGCCCCTGGGGGATCGCAAGCGGCAACCAATCGATCTTGCCGGCATCCTTAAGCGGTCCGTTACTGTTGATCGCCCCGAACGTTTCAATGAGCAGCTTATCAATGGCTCCGATGACCGGCGATCGACCAAAGTATTCCTCGAACCGCATGGACAGGCTTGGGCGTTTACGCTTTTCGTCCGTCTTGTCCGAACGAAAGTCGTTTCCCTCGTAGATCAGGCAAAGAACAACGCGCGGCTTGAGTGCCAAGCCGACTTCCTTCAACGACTCCAGATAGTGAAGCGGGTCATACCCGGACATTCCCAGGTTATAGACCGTCGAGCCGCTAACGGACGCCAACCGCACCGGCCAGGGATGCTCGTCCGAAACCTTCGATCCCTCGGCGAATGAATCGCCCAGCACGACCACGTCGTAGCTTTCCAAATCCGGCTGGTTCCGATACCCGCGTCGATCGGTGTGCAACGTACAGTTGACCGTTCCGTATCCCGGCGGCGCATGTGGGTAGCTCCGCCGGGCCTCCGGTCGATCAACGAAGACCTCATGGAACACCGCCCCGGGCGGGCGATGGTAGGCCAGGCTGTCGCGGACGAAATGCTCCACGTCAGGCGTGCGGAGTACGAAGTCAAGGACCGCGAGACTCGGCGTCAAGAACACGAGGGTCGCAATCACCTGAAACCATCGCCGCTTGTACGTCGCCCCGGTGGACCAATCGATATAGAAGCTGACGAGCGAGACGACCAGTACGATGATGTTCCACGCGAAGTGTGGACGCGAGTAACAGCCAAGCATCACGTGTCGTTGGCGGGCGATCTCTTCTACCACGTCGCTGGGGATCAGCCACTGCGAGAGATTCACCGCGAGGACGATGCCCAACCAGACCTTCTGACGCGGGATAATCTTCATGGTTCTTGCATCGCACGAGCCGCTTGCGGGGATGTTTGGCCGAGGAGGATCGCCCAGTCGTACTAGCGCATGGCTTCGTCCAAGGCCAAGTTCACTGCATTAGACCATGTTAATCTTCGTCATGGGAAGGTTATCAACCGACTCTCAGTCACACTGGGAGTCCGTCCAGAGTAATATTATTGGGCATTGAAAAGGTGTGTCAATTGAAATAGAACTATCCTTGACGGTTGATGTTAACACAGGTAAACTAATGATGATATACTGGGATACTACGAGTTCGTAAATAAGTCCGTATACGCACGAGGAAAGGTACGATGATTTTACGGTCGGAACACAGATTCTCAGCCTCTGCACTCGGCATCGCTGGATTACTTCTTACGTCGCCCGCCTATGCGAGTCTTGATCTTTCGCTTCAACGGTCGCCGGACGTAGTCTCCGGCTTTATCGACGTGAGCTATAACAGCATGACGGATTTGTTCGGCGCCTCCGGCTTTGCATTTGAGTTGAACGACGACGGGATCGGTATCCCAGAGACTATTTTCGGAGGCACCTTCGGCCTTAACGCGAACATCGATGGATTCGGTGTTCTAGGTAACGGTACGATCGCTCTTGGTGGAACGGTTCCCAGTCTTGGGTTTAACTCCGGCACTCTCTTGACCGGTACGCTGAACAACTTTGGCTTTCCCACCACGGGCGATCCCTTGGAGTTTGTATTCAGCGTAACCGGCGGCGACGCCGCGGGACTGTTCGGGCCGGGTCCCATCGGGGTGATTCTTAGCAACTCCGGATTTATAGGCAATTTCACATCCGATTTTGATAATCGGATTGGGCAGTATCCTGGTTCGGCCTACGCCGACGTCGCGCCGGTTGTTCCGTTGCCCGGGTCGCTTTGGTTGACACTTGCCGGAATCGGCGTGAGTTTGATTTCCCGACCTCGGGTGAAAGCCTGACGAAATCCGGGCCTTCAAGACACGTACCGTCGAGGGGAAATAACGAGCTAATAGCTCCCGGCGTCCATGCCTTCGGGTCGTAGTTCTATTAGTGGAGGGGTTGACTAATGACAGCGTCTCGTATCGTGCGCATCGCGCTCGCGGGAGTGGTTGGTAGCTTCGTTTCAGCTCATGCGGCCTTGTTGGGCGTTACGCCTGGTTCTCCGACTCTGCTGTTTGATAGCCAAGGCGTGACGACCTACGACTCGGCGACCGATCTATTCGTCGTCAATGCGTCGCCCGTAGCCATTCGTTTCACGCCGTTCGGTCTGCCCGTGCTCGTGCTACCAACGGGCAATCCCGCTACGGAAGCCGTGTCCATTCGGATTCATGTAGACGAATCCGGCGCCTTCAGTGGCGGTGTTGCGGAGGCCGATTTGGTGGTGATTGGCCAGGTCGACCAAAACGGGGACTCCATACCGGAGTATTCCAGCGTTCTTCTTACCGGTGAGGCCGTGGCCTTTGGGTTTCAGGAGACGAGCGGCGCGACTGGCATATTCGATCTTCGATTCGAGGTCACCGGTGGCGCGATGGCGTCCGAATTCGGCGGCGGAGCGATCGGTGTACTCTTAACGAGTGAAAGCTCCACGTTTCCGGGCGGCTTCAACCGTTCCTTCGCCGGTTTCGCCAAGGGAATCATTGGGCCGATCGCCTCTCAATGCGGCGATGGCTTCCTCGATGGCGGCGAGCAGTGCGACGACGGCGCGGCTAACTCCGATACGGAACCCAATGCTTGCCGCACTGATTGCACTCGCGCAGGTTGCGACGATGGAGTCGTTGATGCCGGCGAGCAGTGCGACGACGGCAATACGGACAACAACGACGCCTGCAGCAACAACTGCACTACGGGTTGCGGCAACGGCATCCTGAACACCGGTGAGCAGTGCGACGACGGGAACGCCATCAACACGGACTGCTGCACTAACGCGTGCACGCCTCCCCGCTGCGGCGATGGCATCGTGACCACCACTTGCCCGGGAAGCAACGAGCAGTGCGACGACGGGAACGACGTGAACGATGACCTCTGCACAAACGCCTGCACCCCGCCGGGCACGCCCTGCGATGATCTCGATCCATGCACGGAAGACCTTTGCGTCTGTGCCTATGATCATAGCGATCACGACAGTGTGGCCTCTGGGGATGATAACGACGATGACGATGGTGGGGGTCAAGTTTGCTTTTGCCAAACGCCGTGTTATGACGACGGTGACGATGATCATCATGATGACGGCAGCGTCGCCAAGAAGGATCATCCCGGTGACGGTGATGACGATGATGGTAATGGGCAGACGTGTAAGTGCATGCATCGACCGATCTGTTCCGGCGATTGTTGCCCAGACTGCGATGATGGCAATCCATGCACGGAGGACACTTGCGGCCCCGGCTCCGGTGACGACGATGATGACGACGACGATCACGGCAGCGTCGCCACGGGCTCTGGCAACGATCATCATCACCGCCATCATCATGATGATGGACAGTCGTGCGTATGCAGGCACCGATCGATCTCTTCTTGTTGCCTCGCGGACGCTGGTTGCAACGACAAGGACGTCTGCACAAGAGATCAATGCATCGATCATCGTTGCGTGCGCACGCCAATTGTTCCATGTTGCGGCGACAAGACCGTGAGCGCTCCCGAAACCTGCGACCCGCCCGGTTCGAAGCAGCACAATGGCAAAGTGTGCCGTTCGGACTGCACATACTGCGGCGATGAGCAGAGAAACGGAGCCGAGGAATGTGACGCGCCGGACTTGGGCAACTGCTCTAGTGCAGCAAAAGACGACGACCACGGTTGCGCAAGCGATTGTACGTGCGTAGCGGGTGGCGAGGGCTGCACGCCGGGTTATTGGAAAAACCACGCCTCGATTTGGGACGGTGTGGGCACCAACGACAAGACCGCGACGATCAAGACGTCCAACCTCTTCAACGCCAAGTTCGGAGTGACAGGTTCGCAATCCGGAGTGGCCAACTGCATGACCCTGCTAGCCCAAGTTAGACAGTTGGAGATCCAAATCGGCCTTAGCGGTGGTGCCAGGGGCCGTTTGCGTTCAAAGTCGTGACTACATTTGCTCGACCTCGT